>JALOQF010000270.1 GCA_025459425.1 Myxococcaceae bacterium | reverse complement strand
CTCGCGGTGCAGCAGCTCGTCGGGAAGCTCAAGGGGCCGATCCTGTGCTTCGTCGGCCCGCCCGGCGTCGGCAAGACGTCGCTGGGCCGCTCCATCGCCAAGTCGCTCGGGCGCAAGTTCGTGCGCATGTCGCTCGGCGGCGTGCGCGACGAGGCCGAGATTCGGGGGCACCGGCGCACGTACATCGGCGCGATGCCGGGGAAGATCATTCAGTCGCTCAAGAAGGCCGAGTCGGCGAACCCGGTCATCCTGCTCGACGAGATCGACAAGATGTCGTCGGACTTCCGGGGCGACCCGTCGGCGGCGCTCCTCGAGGTGCTCGACCCCGAGCAGAACGCGACCTTCAACGATCACTACCTCGATCTCGACTTCGATCTCTCGAAGGTGATGTTCGTCTGCACGGCGAACTCGATGCACACGATCCCCCAGCCGCTGCAGGACCGCATGGAGATCATCCGCATCGCCGGCTACACGGAAGACGAGAAGCTCAACATCGCGCGCAAGTACCTGATCCCCAAGCAGCAGGAGGCGAACGGGCTCAAGGACACGAAGGTTCACCTCACCACGCTCGGCCTCAAGACGATCATCCGCCGGTACACGCGCGAGTCGGGTGTGCGCAGCCTCGAGCGCGAGGTGGCGTCGGTCTTCCGCAAGGTGGCCCGCGAGGTGATCGGCGGCGACAAGGGCCCCATCACCGTCGACCGCAGGCGGGTGAAGAAGCTCCTCGGCGTCGCGCGCGTACCGAAGGACAAGAACGAGAAGACCGATCAGGTCGGCATGGTGAACGGGCTCGCGTGGACGGAGTACGGCGGCGAGGTGCTCCACACCGAGGCGACCACGATGCCCGGCAAGGGCAAGCTCATCGTCACCGGCGTGCTGCGCGACGTGATGAAGGAGTCGGCCCAGGCCGCGGTCACCTGGGTGCGCACGCGCGCGCGGCGGCTGGGCATCGACGACGCGTTCTTCGAGAAGAACGACATGCACATTCACTTCCCCGGCGCGTTCCCCAAAGACGGGCCGTCGGCGGGCGTGACGATGGCGACGGCGCTGGTGTCGGCGATCACGAAGATCCCCGTGCGGCGCGACGTGGCCATGACGGGCGAGATCACGCTGCGCGGGCGCGTCACCCCCATCGGCGGACTCAAGGAGAAGTGCCTCGCCGCGCACCGCCTCGGCATCAAGACCGTCGTCATTCCGCGAGAGAACAAGAAGGACCTCAAGGACGTGCCGAAGAACGTGCGCTCGGCGCTGCGCATCGTCATGGTCGACACCGTCGACGAGGTCTTGCGTGAGGCGCTCAAGCTCGAGCGGCCCGAAGACTTCTTCCGCACCGCGCCCGAAGTGATCCCCACCCCGTCGTGAACTGGGCGCGCTACCTCATCCCCGTGTTGCTCGTGGTGAGCGTCATCGGCGCGTACCTGGCGCGCGGGCCGACCGTGAAGCGCTCGCACGGCCCGTGTCTCGTCCACGGTGACTGCCCGTCGTCCGAGCGGTGCCTGGTGGTGCCGGCGGCCGATGGGTTCGCCACGCCCGGTGCGTGCGTCGACCCCTGCGAGGCCGATCTCCAGTGCCCCCAGCAGCAGCGTTGCGAGCGGTTCGTCGACGCGAAGGACCATTGGCTGCAGAGCCCCTCGAAGGGCGCGCCATCGGTGGGCGGGTGTGTCGCGGGCGCCCGCGCCGCAGGTGACGCGCCGCCGTGAAGCGGCTTCGGGTTTGCGCCTGGCTGGGGCCGGTCGCGGCGCTCGTCGCATGGGTTGCAGGCCAGGGCGCGCTGGCTCAATGCCCCCGGGTCTCGACCACGGCAGACGACGTGGCGAACGTTCCCGCCGGTTCGCTGCGAGACTGCCTCGTGCGCGCGAACGCGAGCGCGAGCCGAGACGTCATCACCTTCGAGCCATCGGTCGGTGAGATTCGGCTCCGCGGCGCGCTCCCGCCGCTCGAGGATCCCGGAGGCCTGCGCATCGAGGGGTTCCCCGATGCGGGCGTGATCATCGACGGCCGCGACGTGCCCGACATCGGGGGCTTCGACGTTCGGGGAGACGTCGAGCTCGTCGGCCTCACCGTGCGCAACTTTCGCGGGGGCGGTTACGGGCCCGGCACGGCGGTGTTCGTTCGCAACGACGCGCGGGTGACGGTCGAGCGGTGCGTCATCACCTCGAACTCGGGCGGCGGCGTGCTCTTCCAGGGCCTCGGCGGCGGACAGCGCATCGTCGACAGTGTCTTCTCGCTCAACGAGGTCGCCGGCGTGCGGTGGTACGGGCCCGGTACCGCCTGCCACGCACCGCGGAGCGTGGTGGCGCGGAACCGCTTCCAGGACAACAACCGGCTCGGCGTCAGCGCCGACGACGTCTTCGTCTCGTTCCAGGGCTGCGTCGACGTCATCGACAACCGCTTCGAAGGGAACTCGTACCTGGCGATGCGGCTGGCGGGCGAGTCGACCGACGTGCGAGTCGAGGGCAACACCTTCATCGGGAGCGGCCTGGGCATCTTCACCGGCGCGCGTGACAACGTCGTGCGCGACAACGTGTTCGATCACGACGCCGGCATCGGGGTCACCATCGGCGATGGGCAGGGCTCGACGGACAACCGGGTGGTCGGCAACGTGTTCCGCACGGTGGGCGCTGGGCTTGGCGTGTACCTGTACGATCGGTCGTCGACGACGCGGCTGTTCCACAACACCTTCATCGGGTACCGCACCGCGGCGATCCGCGTCGATGGGCTGCAGCTCGTCGACGTGCGCAACAACCTTTTCGTCGACAGCGTGGCGGGCGTGCTGGGGCCGGTGGGGCCTGGCGCCATCGTCGACTCGAACGGCTTCTTCGGCGTTCCGGCACCGTGCGTCGACTGCGATGCGGGGAACGTCATCGATGCCGCCCCGCGCTTCTTGAAGGCCCCGACGGACGTGCGGCTCGAGGCGTGCGGGAGCGGCGCCGTCGATCGCGGCGTCGACCTGGGCGCCGAGCAACCGCTCCGGGGCGTCGACGGCGGGCGGTTCGTCGGGGGTGCGCCCGATCTCGGCGCGTTCGAGGCGGCCCCGTGTCCGCCCGACGCAGGCCCCGAGGTCGACGCCGGCGCAGGGCCCGAGCCCGATGCGGGACGCCGAGATGCTGGAGCCGAGGTCGATGGAGGGCAGCCGGAGCGCGCCTTCCGGGTGGGCTGCGGCTGTTCGTCGGGTCCGTCGGGGCCGTGGCTGTGGTGGGGCCTGGCGCTGCTCGCTCGGGCAGGCCGACGAGGTCGGTAGCCGCCGCCTGGCGCCCATGTCACGCTCTCAGCCCATGGGTCGCCCGTTCTTCATTCTGTTCGCCGCGCTCGCGGCCTGCGCCACCACCCCAAAGTCGAGCGAGGTGCACCCCGCCGTGCCCGTCGCCGACCCACCCGTCGCGCGCGTCGGGGAGCGCATCATTCGCCAGTCCGAGGTCGACAAGCGCGCGGGTGACGACTTCTTCAAGCTGCAGGATCAGCTCTACGAGCTGCGCACCGACACCGCCGAGCGCATCGCCGTCGAGATCCTCGTCGAGGCCGAGGCCCGCAAGGAGCGCGTCGACGCCGACGTGTGGATCGAGCAGCGCCTCGACACCGGCCTGCGGGAGCCCACCGAGGGCGAGCTGCAGGAACTCTTCGCGCGGGTGAAGAAGAACCTGCCGGAAGAGGCCACCTTCGCCGAGGTGAAGCCGCAGCTTCGGCGCGCCCTGCAGCGTGAAGGCAAGATGAAGCGCGCGCGTGAGCTGTTCGACGAGCTCAAGCGCCGCGCGGGCTACGAGGTGCTGCTGACGCCTCCCGACAAGCCGCGCAAGCAGGTCGACGGCAGCGGGCCCAGCCGCGGGCCTTCGTCGGCGAAGGTCGTCATCGTCGAGTTCGCCGACTTCCAGTGCCCGTTCTGCGCGAAGGCGTCGGACACGGTGAAGAAGGTGGCCGCCGAGTATCCGGCCGACGTGCGCGTCGTCTTCCGGCACTTCCCGCTGGCGAACCACCCGCTCGCGCCGAAGGCCGCCGAGGCCAGCGCCTGCGCCGATGAGCAGGGGAGGTTCTGGGAGTTCCACGATCACCTCTTCGCCAACATGCGCGAGCTCGACGAGACGGCGCTCAAGGCGCACGCGCTCACGTTGGGGCTCGACGTGAAGCCCTTCGTCACCTGCCTCGAGTCGGGGCGCATGCGCGCGCTCGTCGAGAAGGATCGGCAGGCCGGCGAGAAGCTGGGCGTCAACGGGACGCCAGCCTTCTTCATCAATGGGTTGATGCTGACGGGCGCGCAGCCGGAAGAGGCCTTTCGCAAGGCCATCGAGCGCGAGCTGGGTCGCTGAGGCTCACGCCTCGCAGTCGAACACGACCTTCCCGACGTTCTTCCGCGCCTGCACGTGCGCGTGCGCCTCGCCGGCCTTCGAGAGCGGAAAGACGCGGTCGACGTGCGGCTTGATCGCCCCCTGCTCGTACAGCCGCAAGAGCGCCTCGAGGTGCGAGCCGATGAGCTCCACCTCGTGCCAGAGGTGGCCCAGGTTGATGCCGATGATGCCCTTGTTGAGGCCCATCAGCTCCATGGGCGACCACTTCTTCATCGAGAGGAACTGCTTCGCCACGTGGAGCAGGCTGCGCGTCTCGCCGTCGATCATGTTCGCCCAGCCGAACGCGAACAACGTGCCGCCGGAGCGGAGCGCCGAGAGGCCGCGCTCCCAGTCCTTGCCACCGAGGGCGTCGAGGATGCGGTCGACACCGCGGCCCTTCGTCAGCCGCATCACCTCGGCCGCGTAGTCCTGCGTGCGGTAGTCGATGGGGTGGTGCACGCCGCTCTGCCGGAGGAACTCGTGCTTTCCGGCCGAGGCGGTGCCGTAGATCGTCACGTTCGGCACCGTCTTGCAGAGCTGAATCGCCGCCTGGCCCACGCCGCCCGCGGCCATGTGCACGAGCACCGACATGCCGGGGAGCAGCGGGGCCGTCCAGAAGAGCATCTGGTAGGCGGTGAGGTAGTTCACCGGCAGGGCCGCGCCCTCGTCGAACGACATCGCGTCGGGCATGCGGCGGACCTGCGCTGCCGGCACGCAGACCATCGAGGCCTGCCCACCGAAGCGGCACAGCGCGGTCACGCGGTCGCCGTCTCTCAAGGTGGTCACGCCGCTGCCGACGCCGTCGACGATGCCCGAGACCTCGTAGCCCATCACCATGGGGAACTTCGGCGCGTCGGGGTACAGGCCCACCCGCGCCGAGATGTCAGCGAAGTTGAGCCCCGCGCGCTTGACCCGCACCCGGACCTCGCTCGGGGCGGGGGAGAGGTCGGCCCGCTCCTCCACCGTCAGAACGTCGGGGCCGCCTGCCTTCCGGTTCACCAGTGCACGCATGAGGCCCGTATACTGCGAGTCGTGAAGGCGCTCGCTCCCGGGTTTCTCATCGCCATGCCGCAGATGCTCGACCCGAACTTCGCGCGCACCGTCGTGTTGATGCTCGAGCACAACGACGAGGGGGCCATGGGCCTCGTCATCAACCGCACCGCCGAGCTGACGTTCTCGGATCTCGGCAGGTCGCAGAAGCTCGAGATCGCCCCGGGCCGTGAGCTCGACCCCATCTTCGTCGGCGGGCCCGTCGAGCCGTACCGGGGCTTCGTGCTGCACGACGACGAGTCCGTCGAGGAGCGCGCGCCACTGCTCCCGGGGCTCTTTCTCTCGGTCACCACCGACGCCCTCGAGCCCCTGCTCAAGTCGCCCTCGATTCGGCTGCGCTTTTGTCTCGGCTACGCCGGCTGGGGCCCCGGCCAGCTCGAGAAGGAGATCGAGCAGGGAAGCTGGCTCTTCACCGAGGCGCGCCGCGAGGTGGTGCTCCTCGGCGAACCCGAGCACGTCTGGAGCGAGGTCATTAAGAGCATGGGCGTCGACCCGGCCATGCTGGTCACCACCGGAGGCATCAGGAACTGATGTTGGATCCCAACGAGCTGAAGGCCCGAATCGAACAGGCGCTCCCCGGGAGCGTGGTCGAGTTCCGCGACACCACCGGCACCGGCGATCACTTCGAGGCGCGCGTGGTGAGCCCCACGTTCGTCGGGCTGTCGATGGTGCAGCAGCACCAGCAGGTGTACGCCCCGCTCCAGGACGTGCTCGCGACGGGCGAGCTGCACGCCCTGGCTCTCAAGACCTACACGCCCGAACAATGGGAAAAGGTGAAGCGATGATCAGCGACGCACTCAAGGCCCGGTTCGACAAGGAGATCGCCGAGCACCCCATCGTCATCTACATGAAGGGCAACGCGCTCTTCCCGCTGTGCGGCTTCTCGGCGCGCGCGGTGCAGTGCCTCCAGCCGCTGGGGCCGCTCTACACCGTCGACGTGCTCAAGGAGCCCGACGTGCGCGACGGCATCAAGGCGTACTCGAACTGGCCGACGATTCCGCAGGTGTACATCAAGGGAAAGTTCATCGGCGGCAGCGACATCGTGGCCGAGCTGGCCGAGCGCGGTGAGCTCGAGCAGCTCGTGAAGGGCTGAGCGCGTCATGTCGGAGTCGGCCGAGGACAAGCAGCGCCGCATCGTCGACGCGCGCATGAAGCTCCGCGAGCGGCACCTGGGGAAGATCCAGGCGTCGCCGTCGGTGAGTGACCCGAAGCCGATGGGCTCCGGTTCGGCCAACCGGCACGGCATGCCGAAGCTGCCGCCCGGCCAGCACGTCACGAAGTCGTGGCCGGTGCTCGATCTCGGCGTGAAGCCCAATGTCTCGAAGGATCAGTGGGCCCTGCGAATCGACGGCGCCGTCGAGAACCCGATCACGCTCGACTGGAAGGCGTTCTCTGAGCTGCCGCAGGTCGAAGACACCTCGGACTTCCACTGCGTCACCACCTGGAGCCTGATGGACTCGACGTGGCGCGGCGTCTCGGTCGCCACCGTCATCGCGCTCGCCCGGCCCAGAGACTCGGCCCAGTACGTGATGGCGCACGCGAGCGACGGGTACACCACCAACCTCGCGCTCTTCGAGTGCCTGAAGGACGACGTGCTGCTGGTGCACACGTGGAACGGGCAGCCGCTGACCCGCGAGCACGGCGGCCCGGTGCGAATGATCACGCCGCAGCTGTACGCCTGGAAGGGCGCGAAGTGGATCAACCGGCTCGAGCTGCTCACCGAGAACAAGCTCGGGTTCTGGGAGCTGCGCGGCTACTCCGACACCGCGCATCCGTGGCGCGACGACCGCTACTCCTGAGGAGGATCGAGGAAGTCGCGGAGCCGATCGATCTCGTCGTCGAACGCGCCGCGAAAGCGGGCCTCCTTCGGCGCCCGGCCCGAGACGAAGCCGCGCTCGATGTGGAGCCCCGTGGCGTCGAGCTTCGCGTTCACCCAGCCCACCATCGCGTCGCGCCAGAGCATCGGGAGCGCGTAGTAGCCGCGGGTTCGTTTCGCGGCGGGCGTGTAGGCCTCGAAGCGGTAGCTCCAGCCGAAGAGCACCTCGAAGCGGAGACGGTCCCAGACGAGCGGGTCGAACGGCGCGAGCAGCCAGACGCGGTCTTCGACGGGGCCTGAGCGCGCCGTCTCGTCGGCGGGCGTGAACCACTCGACGCCGCCGACGCGGAAGCTCCGGAGCCGGCGCTTCGCGCGCGCGAGCGCCTGGGCGCGCAGGTGGCGCCACTGGGGAACGCCTGCGCCGAGCCGACTCAAGAGCGCGCCGAGCGTCGTCGCCGGGAGCGGTGCGTAGAGCGCCACCACAGCGTCGACGAGCGCGTCGTGCGCGGCTTCGGCATCGTCTGGCGGGGGCGTCGGGTCGCGCAGCGCGTACACCCGAATGCCGCCGTCGCGGCGCGCGACGCGCAGGAGCCCGCGGTAGTGCAGGCCATCGAGGAGCTGCGTGGTGACGTTCGAGCGTCCGCCGAACCAGTTCGACGCGGTGCCGAGCTGCAGCGCCGCTTCGACGTCTCGTGGGTGCGCGGTGCCCCATTCACGAACGACCTCGAGCACCCGCTCGGCGCGCGCGTTCTGCGCCGTCGTCCATCGCGTTCTGGGCGTGCGCGGGTGCATGAGTCGATGCAGCTCGCGGGTGACGAAGCCGGCGTTGACGAAGAAGTCTTCTTCGATGGGCAGCGATGGGTACTGGAGCTCCAGTTCGCCCGCACGGTAGCCGGCGACGCGATGGCGCAACGTCAGATCCTGCGCGCGGGCAGGCGCGCGGATCGGGTCGGCCTGGACGAACCGCAGCCTGGCCAGCGCGCGCGGCAGCGACGTCGGCTCGAACAGGGTGCGGGCGATGGCCAGGCGGCGAACGTCTGCGAGCGTCTTCGGCGCGGTCACGAGCACGAGGGTCTACCTGCTGACGCGACGCCGGTTGAGCCGAATCGGGTTGCGCACGGACGCCATGCTGGGCTTCGCCAGCGCCGCGTGATCCCGTCGACTGCGGGCGAGACGACCGCTCCTCCTGAAGCGCCGCAACGCCTCGGCGCGCGCTTCAAGGCCTTCAAGGAAAAGAACCACGTCGCCTTCGAGCTCGGGTTCTTCTTCGCGGGCTTTCTCTTCGACGTGGTGTTGCTCCACCGCATCGACTCGACGCCGCTGCTCATCCACCAGGCGGTGTACCTGGTGGCGTCGGGTGGCCTCATCTTCATCGACCACCGGCTCCACGTGTCGGGTCAGGAGCCGACCGGCTTCCTCGGCAAGCTCGCCAGCATTCGCTTGTGGGTGATGCACTTCTTCCTCGGCACGCTGCTGAACGCCTTCATGGTGTTCTACTTCCGCGCCTCGAGCGGGCTCTTGTCGTTCGTCTTTCTGGTCGTCCTCGCGGGCCTCATCGTCGCGAACGAGCTGCCGCGCTTCCGGCAGCAGGGGCCCGTCGTGCGCGTGGCGATGCTGTCGTTCGCGACGACGTCGTTCCTCGCGTACCTGCTGCCAGTCGTCGTCGGCGAGCTGGCGAGCTGGCAGTACTACGTGTCGATCGTCATCGGCTCGGCCGTCACCTTCGGCCTGTGGAAGGTCTTCACGCGCTTCACGCACGACCCGAACTGGACGTTCCAGCGCGCGGTGGCGCCGGGGCTGGTGGTGCAGGGCGCGCTCTTCCTGCTCTACCTCCTCGGCGCGGTGCCGCCGGTGCCGCTCTCGCTCAAGCACATCGGGCTGTACGAGTCGGTGACGTCACAGCGCAGCGACACCGGCATCCACTACACGCTGCGCTACCAGCCGGCGCCGGGCTGGCAGTTCTGGCGCGACGAGGCGGCGGACTTCGTGGCGAGCCCCGACGGCGTGTGTCTCGCGAAGCCTCGCTACGAGCGCACCGAGACGCCGTGCACGAAGGACGCGGAGTGCGGCGACGGTCAGCTCTGCTCCGCGCGCCGGGCGTGGGCCTTCGTGCGCATCTTCGCGCCCAGCAAGTTCCGCGACAGCGTGTCGTTCGAGTGGTCCTTCGACGATCCAGACAAGGGGTGGACCGTGCGCGGCAAGCCGTACCGCGCGACGCTCACCGGCGGCACCGAGTCGGGCTTTCGTACCTTCGCGTACTCGACCATCGACAAGGCCGGGACGTACCGCGTGCGGGTGCTCACCGAAGATGGGCGGGAGATCGGCCGGCAGACGTTCGACGCGACGGTGGGCGCAACGCCGGCGACGCGCGAATCGGTCGACTAGCGGGCCGACTTCCAGAGCCGCTTCATCCACGCCTCGACGGCGCCGGCCTCGCTGGGGATCTTCGCCGACAGGTTCTTGTGGCCCTTCGCGGTGAGGTCGAGGCAGTTCTCGTTGTGGAGCGAGTAGCGCTTGAAGAAGAGGTGCTTCTGGTCGAGCGCTTCCTCGACGCTCATCGGCAGAATGCCGAGATCCTTCAGGCCCTGCGCGAGCACCTTCGAGGCGGCGGCGTTCGGCGCCATGAAGTCGTTGCCTGGCTTCACCTCGGCGATGGCGGCCTGCTGGGCGTTCCAGACGAGCTCGTAGATGGCGCGCTGCTCCTTCGAGAACCGGCCCGAGATGGGGAGCGTGCGCGTGATGTCGGCCGTGTAGAGCGCGTGGCCTTCGATACCGGCGTCGACGAGGAGCAGGTCTCCCTTCGTGAGCGTGCCGTGGTTCTTCGTCCAGTGGAGGATGCAGGCGTTCGCGCCAGACGCGGCGATGGTGCCGTAGCCGACGTCTTGTCCCTCGAGGCGCGCGCGCAGGTTGAAGGTGCCCTCGATCTCCCGCTCCGAGGTCGCCTTCGGCAGGCGGCGGATGATGTCTTCGAACCCGCGCTGGGTGGCGTCGATGACGGTCTGGAGCTCCTTCACCTCGAGCGCGTCCTTCACCAGGCGGTGTTCGGAGAGGAACGTCGCGAGCTCGGCGTCGGGTTTGCCGTCGTCTCTCGAGGGCACGAGCGCATCGACGCCGGCCGAAAAGCCCCGGAGTACCCGCGCGATCGGGTGCTGTTCGAGGAAGCCCTTCAGGTCGGGCAGGCCGTGCGCGAAGTCGACGCCGTAGCGCGCGCGGCTCTGATCGACGCCGAGGCGCGCGCCGACCCAGAGCTCGCCCTTCTTGCGGTCCGTGTAGAAGGTCTCGCTCGAGCGCCCCGGGTTCGGCTCGACGAAGAGGTGGCTGTCGTGGCCACCGGCTGGGCGTGGTGTGAGCGCCAGCACCGCGTCGGGCTCGGCGTTGCCGGTGAGGTAGAAGAAGTCGGAGCCCGGGCGGAACCGGTAGAACGTGTCGCTCGAGCGCACCTTCTCGTGCCCGGTGGGAATGACGAGGACCTCGCCGGGGAACTTCGCCGACAGCGCGTGCCGGCGAGCCGCGTGAAACCGGGCCGAGGGAATGGGGCGGGGGAGCGGCTTCGACTGCGGCTTCCACTCCGTCATCATGAAGCGCACGAGCGCTTCGGGGTTGTTCGGGTCGGGCTTCTTCTCGGTCGTCGCGGAGGCGGCCTTGTCGTTCTGGAACGTCATCGCCCAGGCGTTATCGCGCTGAAGTCTCGTCGGCGCCACCGACGGCGAGGACCAGGCCTGGACGCAGCGCGCTGATCACGGCCGGCACGGCGACTTCTCCACGAAGCACGCGGGGGCCCAGCTGAATCGGCATGAAGCCCGCGCGCGCCAGGAGATCGACCTCGAAGGGCGTCCACCCACCGTCGGGGCCGATGGCGATGACGAGCCGGCGGTCGGTGGGCATGGCGCGCGCAGCTTCGGTGGCGCCCGGATCTGGCACGAGGCGCAGCGCGTCCTGGGGGAAGAACGTGCCCACCTCGTCTTCGACGAAGGGGCGGAAGCGCGTTCGCACCTCGATGCGCGGGGGCACGGTGTCCTTCGCCTGCTCGAGGCCGAGATCGACGAGGGCGTCGAGCGCTTCGGCCGAGAGCACCTTCGCGTCGAAGTAGCTCTTCTCGACTTTCGCGGCGTTGAGCAGCACGACGCGATCGACGCCGAGCGAGGCGATCGCGGGAATGACGCGCCGGAGCGCCTTGGGCCGCGGAATGGCGATGATGAGGTCGATGCCCGGGCGCGGCGGCGGGTCGTCGGTGAGCGTGCACTCGAGCGTGAGCGCTTCGGGCGTCGAGCTGCGGATTCGGCCGGTGCCGATGCGCCCGTGCTTGACGCCCACTCGCAGGGTGTCGCCTTCGACGACGCGCAGCACCTCGCGGGCGTGCGCGAGCCGTCGGTCGGTGAGCACCGCAGTGCCGTCGGGGGCGAGCTCGCCGGGGTGAAGCAACAACAGGTTCATGGCGGGTGCGTCACGGGCACGACCAGGGCGCGAGGGAGCGGTTGAGGGAGCCGCTGTTGGCCGGGTCGTGCCGGAACATCGGCCAGGGCGCGGCACCGTCGAGGCCCTCGATGTCGACGATGAAGGCCGCGAGCTCGTTCGGCAGCCGCACGTAGAGCAACCCGACACCCGTGCCGCACCGCTTGAGTCCGTTCGGGTTGCGCATGGGAACGAGCGCTGCGGCTCCGATCGTGGGGCTCGCAGGCAGGTTGAAGGGCAACCCGACGACGGCGCCGCTCGGCGTCCGTTCCCGAACCGTCGAGTTGGCGATCTCGAGGATCTTGCCGCTGGCACCGACGAAGTACGGGCTGGTGGTCGAGCCCGCAGGAGCGGTGACGGGTGACGGGGCGCACGCGCCGAACACGCCAGTGCTGCTCGAGAACGGGCAGGCGACGAACTGGCCCGACACACTCGACGTCGCGAACACGGTGGATCCCGAAACCACGGGAGGAACCAGAGCGCCCTCTGGGGACGTGCTGATCGTCGGCCCCGCCAGCGGACCCACCGACGAGGCGCTCTCGATGGCCGAGATGTTGTGCCAACCAACACGCGAACCGGCGAGGAAGAGGTTCCCCGAAGGACCAGAAAGAACGCCAGCGTCTTCGACCGTGAAGCCATCGAACGACAACTTGTGGAGTGCGGTGCTGCCCGCGGTGAAGAGCTCGAGCTGCGTCGGACCGTTTCTGGCGACGACCGCGCTGGCGCCTTCATCGGTCTTTCCCTCGGGGCAACTGCCAAGGCCAACACTCAAGAGGCCCGCGCGAACGGCGAACGGAATCTCGGCACCGACGATTCCAGTCCCCAGGGTGATGGGGCCGAAGACCTCGGTGTTGGACTGGTCGCAGAGCCGGCCAGTTTCCATGCCCGTGCTGAGGCTGAGCCGCTGAATGCGGCTCGAGCCCGGCTCTCGGACCGAGACGTAGACGTCAGCGGCTCCGATGGTGGGGGCTGAGAAGAAGACGATGTTGGGGCCGAGGGGGTTGCTCCACAACAGGCCACCATCGGGCTCGTACGCCTGGACCACCCCGTTCTGCGCCGTCGTGACGATGGTTCCGTCCGAGGCGACAGCGAGGGTGAGGGCGCCGGGGCTTGGTACCGGACGAGACCAGAAGTAGCGGCTCACCGTGAACACGTCTTCCTGAACGGGCGACGCATTTCCAACCGCATCGCGAATGGGCGCCACCGCGACTCGAATCTGCTCTTCCGGGTTGCTCATTCGGCCGCCGATGATCACGGGTGCGCGCCCCAGGCCAAGCTCGAAGCATCGGCAGGTGGGCGCGGTGCCGCAGCAATTGGTTGCTGACGCAGTGAAGACGACTCCGGAGTCAGGCACGAACAAGTCGGTCGCCAGGGCCGTGCGACCTCCGAAGACGTCGACGCGAAGGAGCGCGGTCTCGTGGCGCTTCCAGCGGGTCGGGTCGACCGGGTCGGGATCGGGGTCGGTCGTGGGTCGTGGCAGCAGCGACAACGACACCGCGGGCGGCGTGGTGTCGCGCTCGATCACCAGCGTCGCGGTCGGCCCACCATCGGGCCAGCCCGCGACGAACGTCTTGTTCACCGCATCGGGAGCGAAGAGGGGCAGGGCGCCAGTGTACGTGCCGGCCGAGCCGGTCAACGGCGACAGCGGCCCTTGACCGGCCTGGCTCGGCCCCGGCTGGCCGAACACGGGGACGCTGGTGAGCGTCGACGGAATCGGACCTCCGGTGCG
This sequence comes from Myxococcaceae bacterium, assembly GCA_025459425.1. Taxonomy (GTDB): domain Bacteria; phylum Myxococcota; class Myxococcia; order Myxococcales; family Myxococcaceae; genus Xiheimicrobium. Next base: position 163 of record JALOQF010000270.1, on the reverse strand, counting down.
CGTGACGGTGAGGCGCGCGGGGACGGTGGCGGTGTTGAACGCGAGGCCGGCATCGGGCGAGTTCCACGCGAGCGACAGGTTCAGTGAGTCACAGACGCCACCATCGATGGTGGGGCGGCACTGCTGCCAGGGCTGACAGCTCGCAATGCACGAGATGGTCGAC
>JALOQF010000637.1 GCA_025459425.1 Myxococcaceae bacterium | reverse complement strand
CGAAGGCGAGGTCGAGCGCGAGCAGGTTGCGGAAGAGGGGCTGGTGCACCCGCAGCTGCGCGTCGATGCCACGGTACGTCGCCGACACGAGCGGCAACGAGCACGCGTCGAAGAGCGTGCGCTCCTGGCTCCACCCGCCGCCGACCCCCACCGAGGGGGCGTAGGTGCCGCTGGCGACCTTCACCCGGTACGTGCCGCGCACCTGCAGGTCGTCATCGGTCATCGAGCAGTTCGTGCCGGTGACGGCGCCCTCGACACCGGTGGCGCGCACGAAGGCCCGGCGGAAGTGCACCTCGACCTCGAGGTCGGCCCAGCGGCTGCCGGCGAGCGACGAGATGAACTGCAGCGGCTGCACCTGCGCGTACACGCCGATGCCCGCGACCCCGGCGTTGCGCAGCTCGGCGAGCTGGTTGGCTGCCTCTCCGCCGACCGACAGGCCGCGCAGCACGCCACCCGCGCCCACCGCCACCACCACCCGCGTCTTGTCCGGGTCGGGCGCCCAGCCCTTCTTCGCTGGCTGCGCGACTTCGAGCGGCGGCGAGTCCTGCACCTCTTCTTCGACCGGCGGCGGAGGCGGCGTGTCGACGACCGCCGCGGCCACCTTCGGCGTCTCTTTTGACAAGTCGACGAGGCCCTTGCCCAGGAGCGCTGCCAGCTCGTCGGCGTTCTTCTGGGTGAGGCCCGCGGCGTTCGAGACGACGAAGGGCTCTCCCCTGGGCTCACCTTCGGCGTCGTGCACCGTCGCGGCGAGGCCACCCGCCTTGTTGAACTCGAGCGTGACGACCTGCCCGGCGCCGGCGGCCTTCGCCAGCTTCGCGCGGCCCGCCGGCGTGCGGGCGAGCGCCACGGTGAAGCCCTCTTTGGTGATGGCGGCCTGGGTCGCCTCGGCCGAGAGCACCTTGCCCTCGACGGTCTTCTGGAGCGCCGCCACGAAGCGTTTGTGGGCCGCGAAGTCGAACTTCTCGAAGGTCTTCTTGGTGTCGAAGCCCGAGAAGCCACCTTGCGTCTGCGTCACCCGCACGATGGGCGGCAGGAGCAGCACCTGCTTCACGTCGGCCGTCGTCGAGAGATCGAGCACCGGCTCGTCGGCAGGCTTCACGGGCTCGGCCGGTTTCGGGGCGGCGTCCTTCTTCGGCGCGGGTTTCTTCGCGGCCTTCGGCTCGGGCTTCGCGTCGCCGCCCGACAGGTCGAGCTCGAACTGCGCGAAGGCAGACGACGCGCACAGCGCGAACAGCAGCACGAAACGAACGGGGGCAATCACCACGACACCTCGACACACGCGGACAGGACGGGCGGCCTGGAACACTGCGGGCAACGACCAGGAGAAAGTCTAGAGACGGAACGCGACGCTGTCAGGGGAGTCGTTTGCGCACACGCGGCCACACGGCTCCAGACGCCGGGGCCTGACAGCACGGCGCCCGGCGGTGTCAGTGGTGTGTCGAGCCAGGCGTGACCGAAACGACCCGCTCAGGCGCCCTGCACTTCGGACGAGAGAATCACGTCGCCCTTGGTGAGGTACTCCTTGCCCGAGAACGCGTTGTAGAAGTCGTCGAGCGTCGCCTCGAAGTCGGGGTAGCGCGAGTCCTTCCGGTCCTGGGTCATCTTGTCGAAGATGGGGTCGAGCTTGGTGGGGCAGTCCGAGTTGATCTCGCTCGGCAGCGGCGAGCGGCGCCCGGGAATCTGCCCGGTGAGCATCTCGTAGAGCAGAATGCCCAGGCCGTAGACGTCGCTCGAGGGCCCCACGTCCTTCGAGCGGGCGATGAGCTCGGGGCTCATGTAGCCCATGCCGCCGGTGCCGACGAAGACCTGGGGCATGCCCTTGGTCTGGTCGACCTCGATGACGCGCGAGAGGCCGAAGTCGGCGAGCTTCACGTTGCCGTAGGAGTCGAACAGCACGTTCTCGGGTTTGATGTTGTGGTGCGTGAGGCCCTGCTGGTGCGCGGCGCGCAGGCCGTAGGCCAGCTGCAGGAAGTACCGGATGGCCTGCGGCACCGGAATGCCCTTGCCCCCGGCGGCGTCGAGCTTCTCGCGCAGGCTGCCCTTGCAGAGCTCCATCACGAAGTATGGCCGCGCCACGTCGGTGTTCTGGTCGACGATCTGCACGATGGCCGAGTGACGCACCTGCGCCTGGGCGCAGAGCTCTTTCTTCAGGCGCTTGATCACCTCGCCGCGCTGCAAGAACGAGAAGTAGCCGAAGATGTCCTTGAGCTCCTTCACGCACACGTCGAGGCCGAGCGCGTTGTGCTTGCCCTTGAAGACGGTGCCGAGCGGGCCCGAGCCGAGCGGGTCGAACTTCTGGTAGCGCAGGTCGAGGTCCTGCCCCTTGCCGCCGGGCCCCATGCCCGAGGGGCTCGAGACGGGCTGGTTGAGCTGCATCGGCTGCGGTGACGAGACGGCCGCGGTGAGCGGGAGCGGCGCCGGCGCGAAGCCACGCTGCGGCTGGGGCGCTTCGGGCGCGGTGACGTGCGGCATCGAGGGGGGCGAGAAGTCGTCGGAGGGCGGCTTGCGGCCACCGCCGCGGGGAGGGGGAGGAGGCATGACCTGGGGTTCCTCGAGGATGAGATCTGTCGCGGCAGGGGGAGGGGCGGGCGGCTGCAGC
>JALOQF010000036.1 GCA_025459425.1 Myxococcaceae bacterium | reverse complement strand
AGTGAAGTTCCGCCTCGGCCTCTTCCGCTTCTCGTCCGTCTCCATGTGACACCCCTACTTGCTTCGAAAGGTGTCCACCAAACCGGATCAAGCCCAGACCGTGAGTTCCTTCTTTCCAGGACTCGTTCGAAGTCCTCGGCCGGACCGCTGCAGCCAAACGCCGGATCAGTGGCCGGAGTCTCGAGGTGTCGCGCTGTGGCTGCTGCCGAGACACGCGTGGCCAGTCCGTGACCGCTTGGGGTGCCGCTGGCGTCTACGGGGCTTCCGCAAGCCCTCACGAAAGTTCGAGTCGACTCGAAGGAGTATCAGGCCGACTTCGCGGCCGGTGCGCTCCGAACGGTGACGATGCTCGACGAGACGGAGAACGAGCTGCCGTCACTCATGAGAGGTTGGTTCGGTTCGGACGCGGCTCGCCCCGGCACCCAACATCAAGTGTCGCTCGTCAACCGCGGTGGCGAGTGGGTTCTCGAACGGGTTGGGGCAACGCCGATCCGCCTCGAGCTGTGGCGCAGTTACTCGCGCGAACAGATTCCAGCCCTCTTCGGGGAGCAGTTCAGCGAGGCGATCTGGAATGTCGGCTTCGTTCCGCGCCCCACGGCAGCACCGAAGCGGCTCTTCCTTCTGGTCACCTGTTCGTGCGAGCCCAGAAGAAGGACTCGAAGGGCGTCGCTTCTCCCTTCACCTACTGTGGGCGGGCCACCTTCCAGAGCTGGAAGGGCGACGCGCCCATCACCGTGAAGTGGCGTCTCGAGAACCTCCTGCCTGACCATCTCTTCGTGCAGTTCCGCAAACGGTGACGAGGCCAGGTGGCGCGGGAGCGCGTTCCTGGCCAGGGTCGTGCGATGCCGCTCTACCTCCACCTCTTCCACGGCCGAGCCGACCCGACCGAGGTGCTCTCCGAGTGGGGCGTCAACGGCCCAAGCATCGGCCCGTTCGACGCGCTTCACGTCGTGTACCTCTCGACCATCGAACTCCACCGCGACGAGCTCGAACTCACGCTGCAGGTCCATGACGGGCTCGTCTGCTTCGACGGCGTCTTCTACGGAGACTACGAGGTCCTCACGGAGCCGGTCGGCACACCGCTCTCGCTCGAACACGCAGACCGAGTGCAGGTGGCCCGCGAGGCGCCCTCACTCCTCGACCAGTGCGCTCCGCTCAGCCACGTCTTCCTCGATGCCGTGCGCGCAGAGTACGGCGCCGAGCTCGCGCGACGCCTCGAGACGCTCCTGCGCACCTCGGCCGCCTGACTCCGACACCGTCGCTTCAGCGAAGCGTGATGCCCTGCGCCCTGAGGAACCGCTCGAGAATCTCGGCGCCGCTGGCCTCGGTCCACCCGCGCGGGTTCCGGTCGATGGACTGATTGCGCACCCCGACGGTCCGGCCACCCACCCCGTTCTGCAGGTCGACGTTGTCGATGAACTGCATCACGCGCTGCGCCTGCGACGCGGGCAGCCCCCGAATGGCCGAGAAGAAGGCCTGCGGCGTCAGGCCGAGCCGCTGCGCGGTCTCGGCGAAGAGCGGGCCGATGCTCCGCCGCTCGCTCCGGTCGCGGGCCGTCGAGAGGTCTCCGAAGCGCGCCGCTTCCTCGGCCGTCAGCCCCGCCCCTCGCAGGAACGACTCCACCTGCCGCTCGTGCCCACGATGGTCGAAGGCCCAGGCGCCGAGGTCGGTCGCCAGCGCCCCGGCCATCAACGCGCCACCGGCGAGCTGGGTGTACCCCGATGGAATGGCCATCAGCACGCCGCCGAGCGCCTCGGCGGTGCGAATGCCTCCCTGGAGCGCGTCTCCGCCCTGGAAGGCCGTGTAGGCCTGCACGGCGTTGCCCGCGGCGCCCACCACGCCCGCAAAACGCCCGGCCACGCCCAGCGCGGCCACCGCGCCCGGCGTGCCGAACCGACTGATGGATAGCCCCAGCGCCATCGCTTCGGCCGCGCCCTGACCGCCGGCGCCCACCATGTTCAACCAGTCGGCCGCGCCCTGAGGCCCCTGCGACGCCCCGACGCCTGCGGAAAGCCCTGCGACGAGCGCGTTGAGCCCTCGAATCGGGCCCGCCTGCGTCCCCGTGAGGCCCATGACGCCGTTCATCGCGCGCTGCAGGTTGTCCGTCTCGGCCGTCGTGAGGCCCCCGGCACGTGGGCGCTGGGCGAGCGCCTCGAGCCCCTGTTGCGACTGACGAATCGTCGCCGGGTCGATGCCGAGGAGCGGCGCCAGGCGGGCCACACCCGCGAGCACACCCGGCACTTCGCCGCGCCGCCCCGCCGCCGCCAGCTCGGCCGCCTGCGCACCAGCGGTATTGGCGATGGCCGGCGCGAGCTGGTCGCGGAACGCACCCTGCGTCGCACGGTTCTCGGCCAACGCCGTGGCGCGCGCCAGCAGCGCTGGCGTCGGAGCCTCGCTGAGCAGGTCCTGCACCACCTCGCGGCCCGCGGGTGAGCCCGAGAGGCGACCCAACTGCATCAACGTCGCGTCGACTTCCCGCGCGAGCCCCTGGCGGGCGAGGTTGAGCGGCGTCGGCCGCATCGGCTCGGTGCCCAGCACCGACGAAGCGCCCCGCAGCTCCTCGGCGAGGCGCGCCGCCGACTGGTCCCGCTCCGCGACGAGGCGCTCGAAGCCGCTGTCCCGCCGGAACGCCGCGAGCGCGTCGGCCCGCTGGGCGTCGGTCAGCAGCGGCCCGAACTCGCCCGCGAGCCGGCCCGCCTGCGCCTCGACGTCACGCACGGCGCGGTCGGCGGCTTCGAAGGCCTCGCGCGCGCCCCGCAGGCTCGTGGTGCGGCCCTCGACGGCCGGAATCATCGCCGCCTGCAGGGCCCCAGCGCGGCCCGCCATGGCCGCCACCAGCGGCGCCGCCTGTGGCACCGACGACACCGTCTCGGCACGCGCACGAGGCGTCTGGGCCACCTGGCCGGTGACGGTGGGCTCGTCGCGGGTCAGCGCCCGCACGAGCTGGGCCCGCTCGCCTTCTGGCAGTCCCTCGTACAGGGCCGCGGTGGCGGCGAGCTGTCCGCGCAGCGCCTCGGGCGGGGTGGAAGCGCTCCGCAGCGAGCGCCCCAGGCCACGAAGGTTCGCGTCTTCGGCTTGAATCACGCTCGCGCGCTCCGCCGGCGTCGTCGCCTGCTGGAGCCGAGCCCCGAGCTGCTCGGCGTACGCGGTGAGGTCCGTCGGCGGGCGGGTCGCCGCAGCAGGGGCGGTCGCTGCGGCGATGGGGCTCTGGCGTGGGCGCTCGAAGCCGTCGCGGGCCACGACGGCTGCCGGCGCGGTCGTCGGCACCTCGGCAGGTCGCTGCGGCCTCGAGGCCACCTGGGCGGCCTCCATCGCGGCCATCGCCTCTTGCGCCCGGCGCACCCGGTCGAGGGGCGTGGTTTCGTCGTCGAGGCCAATCGGGTTCGTCGAGGTGGTCATGGTTGGAGCTCCTGGCCCTCGGTGATGCAGGCACCGGGCAGAAGGTGCGACAGCGGTTCCACCGGGCGGAAGGCCCGCGTGAGTCGCTCGCGAAGTGCCTGAAATCACGACCTCGGTCGCTCACGGCCCGAACGACGCCTCCTCGGGGAACGGGTTCTGGAACCGCGGGTCGTTCAGAAACGCCTCGTCCGTCAGGCTCTCGAGATACGCGAGCAGGTCGGCGGTCTGCTCCTTCGACAGCGTCATGCCGCCCAGGCCCCGGTCCTTGAGCGGGTTCAGCTTCCCGTCTCCCGCCAGCGGCCCTGATTCGATGAGCCGCCCGCCGCGCTGGTAGATGGCCATCACCTCGGCCAGCGTCTCGACGCTGCCGTCGTGCATGTACGGCGCCGTCTTCGCCACGTTGCGCATCGTCGGCACCCGGAACTTCCCCACGTCTTCCCGGCTCCCCGTCGCGCGCACCAGGCCCTCGGCGCCAGGCGGGTACGCGCCGGTGCCTCCGAGGTTGTACAGCCCCACGTTCACGTAGACCGTCTCGTCGAAGGCCATGCCTTCGAACCGCGAGCCCACCGCCAACGTCAGCCCGTTGTGGCAGTGGTGGCAGACGCTCCCCTCGACGTGCTCGTTGAAGAGCCGCCGCCCGCGCATCGCCGCGTTCGACACGGCCGTCACCTCGCCCCGCAAGGCGCGGTCCATCGACGAGGTTCCGCTCAGCAGTGTGCGCTCGAAGCTCGCAATCGCGCGGATGACGTCGTCGAAGTCGAAGCTCGCGCCCAGCCCCGGCTCGAGCCGCTCGAACAGAGCCCGGTACCGCGAATCGGCCCGCAGCCGCGCCAGGGCCTCGGCCCGGAGCGCCGGCGTGTCGAGCCCCATCTCTGCAATCGGAGCCCCCTCGCCAAAGAGCGGCGCTCTGGCCTGCTGCTCGAGGCTCGTCACCTCGGGCGTCGCCCAGCCCAGCCTCGCCACGTACGCGACGTTCGCCAGGGACGGCGCCGACAGCGGGTGCTCGTCGCCCCACAGCCCCACGGAGCGCCGCCGCGGGTCGGAGAAGGCGTGCTCCGGGCGATGGCAGCTCGCGCACGACACCGTCTCGTTGGCCGACAGCCGCTTGTCGAAGAACAGCAGGCGCCCGGCTTCCACCGCCGCCGGGCGCATCGGGTTGTCCGCTGGCACCAGCGGCGTCGGGAACCCGGGCGGCAACGACCAGACCCAGGCCGGCTCCGCTGGAGCACAGCCCAGGCCGACGAGGCCGATGACGACGAGTCCCCGAAGCCGCGTCATGGGGTGCCGAGACGGAAGACGGTCTGCATGCCGGCGCCCGTGCCCGTGGCGTAGCTGACGCCGAGGTTCGGGTAGAACGTGCCGCAGCGCTCGGCTCCCACCTGGGGCCCGAGGTCTCGCGCGTGGAGCGGGCCGAAGCAGTCGATGCGCCCGTCAGACGACAGCTTCGGAGACAGGCCGCTCCCGGGCGTCGGGTAGCCGGCCAGCAGCTTCGAGACGTCGAACAGCACCGCCTGCGTCGCCACGTCGAACGCGCCGTCGATGCGAATCACCGGCCGGTTCGGCTTCGCGCAGGCAGCCTCTGAGCCGGGCACCCCGCCGTCCACCGTCAGCGCGTCGCAGACCGAGCGGTACATCACCAGGTTGTGGAAGTTCTGGAAGGTGCCGCCGTCGCCCGCCGTCGTCGGCGTGTAGAAGACGAGCCGGAAGTGCTGCCGGCCGTCCGAGCCGTGGTCCATGCCCGCGCTGTTCAGCGGCGATGGCGCCGAGTCGAGCGGCAGGTACGTCTTCGAGAAGGGCACTCCGACGGTGAACTGCACCCCGTCATACGGCCCCGCCTCGGCCACGGTGCCCTTGATGACGGTGTTCGTCTCGGTGGTGGTGGCCTTGCCGAAGACGACGATGCTGCACTCGGCCGAGCGGTCCTCGAAGTCCAGCAGCACCAGGCCGTCCTTCTGCCAGACGCCGTCGTCCGTCACGGCCACGTCGATGGCCTTGCCGGCCTTCAAGAGCTTCACGTCGTGCACGTAGAGGCGCAGGTCTCCGGGGCGGGCGTTGGTGAGGCCCGCGAGCGCGAGGTTCTGCGCGCCACAGGCGAATCGTTTCCCCTCGGCATCGACGGGCTTGAAGGCGAGGGTGACGGCGGTGGGTTGTGGGGTGGGCTGCGTGCCGCACGCGGCGGCGACGGCGAGGACGAGGACACAGGCAGACAGCACGAGGGTGCGAAGTGACATCGAAGGACTCCAAAGAGGAATGAGAAGGCAGTCGAACGACGGACGTCGCCCGGCGGGCGCGCGCGTCGAGGGAACTCGGACAAGACGGGCAACGACCGTCGACCGCTACGGGCCCTGCGCCTCGATGGGAGACCGTCGTCGCTCGAGCCGTGGCGCCTGGGGCTGCGCCTCCAAGGGGGCGCGAAGCGCGATGACCCGCAGCACGGGCTCGGGTGACGGAGGTGTCTTCAGGAGCGCGGCCGAGAGGTGCTCGACCGTCTTCGCCCCGTGCGGCGCGTCGGCCGGTGCGTCGGAGTGCCGGTGGGGATGCCGGGTGGCGGCGTGCACGAGCGGCGCGAGCGCGAAGGCCCAGAGCGCGAGCCCAAGGGCCAGCCAGCCCAGGTCGATTCTGTCGCGGCGCGAGCCCACCGGGGCGCCATAGCACGGCGACGCGCGCACGTTGCGCCTCAGGCTTCCGTCATCGTGGCCAGCACCCGCTCGAGCAGGTCGGACACCTCGAGGCTCGTCGCCCACTGGCGCAAATACCCGTGGTCCAAGGTGGCCACTTCCTTCGCGCTACTTCGGTTGCTCCTGGGCGTCGGCCTCGAACAACTTCTCCAGCTCCGCCCGCGCCTGCTTCGCGCGCTCCTGCAGCTTCGCCACGTCGCCGCGGTGCTGGAAGCTGTCCATCAACAACGCCTCGTCGTGCGAGCGGAAGCCCGCCAGCGTGCGCGTCACCTCGCTGCTCGGCATGCCCATCAGCGTCAGCACGTCTCCGGCCATCTCGAGGCTCGACACGAACGTCTCGCGCATCAGGTGTGTCACGCCCAGCGCCAGCAGCTCGTACGCGTGCCCACGGTTGCGCGCGCGGGCCACCAGGGTGAGGTGCGGGAAGTGCTTCTGCACCGTCTTCGCCACCTCGATGGACTTCTCGACGTCGTCGATGGCCAGCACGAAGAGCCGCGCCTTCGCCGCGCCCGCCGCCTCGAGCAGCTCGAGCCGCGAGGCGTCTCCGTAGAACACCTTGTTGCCGAACCTCCGCACGAAGTCGACGTGCTCGCTCGAGATGTCCAGCGCCACGAAGGGAATGCGCCGCGCCATCAGCACCCGCCCCACCACCTGGCCCACCCGCCCGAAGCCCGCGATGACGACGGGAATTTCTCCCTCGTGCACCAGCGTGTCGAACGCCTTCTCTTCCTTCTTCGGCACCAGCCTCGGCGCCAGCAGGCGCTCGAACAGCGTGAACGCCACCGGCGTCACCGCCAGCGACAGGCCCACCACCAGCACCAGCAGCTGCGACATGTCCTGCGTCAGCGCCGCCGTCGACGTCGCCAGGCCGAACACCACGAAGGCGAACTCGCCGCCCTGAGACGTCGAGATGGCCAGCCGCAGCGCGCCCAGGGTGGAGCCCGTCTTGAGCTTGCCGATGCCGAACAGCACCGCGCTCTTGACGAGGAGCAGCCCCACCACCAGCCCCGTCACCAGCGCCGGGTGCTTCGCCACCAGCGACAGGTTCACCGACATGCCCACCGCCATGAAGAAGAGGCCCAGCAAGAGGCCCTTGAAGGGCTCGATGTCGGCCTCGAGCTCGTGCCGGTACTCCGAGTCCGCCAGCAGCACGCCGGCCGAGAAGGCCCCCAGCGTCGCTGACAACCCGATGGACTCCATGATGACCGCCGTGCCCGCCACCACCAGCAGCGCGAACGCCGTGAAGAGCTCCTGGCTGTGGAGCGCCGCCACCGCCTTCAAGACCGGCCGCAGCACCACCCGGCTCGCCACCACCATCACCGCGAACGTCGCCAGCACCTTGAGCAGCCCCAGGCCGAACGTGCCCTGCTGCGCCGGCTCCGCGTGCGTGCCGAGCAAGGGGAGCACCGCCAGGAAGGGAATCGCCGCCAGGTCCTGGAAGAGCAGAATGCCGAACGCGATGCGCCCCGGCTGCGTGGTGAGCTGGTTCTTCTCGGCCAGCACCTGCACCGCCAGCGCCGTCGACGACAGCGACAGGGCGAAGCCCGTCACCAGCGCCGCCACCGGTGACAGCCCGAAGGCCAGCGCCACCGCCGCCAGCAGCACCGTCGACAGGCCCACCTGCGCGCCGCCCAGCCCGAAGACGTGGCCGCGCATCTGCCAGAGGCGAGAGGGCTGCAGCTCGAGCCCGATGATGAAGAGGAGCAGCACGACGCCCAGCTCGGCGAAGCGCATCACCGAGTCCACCTCGGACACGAAGGCGAAGGCCGACGGCCCGATGGCCACGCCCGCCACCAAGTAGCCCAGCACGCTCCCCAGGCCCGTGCGCTTGAAGAGCGAGACCGCGATGACCGCCGCGACGAGGAAGATGACGGCGTCGTGCAAGAAGCCCATGCGCCGTGGTGTAGCCGATGCCCACCCGCGACACGTCGTCGTTGTGGGTGCCCCTGAACGTTCGGCAGGGCCGGCCCCAAAAGTCGCGGCCGTGCCGTTGTCTGCGTACACTCTCGCCCCTCGTGAGCAGCGCCCCGTCCGAAGCCACCTACACCATCATCAACGCCCTGGGCCTCCACGCCCGCGCGGCGGCCCAGTTCGTCAAGGTGTCGAACAAGTACGCCTGCGACGTCGACATCGAGTGCGAGGGCCAGAGCGTCAACGGCAAGTCCATCATGGGGGTGCTCATGCTGGCGGCCGCCCAGGGCATGGTGGTGAAGGTGACGTGCCGGGGCGAGGGCCAGGAGGCGTGCCAGCAGGAAATCGGCGCGCTCATCAACGGGAAGTTCGGCGAGCCGCGCTGAAAGGAGCTTCGAGCCATGCACGTCTCATTGCTGGTCCGGCGGTGCCTCGTGCTGGCGACGGCGCTCGCCCTCGTGGGCTGCCCTGCGAACGACGAGGCCGTGCTCTCGGTGTCCGCCGGCTCGCTGCGGGTGGGCGGTGAGGTCGCCGTCACCGTGTCCGCCTCCGTCGGTACCGGGCCCGGCACCGGCACCGTCGTGCTCACGGCCTCGCTCGGCGAGCTCGGAGCGGCCAGCCTCGCCCTCGTCGACGGCACCGCCCGCACCACGCTGCGCTGCCCGCGCACCACCCCGGGCTGCGTGGCCGGCGCCACCATCACCCTCACCGGGACGTGGACTGGCCCGCGCGGGGCCGTCACCGAGACGGCCACCGTGCGCGTCGTCGACCCGGTCTCGAGCGACGGCGGCGCCGATGCGGGCCGGCCCGACGCCGGCAGCCCCGATGCCGGGAGCCCCGACGCGGGGCCCGTCGAGCCCATCGACCCCGACGGCGGGCTCGAGGTCGACGGCGGCACGTTCCTGACCGGCGCCGGCCCGCTGCTGCTCGGCCGCCTGGGCGAGCCGCGCACCATCGGCTTTTCGCCCCTCGTGGCGGGCGCGCCGGTGTCCCTCGGCTTCGACCAGGTGCCCGAGCAGGTGCTCCAGTACGCCGGCCGGCTCTTCTACGTGCGCCGCGGCTTCCTGCACGTGTGGGTCGAAGACTTCCCCGACTCCGGGGTGCCCGTCGTCGATGCCGGAGACCCCGACGCCGGCGAGGTGGACGGCGGTGAGGTGGACGCCGGCGAGGTGGACGCCGGTGAGTTCGATGCGGGCGACCCCGACGCTGGAGACGTCGATGCGGGCCCGTTCGACGCGGGCTTCGGGCCCTTTCCGCTGTTCGACCCCGAGGGCAACGACCTGCGCGTCGCGTCGTGCGTGGGCCTCTTCGGAGCGCCCGACTCGGGCTACGTGCGGGTCGCGCTGCCGACACCCTCGGGCGCCCTCTGGCTCGGCTGCAGCGAGAGCGCGAGCGGGCCGATTGCCCTCTACCGCAAGGGCCAGCGGTTCCTCTCGGTGACGAACCCCGCGCTCCAGCCGCTCGCGGCCAGCGAGCAGTTCATCTTCGCCGTCGAGGTCCTCCGCGACGGAGGGGTACCGCTGCCGGTCGTCTTCTCGGCGACCGAGTCGGCGGTCGCCTTTCCTCGACCTGACGCACGGCTGTACCAACTGGGGGCCGCGCGCCCGACGGTGAACGGCTTTGACGTGCTGTCCTTCAGCCCGGCCCTCGGCGAGTGCTACGTCGGCTCGATGGACCGACGGGGCAGTTACGTGGAGCGGGCCCTGCTGCTCCCGGCCGGAGCGCCCCCCTCGGGTTGTCTCGACGCACGGTTCGACGGCACGCGCGACGCGGTGCTCGTCCTCGGTTCACTCGATGGCGGCCCCACCGACCGGGTGTATGACGTGCCCTTCGTTCGCCCGGTCATGCCCGGGCGCCTCGATGCCGGCAGCGCTGATGGCGGCAGCGCTGATGGCGGCAGCGTCGACGGGGGCCTTCCCGACGCCGGTGCCGCCTCGACACGCTTCGTGGCGGGTCCTCCTTCCGACTTCCTCGTCGACCCGCCCACCCTGTCCATCGACCTCTCCCGGCCCGCCCACATCATCCCCCCCTGATGGGGAGGCCCCCGAGTGGGCCGTGATGGCACGCTCTTCGCTCGAAGGAAGCACATGAGCCCTCGCAACCTTGGTGTCGTGGCAGTGGCGCTCGCGGCGGTCGGCATCGCTGGAGCGGTCGCCGTGAGTCAACGTGGGAGGCAGGTGGACGAGCCCGCGCGGGCGTTGACGCCCTCGAACGAGGCCCTCGACAAGATGGTCATCGATTACGCATTCCAGGCCATGAACGGCTTTGGCCGTCAGGCTGTCGCAAGCTGCGGTTCCGACCTCGCAGGCCAGGAGGCGGACGTCACCGCGAAGGTCATCGTGAGGGGCACGGCCGTCGTGTTGACCGAGGTGAAGTTCGGCCAGCCCGCGTGGAACGAGGAGCGCCTCAAGTGCGTCACCGGCGCCTTCGAAGGCCAGCAGCGTGACGCGTCGGCCGATGGGGTTCGAACGAAGTTCCCCGATGGGAGCGAGTATGAGGTCGACGCCCGCATCGCCTTTCAGATGCCTACCCTTCAGTACAGCGAGTAGCTGATCGGCTCCCTTGAAACGTTTGCGGTCCCAAGGCCGCAAACTTTTTCGCTTTCGCCCAACCACCTGACATTCTGTCGATGGGCTGCGGCCCGGAACTTGCGTCGAGCGCCGCCCCAGAGGCCCCACATGACCGTGAACCGAACCCTGCTCGCCGCCGTTCTCTTGAGTGCCCTGGTGGTGAACGCCGAGCCCGCCAAGCCGCGCGTGATGGTGATTCTCGACAGCTCGCGGTCGATGCTCGAGCTGCCGACCGACAGCAACACCATCGTCACCCTCAGCCAGCCCGGCGGAGACTGGGACCGCAACACCAACCCCACGTGCGCCAACAAGTTCTGCTCGGCCAAGAAGGTCATCGACTCGGTCATCCCCGACTTCACGGGCGAGGCTCGAATCGGCCTGGCGACGTACTACCAGTTCCTCCTGCGCGCCGATAAGCCCAGCACCGAAGAGAGCAGCTGCAGCTACGACATCATCAGCGCTCCGGGCCGTCGGCGCGTTTTTACCAGCCCCGTCGACCTGACCGGGAGCGGAATGACGGTGTGCGGCGCCGCGACGTGTGATGCGGCTGGAAACTGCACCCCGGCCGATTGCACCAACGGCGCCCGGTTGCTGAACTTTCCTGACGGCGAGTCTGGAGCCAACCTCAACTCGGTCTGCCAGGCGCCGAGTGGGTACTCGCGGCCGCCGCTCCCGAACACCACGCCTCCGACCTGCAGCGGTGACCGGTGCTACCAGCTCACCAAGATTGCGGCGAACCCGAATGGCGCCAACGAATGCACCATCTACCGGAACCCCGGTTCGTCGCTTCCGGTGACGTTGAGTGGCTTTCCGAACTGCGTCGACGGCAACTACACGGCGCTCTCGATGCCGCAGCAGGTCGTCGACAACGTCAACCAGTACGTCGCCCTGGGTTCGACGTGCTCGGGGCCGACGAGCTCGCCTGTGCCGAACCCGGCCGTCACGCCGGCGCGGACGCTGACGAGCGACCCGCCGCTTGGTTCCAACGTCAACCAGTGGTTTGGCACGGGCGCGGCGAGCCTGCGGTGCAGGAGTGGCAGCGCCCGAGAGTGCGCGCTGTATCTCAAGAGCTCCACCCCGACCACGACGGCCAACACGGCCCGGCACTGGTTCGGAGCGTTCGACGACACCTTCACGCCATCGCCCACCATGACGAGCTCGGTGCCGGGGAACCCCTACCAGTTTCAGCAGCGCACGGCGTCTTCGGCCTACATTCCCGACTTCTTTCGAGCGGCCGTTGGGTCGGGGACTCGACCGACCGTCAGCAACAGTCCGACGGCCTGCCTCGCGACAGGCCGGTACACGACGGGCAGCCTTCAGGGGACGTTTGGAGTTGGTAATCCACTGGGGCAGTTGAACGCCATGGGGTCTGCGCTGCGTGTGACGGGGTCGACCCACGAGTCTCCGGGCCGCACGGGCTCGGGCGACATCACGTGCCGAACTGACTTCCCGTGCGACGTGGTGCTGCAGAGCCAGACGACGACCAACGTGCCCACCAATGGCCCGACGCTCTACAACCCTGCGACCCTGCCGACCGGTTACACCCTGGGGGCGATGACGACCGACACGTTCACCGCGCGGATGCTCAACGGCAACAGCTGTGGCAACTTCACGACGGGGTCGAACACGCCGGTGCCTCCCAATGGCATCTGGGTGGGCGGCTCGCCCCCGTCATGCGCCGCCTATGGCGACTGCACGTTCAACACGAGCGGGAGCCCCACGACGGTGACGGCGCCCGGCGGGACCTGCCCGACCATCTCGCGGTTCAGCGCGCAGAGCCCGACGCCGACCTGCTCCTTCAACGGGCTGACGTACCAGGAACAGACCTTCTCGAACGACTCGAACGGGAATCCGTACCGGGTGGTGGCGCGCATTCCAGCGGCCCAGTCGTGTCGGAACAACACCTTCACGACCTCGAACCTCAGCTCATTCATGACGAACCAGGTGTCGGTCACCAGCAACCTGACCGGGGGCGTCGGCCCGTTCACCCTCAGCTTCCAGACCGAGACGACCGGTGGCGTCATCTCGGCGACCTCGGTGCGTGAAGGGAGCCCCCCGTCAGGCTACTCGGGTGCTCCGAACTCCTCGTCGAACCGCGGGAGCCCGACGAACCTCGGACCGCCGAGCGGCGCGGGCCCGTTCCCTTCGTATCCCTCGGGCGTGACCTGTACGCCGGGCGCCATGGTGGAGAGTTCAGACTCGATGCTCTGTGGCGGGTCTTCCCCGTGCACGCTCTTGACCGTCGGGTGGCACGCGGTGTCGGCGACGGGGTGTGGCACCGAGCGCAACCTGCCGTGCCACCAGTGTCGGTACCAGCCGCAGACGTTCACCTGGCAGGCCGCAGCGAGGGACTGCACGTACGCGGCACAGCGCTACCAGTACACGGTCAATCAGACTGCACAGCAGTGCACCTACACCCGTGCGCGCTGGGCCACGAGCTACAACGTCGTCAACTACACGTGCGTGTACAACGTTGGCGCGCGCCGGTACGACTTCCTCCAGCCGACGGGGGCGTTCTGCGAGTACTTTGCCGTCTCGTCGAGAGTTCGCTCGCCGCAGACCACGTACACCTACGAGTATCTCACCAAGGGCACCGAGCTCATCGGGCGCGGTCGAAGGACGGGAATCTCGGGTGCCCTGTGCGGGTCGACGTGGGACTCGTCGAACGCCTTCGGCACGGCCTGCCCCGAGACCATCGCGGGGTGTGCGGGCGTCACGGCCGACACGATGAACGCCGCGCCCTTCCTGGGCGAAAGCACCTGCCGCCTCAAGTGGGGCGGGCCCGATACGGGCACGACGAATGACTTCACCAACGCGGCCGTTGCCTCCCGCAATAACGGGCGCGCGGCTGGGTACCAGAGCGCCGTCGTGCCCTTCGGCGCGGTCAACCAGAGTCACCGCGCGTGCGAATCAGCTTCGTCATCGGTGCCTCCCGGCCCCAACGGCTACCGGAGCGCGACGGGGACGCCACGGGGGTTTTGCTTGCAGGGGGGCTCGGCTGCAGTCCGCGAGCGGCGGCTCATCGCGGATTACTTCGATCCCGACCCGACGACCAACGCCAACAACCTGAGCGTCTACTCGGCAGCGTACCCGTCACCATGGGTGATTTCGTGGAACAATACCGAGCGGAAGGACCAGGGCTTCAGTGCCGTGTTGGACGGCGGCATCGCCGCAGGAACCGGAGCGCTCCCGAACCGCTCGGTCTTCGTGCCGATTCCCGACGACATCGCGTACAACTCGAACTCGCAGCGCGCGGCCATTCGCGATGCCATGCGCAGGTGCGTGCCCCCGAGCGTGAGCGAGCCGGGGCCCGATGGGGTGCTCGACGGTGGTGTCTGCACGCCTGAAGACAGCATTCTCACGGCCGCGGGGCCCGCGATTGGCGAGACGCCGCTCTATGGTTCGTTGTACAGCACCTACGAGTACCTCCGCCGCCGGTGGGACGTCGACGGCGTCGACGAGAAGCAGTGCCGCGACTACTTCATCGTCCTGGCGACCGACGGTCTCGAGGCCACTCCGAAGAACTTCACGCTCGGTGGGTCGGACCCCTCGACGAGCGTGCAGGGGCTCGTGTCGAGCTTCCGCAACACGGCTCCGGGCCTCAAGACCCGGCCCGATGTGAAGACGTTCGTGATTGCGTTCGGTACGGGGGCGGCTGGGACGCCGGTGTTGAACGATGTCGCCGCCGCCGGTGGCACCACGCAGGCGTTCAACGCGACCAGCCTGTCGGAGTTGCAGACGGCGCTCCAGACGGTGTTCACCAGCATCACGCAGGGTGTCTTCTCGCGGTCGCGGCCCGCCATCGGCACCGATGGCACGCGCATCTATGCGGCGCAGTTCATTCGTCCCGCGGGTGTGCTGCCCGACGGTGGCTTCACGGGCCCCGACTGGTCGGGTCTGCTCTCGGCGTACCGCATCGAGCCCACCACCGGCGTCTTCACGTTGGCCTGGGAGCACGCGGCCAAGCTGAACCACCCCTCGCACCCGACCCGCAACATCGTGGCGGCGCTCTGCGAGGACCCGGGCGACGAGACGTGCGACGACGACGACCGTGAGGTGGTGCCGTTCACCACCGGCAGCTCGCTGGTCATGGCGCAGCTCAACGACAGCCCCGACTTCCCGGGCAGCATCACCTCGGCTGACGTGGTGAACTTCCTGCGGAACACCGGCGAGTCGTACCTGGGCTCGCCCGGCGTGCGCACGAGCCGGCTCGGCCCCATCTCGCACTCGGCGCCCGTCGTCGTGGGCCGGTCGCCGTACGACCGTGAGTACGGCGGGTCGACCACCTCGCAGCGCGCCGCGTACGAGGCGTTCCAGCAGTCGACGGCAGCCGATGCCGGCCGCCCGGTTCGCGTCTTCGTCGAGGCGAACGACGGCATGCTGCACTCCATCATCGAGAACAGCGGAAACACGGCCTGCACCAGCAGCGGTGAGTCCGACATTCTCTGCCCGAACGGCCGCGAGGACTGGGCGCTCATTCCCGGCTCGATGGACACGAAGTTCGTCCCCTCGCTGAGCATGCGGCCCGACCTCATCACCCAGCTCTTCCGGCTCAAGGAAGGCGGCTGGGCGGCCAACTACCTGAACAACACGCCTTCCATCGCCGACGTGTGCGGCGACAGCTCGGGGAACGCCAACAGCTGCTCCGCGAACCAGTGGAAGACCATCGCCATTCTCACGATGCGCGAGGGTGGTCGCAGCCTGGCGGCGTTCGACATCTCGAACCCGGGCCTGGCCCCCAACTCGAGCCGCTTCCTGTGGGACTTCGCCGAGGACGACGTCGGGCTCACCTACAGCGTGCCCGCCGTGGGGCGCGTGAGGGACGGGTCGAACGAGAAGTTCGTGGCGGTCTTCGGCGGTGGCGCCGATGACCCGAACACGAGTGAAATCGACGGGCATCGCGTGTTCGTGCTCAACGCGCTCACCGGGCAGCAGATTCGGGAGTTCTCGAAGTTCGACCGGGGCCCGTCGGAGTTCGACCTGGACGTCGGCATTCTCGCGCGGCCAGCGGTGCATCGCCGCCCGGGGTCGAACTTCGCCTTCATGTCGAGCGCCTTCGTGCCGGCGGGGCCCACGCTGTACGCGATGCGCTTCGCCAGGCCGAACGGTGACGTCGAGCCAGATGACGGCAAGTGGAAGCCCGACGAGCTCTTCGACCCCACCTCGACCCGCAACGACGACTACGCGACCTGCGCGTCGCCGCCATGTGGCAAGGTAAAGGTGAAGCGGGTGACCCAGCTGACGGCTGGCAACCCCACGGCGACGCCGCCCGAGCCTCCGACGTACGGCCTCGTCGACGAGCAAGACCTGCCGCTGGCCAGCGCGCCGCCCATCTTCAACCGCCCGCGCCTCGCCCCGGTGCTGGTGCAGAACGGCTCGACCATCGACCTCTTCGTCGGCACGGGTGATTCGCGTACGCCCGCGGACCCGGCGACCGAGTTCCGCAACGGCAACTACTTCTACGCGGTGCACGACTTCAACCAGCAGCCGAAGGGCGCGCGCAACGACGGCAAGGCGCTCTGGGTGGTGAAGTTCCCGAAGATTGGCACCTCGCCCGCGCCCGAGCAGTTCGAGCAGGTGGTGAGCGAGCCGGCCATCATCTCGGGCTGCGTGGTCGTGGCGACCTATACGACGCCGGCGTCGAGCGCGAGCTGCAACCTCGATGGCGACACCACGCTCTACGGGTTCCGGCCGATCGATGGTGAGCTGCAGCCGTGCCTCACCTTCACCTCGCCGAGCCCCTACGCCGGGCAGAACACGCCCGTCATCAAGATGCCGGGCGCCGGCATTCCGTCGGACCTCATCGTCATCAACGACAACGTCTACCTGTCGACGAGCAAGGACGGCCTCACGCGCGCGCCAGTTCGGGTGCCGCCGCGTCCGGGCGCCGTTCGCAGCTACCGGAGAATCAAGTGAACCCGGGTCGCCGACGGCCGCGCGCGCCGCGTGGCGTGACGCTCATCGAGCTGATGGTGGTGGTGGCCATCATCGGCATCATCGCGGCGATGAGCGCGTACACGTTGCAGTCGGTGAACCAGATTGGTCGGATCAATGGCGCCACCGAGTCGTTGACCACCGTGTTGCGCAACAGCCGCGCGCGCGCCATCACCGAGCGCTGCACGTATGTCGTGCAGATCAATGGCACCGACTACAACCCGGTCTCGGCGCCGGTCGACGTGCCCCGGGTGCGGAACACGGTGTTGGTCTGGCGCAAGAACGACTGCAACTCGACGGTCGGGGCGTATGTCGGAGGGCTCATGCCGAACCTGCGTGACCGCCGGGTCAACGACTACAACCTCGACGAGTTCCGGACCGAGGTGAACCTCGCGCCAGGGATCATCACCGGCAACCGGCTAATCAACGACTCGGTGTCCATCGCCTACACGGCTGACGGGCGCCGGTTCATCTTCACGGACGACGACGCAGACGGGGTGTTCGTCGACAGCGGTATCTTGCCGACGACTCCCTTCGCCTTCACGGTGCGAGAGTTCAACAAGCCGAACTCTCCGACCGTCAAGGGCATCAACGTTCCACCCGCAGGCGGCGCGGAGGTGCAATGAGGCGCGCGCATCGGGGCTCCACCCTGCTCGAGACGATGATGGCAGGGGCGCTGCTGATTCTGGGCATGGTTGGTGTCGTGCAGTTGATCATCAGCAGCATGAACCAGTTCGGGAACTCGGTCGCGCGTGTCAACGGGCAGCAGGTGACGGCCGCCGGCGTCGCCGACGTCATGGTGCTGCCATTCGCGGCGTTCTCGACGCCGGGCGTCTTC
This sequence comes from Myxococcaceae bacterium, assembly GCA_025459425.1. Lineage (GTDB taxonomy): Bacteria > Myxococcota > Myxococcia > Myxococcales > Myxococcaceae > Xiheimicrobium. The sequence goes on along the minus strand of JALOQF010000036.1, from coordinate 15,293 downwards.
GACGGAGGCATTCTGACCGACGAGAACGGCCGTCGCTACACGCGAACCATCACCGTCACGGCGGCCGGCGATGGGGGCATCGCCGCGCGCGAGGTGCTGGTCGAGACGCGTTGGAGGGAGAACGTGGGCCCTGCGTTCGTCGACCGGGTCGCCCGTGCGACCGTCTTCATCTCGGAGCTTCCCGATGCGGGCTTCTGACATGCGCCGTGGCTTGACGCTCATCGAGCTGCTCGTCTCGCTCGCGGTGTTGTCCATCATTCTGGCGGCGGTGATGTCGGTCGTCGTCACCATCACGCGCCAGCGACGCGAATCGAGCAACCAGGTCGACACCCGCGTCAATGGGCGCATCGCGCTCTCGCTGATGGCCTTCGACGCCGCGAACGCCGGCTACCGTTTCGGGACACCACCGCTGGCCGTGCGGGTGTTGCAGAACGTCTCGGGAACGGAGCCCGAGCTGGCGGACGTGCTGGCGGCCGGGTGCGGAGGCCAGGCCGGCTGGAGGCCAGTGCCCGGTTCTGACGTCATCGAGTTCCGGCAGGGCGCCGGAGGCCCGCTGCCCGGTCGTGCGGTCAACAATGGCTCGGCGTTCACGGGTGCCGCCAACCCGTTCTCGTCGACGACCGAGGGGAACGGCGTCATCGTGTTCATGAGCAACGGCGTGACGGGCTGTGCGGGGCGTTTGACGGGGCCCATCAGCAGCGGCACGATGACGCTGTTGAAGGCCGACCTGCGAACTGCTGCTGCGGCCAGCAACTACCCGACGACGGGGCCCGGTCTGTGTCCGGCCGCGCAGATGGCCGTGACGGCGCTCGGTCAAGCCACGCGGTACATGGTGTGTCGCCCGCCTGCGGCGTCCAACCCCAACTTTCGGCCAGCCCTCTTTCGCCAGCGGTTCGACGGCACGATGACCCAGACGGCGTTCGAGCGGGTGCAAGAGGGCATCGAGGACCTGCAGGTCGCCTCGGTGCTCGCGAATCAGGTGAACGGCGCGACGATGGTGTCGGGCCCCACGTGCACGGGGACTGGAGCGGCCGCGCGCTGCACCTGTGGAATCACGGTTGGTGGTGACTGCGCTGGCTACGAGCCAGACCCGACGTCGGGTTCCGGCGCCCTCAATGGAGCGTCAACTGCTGCGGCCGAGCGCAGCGCCATGCTGTTGCGGGCCCTGCGGGTGGCGGTCACCACCATCTCGCCCCGGTCTCGGGGGTTCGGCTCCGAGTTCGCAGGCATTGCCCGGCCGGCTTCCTTCGACAACCCTGTGGGCGTCGTCGGAGAGATTGCCGGACAGGCGGTCGTGGGGGCCGAGAACAACCAACGGGCCGTCGTCGAGGCGACCTTCCTCCCGCAGAACATCGTGATGGTGACGCCATGAAGCGACAGAACCCACGACGCCGGCAGACCCGGGGCATGGCGATGCTGGCGGCCCTCGCCTGTCTGCTCCTCGTCTCGGTGCTCGCGGCGGGTCTCTTTCTGCAGACGCGTGATGCCGGTACCCTGAATTCGGTGACGACCGCTCAGACGGTGGCGGCGTTGAACGCGGAGATGGGGCTGCAAGAGGCGATTCGACGCGTCCGCGCGGCGCAGATCAACACGCTCGCCTTCACCGGCACGTGCACCGCCGCCGAGGTCGAGGCCAACACCTGCACGAGCCTCTTCACGGTAGGGCCCGTCATCGGCCCGAACGACAACCCGCTCCAGGGCGGGGGACTGCTGTACCAGTTCGTGGTGTACCGTCCGACGCCTGCTCCGGAAGACCTCGAGCTCCTCGCGAGGCCGAACCGGTACGTGGTGCGGTCGACGGGCTTCTTCGGTCAGAACGTCAACGCGGTGGGGCTCGTGACGAGCATCGTCGAGGCCGAGGTCGAGATTGGCAACGCCACCTCGGTGCCTTGCGTGGGCGGTTACGACTGCGTCGGCGGCTGATGGGCGGTCGGCTCGGAAACGAGGTGTCGAAGACCGTTGGTGCCGTCGCCCTGGCGCTGGTGGCTTTCGCGTGTCGGGACAAGCCACCGGCGGCTCCCGTGCCACCAGCGCCACCTGTCGCGGCCACGGCCACGCTCACCGAGAAGGACACGGTCGCTCACGATGGCGGGGTGACGGGCCCCGGCTGGCGGTTGACGCTCGACCCACGGTGGCTCCTCGTTCGAGCCGACGTCGTACGGCAGTGGAAGCCCGGCGTGCAGACGTGGGCGGTCGACCCAGATGGCCCAGAGCACCTCACCGTGACGTGTCGGCCCGGTGCCGGCCCCGCGGTGCCAGCCGGAGCCCAGCTGGAGGCGACGAAGGGGCCCTGGCTCGACGGCCAGCTCGCCCGCTTCCAGGCGGGTGACGGCGCGCACACCCGCGCCCGCTACGTGCTGCTGAGCCAGACGTGCGAGGTCGAGGTGGTGACGCCGCCGGGTGGTGATGGGGCGCGTGCAACGCAGGCCGTCGGGCGCTTCGAGAGCGACCGCCGCGCGCTGGTGAGCGCCCTCGTCGACCTCGCCCAGTACCTCCAGACAGACCCGCAGGCGAAGGCGCGGCTGACGTTGTTCCGTGACGCCGGCCACGGCGACATCTCGGGGCTGCTGTTGATGGACAACGCCCTGGTCCGGCTCTCGCCCGCGCGGCTGACGGAGCGCTTCGCGCTGCGCCAGGCCCTCCTCGAGGCGCTGCCGCCGCTCGAGTGTGGAGAGCTGGTGCGGCACCGCCTCGACCCGTCCCCGGAGCTGCTCGAGCGGCTGCCCGAAGAGAGCGCCGTGCGGTGGGTGGGGCTGACGCGCGAGGCCCTGGCGCTCGCGCTGGCCGCGACGACGCCGCCGGGCCTGCCCACGCAACGTGAAGTCGAGGCTTCGATTCGGGAGCTCGTGTCGACCGACCGCGCCCTCGAGACGGCCGTGCAGGCCCTCCAGCGGCCGGCGAACGTGCCCAGCGAGCTGCTCTGCGACGCCGAGCGCCGGCGGCTCCGCGCGATTCTGGCGCAGCCCGAGGCGAAGCGGGTGGTGTTGATGAAGAGCCTCGTCGCGGGAACGGCGACGTCACCCTGACGAGGGGCCCGCCCACCACGCCTTGACGTCGACGAGGCGGGTGAAGCGTCGCGCCGGTGGCAGGCTGTCGAGCAGCGCGCGCCCGTAGCGCTTCGTCAGCACGCGGGTGTCTCCGAGCGCCACGATGCCCCGGTCGGAGCGCGTGCGGATGAGGCGCCCGAAGCCCTGTCGCAGGGTGAGCGCCGCCTGCGGCACCTGGTACTCGTCGAAGGGGTTGCCGCCGCCCTCGCGCACGGCCTCGATGCGCGCGGCCTGCAGCGGCTCTCCGGGCGGCGCGAAGGGCACCTTGTCCATTACCACGAGCGACAGCGCGTCACCCGGCACGTCGACGCCTTCCCAGAAGCTGTGCGAGGCGAAGAGCACCGAGGGCTTTTCCTTGAAGCGCTCGAGCAGCAGCCCGCGCGGCCCCTCGCCCTGCTTCAGCACCGGCACGGTGACGTGCGGAGACACCAGGCCGTGCACCTCGTCGAGGTGGCGCAGGCTGGTGCACAGCACGAAGGCCCGGCCTTCGGTGAGGCGAATGAGGCGCAACACCTCGCGCGAGAACTCGAGGGTGAAGCCTTCGGCGGCGGGCTCTGGCAGGTGCCGGGGCACATAGAGCGCCGCCTGCGTCTGGTAGTCGAAGGGCGAGTCGACCGAGACGGTCGCGGTGGCGCCTGGTGACAGGCCGAAGCGGCGGGTGACGAAGTCGAAGCTCTTCGCGTCGCGGCCCGTCGACGAGGTGAGGGTGGCCGAGGTGAAGATGACGGTGGGCGTGTCTTCGAAGAGGAAGCGGCCCAGGCTCTCACCCACGTCGATGGGTGCGGCGCGCAGCGCGAGGCTCCGGCCGCGGGCCTCGGCCCAGTACACCTGCCGGGCGTCGTCGGCCTGCAGCACGTGCTCCAGGGCCGCGGCGCTCTCGACGGCGCGGCGGTGGAGCGCGCCCACGTCGGGGTCGTCTTCGGCCACCAGCGCCGACAACGCCGACAGCGTCTCGAGGACGGCCGCCGCGTGGGGCCGCACGCCGTCGAGCAGCGCCTCGGTGAGGGTGGTGTCTCCTCCCCCGCGGCGCGGACTCCCGTCGTCGAAGAGGGGCCCATGGGGCAGCTGCAGCGACAGCTCGCGGAAGAGGGCGTCGCTGCGGCTGCGCAGGGTGACGGAGAGCGCCGCGAGGTGGCTGGCGCGCGAGTCGGTGACGGGCAGCACACCGAGCAGGTCTTGCGCGAGGCTGGTGAGGCGCCCCGACGACACCGTCACGCCGAAGTACTCGGTGGCGACGTCTTCGAGCGCGTGGGCCTCGTCGAACACCACCGCGTCGTACGGCGGGAGGATGCCGAGCGGCTCCTCGCCGCCGCGCGCGCGCAGGGCGAGGTCGGAGAAGAAGAGGGCGTGGTTGACGACGATGACGTCGACGTCGGCGGCCGCGCGGCGCCCGCGGGTGACGAAGCACGACTCGTAGAGGGGGCACTTGCCGCCGAGGCAGGCGTCGCTGGTGGTGGTGACGAGGGGCCAGCCGCTCCACGTCTCGGGCACGGTCGTCTCGACCCGGTCACCCGTCTCGGTGGACAGGGCCCAGCGTCGGAAGGCCTGCCACTGCGCGGCGTCTTCGGGGCTGGCGAAGGTGGGCGCCTGGTCGAAGGCCTCGAAGCGGTGGGCGCAGAGGTAGTTCGAGCGCCCCTTCAGGAGCGCAGCCGAGAAGGGCAGCCCCACGACGTCGCGCAAGAGGGGAATGTCCTTGGTGAAGACCTGGTCTTGCAGGGTGCGGGTGGCAGTGGAGACGACGACGCGCTTGCCCGACAGCGCCGCGGGGACGAGGTAGGCGAGCGTCTTTCCGGTGCCGGTGCCCGCCTCGGCGAGGAGCGGCGTCTTCGTCTCGAGCGCGAGGGCGACCGCGCGGGCCATGTCGAGCTGCGCGGGGCGGTGCTCGTAGCCCTTGAGGACGGCCGCCAACGCGCCGGTGGGCCCGAGAATGCCATCGACGGTGGCCTGGCGGAGCTCTCGGGCGCGAGACGACACGCGCCGTGCTTACCGGGTTTCCGGGGCCAGGTCGCCGCTCCCGAGGCCGGGCGCTTCGTGTCGTCCAGGCTCGAGGGGCGGCCGAGTGGGCTCCTGACCGACGCGCGGCGCGGTGGGCGAGGCCGCCGAATGGAGGCTGGGGGGCAGGGCGGGACCTCGGGTCGCGCAGCGACGTGGCGCGCCCCGTGTGCAAGACGGCGTGGTGAACACGGAGGAGGCCTGCTGGTCGCGCTGGAGGGCACGACTGCCGCGGGCCGTGCGCTCCGTGCGGTCGGCTGAGGCTTCGGCGGTACCGGGGCGAGGTCGAGCCGCGAAGCGCGCGTCTGGTTGCTCGGCGCTCGTCACGGTTCGGACCCTCACGGGCCGGGACTCGGGCGGCTGCCCGCCGGCGCACAGTCAGCACTGGGTCGGCTCACCTCGCGGCGGCCACACGGCATCGGCGTGCGCTCGGGCCGCGCCGCGCACGTGCGCCCTGAGCGTGGGCGCGTGGTGGTGTGCGGCTGTGAGTGGGTGGTCTTCCATGGGTTCTCCGAGAGGCGCGCGTGCAGCAGCGCGTGAGAATCCACGCTCTCATGGTGGTCTGACATCGACCCGCTCGGCACCACGTCGCCTCGATATGAACGAGCGCTGCGGCTCGACGAGCCCGCTCGCGCAGGGCTTTCGCGTCACCTTCCGCGGCGTTCATCGCCCTCGAGGTGCTGGCGGACGAGGTCCTCCATGGTGGCGCCCTCGCGCGGGGTGAAGACGTCACCCGTCGCCGACGCCGAGAGAATGCGGTCGGAGCGGAACACGCGCAGGTCGTTCCGCAGCCGGCACCACGCGGGCATCAGCCAGAAGCGCGCGCTGCGCACGAGCCCCAGCGGCTCGACGTCGCGCTCGGTGGTGTCCTGGCGGCGCACCCCGGCGTAGGCGAGGCGCAGCACGTGTCGGTGGTGAATCGCGTCGAGAATCGTCGACAACGGCCCCGCCTCGAAGCGGTCTGGCACCCGCACGGTGACGTCCTGGCGCTTCACGCGGGCCATCGCGTCGGGGGTGAGCGCGGCCTCGAGCTTGAGGCGGGCCGAGGCGAGGTGGTGTTCCAGCGGGCCGTCGGCGCTCGCCTGGAGGAGCCGCGTGGCCATGACGAGGGCCTCGGCCTCTTCTGGTGTCACGGCGAGGGGGCGCAGCTGGGCGCCGCTGGTGAGGTGGTACCCATCGCCGGGCGTGCCGACGAGGGGAAACCCGGCCTCTTCGAGCGCGGCGATGTCGCGGTACACGGTGCGCACGCTGACGCCGAACTGGCGCGCGGCGTCCTCGGCGCGCAGCCGGCGCCGGGAAGAGAACAGGAGCGCGAGGCTGAGCAGTCGGGGCAAGCGTGTCATCGGGGGCTCCAGTCGTATCCTTTGTGAGACGGACGGCCGAGACGGATTCGTACCGCCGGTGGCAAGAGCGAAGGAGTTGCTCGATACCGGAACGCACATGCACGAACTTCGACTGTTGGCGGTGGCGGCTTTCTTCTCACTCGGGTGCGGCGCCAACCTCGACGTCGCGAGCTTCGACGCCGGGTGTGCGCCTCGCACGTGTCTCGGCGCGGGGAAGAACTGTGGGCAACTGCCAGACGGTTGCAGGGGCGTTCTCGATTGCGGCGCCTGTCCGGGTACGCAGTCGTGCGGAGGCGGGGGCCTGGCCAACGTCTGTGGCGCGCCTCCGTGCACGCCGCAGGTGTGTGCGACGCTGGGGCTTTCATGCGGCACGGCCTCTGACGGCTGCGGCGCGATGCTCGACTGCGGCAGCTGCCAGGCGCCCCAGACCTGTGGCGGCGGAGGGACGCCGGGTCGGTATGGGTGCGCGCCAGAGACCGACGCGGCGTTCTGTTCCCGCCTCGGGAAGAACTGCGGCGCCGTCACGGGCTTCGACCGCTGCGGGGCCAGCCGAACCGTCAACTGTGGAACGTGCTCCGGCGCCAACACCTGTGGAGGCGGTGGCCAGGCCAACGTCTGCGGGGTGGACCGCTGCGCGGGCGTCGTCTGCAGCACGCCGCCGACGAACTTCTGCCGGGCCAACTCGAACGCCGAGCTCGTCGCCACCCGGTACCAGGCCCAGGGCACCTGCGACCGGTCGACTGGCCAGTGCAGGTACACCTCGATGACCGAGACCTGCGACGAGGACTGCCGTGGTGGCGTCTGCGTCTCGACGCCCTGCACCCTGCGCGGCTTCGAGTGCACGACGCCCGAGACGGGCTGCAAGCTGCTGACACCGACGACGTTGCGGTGCCTGCCCATCGGCTCGAGCCCCGTTCGCGAAGGGTTTGCGGTTTGCGACGAGCGCATTCCAGAGCAGGTGAACAACTCCCGGTGTGCCAGCGACCTGCGGTGCGTGCGCCCGCCCAACTACACCGCGTCCGTGTGCGCGGTGATGTGCCTCACGAACGCCGACTGTCTCGGGGTCGGCCTCATGCGGCAACAGACGTGCGTTCCAACCTCGACGTCGACGTACGGCTACTGCCGCTAGGCCGCTGCCTGCTGTACCGGTGCTGGCTCACGCCCACGGGGAGCAGAGCTCGACGAGCACGCCGTCGTCGTCGCGCACGTACGACACCTCCTGGCCCCAGGGCTTCGTCGTCGGCTCGACGACGGGCGTGGCCCCGGCCTTCACGGCGCGCTGGAAGGCGGCAGCGACGTCGGCCACCACGAACATGAGCTCCATCGCCGGCGGCGGCGCGTCGGCGCGACTGGGGTGCATCGCCAGCGGCAGCGCCGTCTGCGCGAACGACTCGGCGGTGAAGCCCAGGGGGACGGCGCCGGCGAGCTGCACGTACACGTGGCCCGGGGCGCGGCTCAGCACCTCGACGCCGAACGCGGCCTCGTAGAACGCCACCTTCTTCGCCACGTCGCGCGTGTAGAGAATGAGGCCGCCCAGCGTCCGTGGGTCGTTCGCGCCGAGGCGCGCGAGTGACAGCAGCGCCTGCTCGACGGCGGGCGCGAGCCGCTCGAGCAGCGCGTCGGCTCCAGGGCCATCGACTTCGACGCCGTGGGTGACGCGCGCGCCGCCGCTGAGGCGCTCGAGCGTGTGGTGGAAGCGCACCGTCATGGGGCCGACGCGCGCTTCGTTGGTGAACGAGCGGCCCGCCGTCACCTCGGTGAGGGTGAAGGCGAGCGTCGGCTGGCCGTGGGGCGCCAGCGCGCCGCGGGTGCCGTTGACGAACGGGCCCTCGAGTGACGCCCGCGCGATGGACTCGTCCCACGAGGGCCAGCGGGACACGTCAGCGAGGGCGCTCCACAGCGCATCGGTCGACGCGGTGGACAGGGCAGAGAAGGACTTCGAGGGCATGGTGACTCCGGGGGCGAGGGCTCCGGAAGTGGAGCGTCGCCACCATCACCGACGGCCCTGTCAGAACCTGTCAGGAGTCACGCGCGCGACGGTGTCGCCCGACCCCCAGGTGCCCCGACGCCTTGAAGCACCTGGACCCGGCGTCAGCGCTGCCCGCCGGCCGTGCCGCCCTTCTTGCGCGAGAACACCGCCGGCTCGTTCGGGTTGGCCGTGAGGTAGGTGACGATGTCGCGCAGGTCGCTGTCGGGCAGGCGCGTGATGGTCCACGGGGGCATCTGCTTGTTCTGGTGGCCCTCGAGCCGCCGCACGCGCCGCACCACCCAGTCGGGCTCGTAGAGGCCCGGCGCCCACACGGGGCCGACACGGCCGTCGAGGTGGCACGTCATGCAATACGTGTCGGCGAGCTTCTTGCCCTTCGCGGCATCACCGCCCGTCGGGTCGCGCAGCAGCGTCTCCATCGAGCGATAGTTGTTGGCCGCGTAGTCGAGCGGCGGAGCCGGGTCGGGGCTGATGGCGAGGATGAAGGCCTCGAGGTCGCTCTCCTGCTCGGCAGACAGGCCCGTGCCCTTCATGAACTGCTTCTGGCAGATGCTCGACGCCGGGCCGGCCGAGGCCGCGAAGCCATTCCAGAACTTCGGGCGCTGCCCAGCGTTGTACATGGTGTTGGCCGCGCGAATGTGGCTGTCTTTGAGCAGCAGGCCCTGGCGCTCGTCGGACTTCGCGTGGCAGTGGAAGCACGTCATCTGGTTGCCGGGGCCGCCCGTCTCGGGCGCGTGGAAGAGCCGCTCGCCCCGGGCCTTCGGGTCCTCGAGGCCCTTGAAGAGGAACGAATAGACGAGGGCCGGCTTCGGCTTGCGCTTGGCCTTTGGCTTCGGCTTCGGCGCGGGCGGCAGCACGGTGGCGACGGTGGGCTCCGGCGGCGGCGCGGCTTCGGGCGGAGGCGGCGTGGCCGCGGCCACCTTCGGGTCAGCCGGCTTCGGGGCCTGCTTCGGCACGAAGGCCACCTCGAACTTCACGTCGGCCGTGTCGCCCAGCTTGAGGAAGAGGCGCTGGGGCCGCGAGATGTTGAAGTCGGCGAAGGGCACCTGGAAGCTGCCCGAGGCCACCAGCCGCGCGTCCGACTCCATGCGCAGCGCGATGGGCATCGTCACCACGCGCCGCACGCCGTGCACCTCGAACGAGCCGGTGGCCGTGGCGTTGGCGGTCGTCCCCGGCGTGAGCGAGGCGGGCGCGGCGTCCTTCACCGAGTCGATGGCGAGAATCGCCCACGGGTAGCGCTTCGTCTCGAGGAACTCGACGCGCATGTCTTCGTCGCGCTGGTCGATGCCGGTGCGCAGCGAGTTCAAGTCGACGGCGAAGACGCCCTTGAGGCTGCCGACCGCCTTCGGGTCGACCGAGAAGCTGCCCGACATCGAGCGCGTCTCGCCGTGCACGTCGTCGAGGGGGCCCTCGATGGTGAAGCGCACGAAGCCGCGCGGCTTGGGCGCCACCGTCCACGGCGTGGGTTGGGCGAGGGCGAGCGTCGCGCCGAGGCTCGCGAGGGTGAAGACGAGGCGTCGCATTTACGGCTCCTCCACGATGGCGCCGCGCATGGGCCCGAGAATGGCGAGCAGCTCGCCCTTCTCGGTGGCTGGCACCTTGAATTTGTCGAGCGTCGCCACCAGGTGGCCCACCAGCGCGTCGAACTGCGCGTTGGTGATGCCCTGGCCGGCATGCGCGGCCGTCATGTCGCGGCCCGAGTACGTACCGGGGCCGCCGGTGCCCACCGTCACCAGCTCGATGAGGCGCTGCCGAACGCGGGGCACGTGTGCCACCGCGAAGCCCGAGTTGATGGAGGTGTCCTGCGCCACGCGGCCGAGGAAGTCGTCGATGACGGCTTCGACGGCGGGCTTTCCACCGAGCCGCTCGAAGAGGGGCTTCTTCGGCGCGGCCTTCGCGTCGGTGGTGGCGGTGGCGGAGGTGGTGGCGTCGGCCTTCGCCGAGGCCTTCGTCGACGCGCACCCGAGCGCGAGGACGGACAGAACGAGAGGCAACCAGCGTCGCATGCGGGGGCAGTCCTTCAGAGAGGGAGGGTTCGAGACATCACGTTGGCACAGCCCGGGCGGATTTCGAGGCCGGGCTTTCAGAAGCGACCGGTGACGGCGAGGCCCGTCGGGCCCATCGGCACCACGGCGACGGGCGCGTCAGGCGCGCCGAGGAACCACAGCACCGCGCCTCCTGCGGCCACGGCGGCGCCCGAGATGAGGAAGACGTTCGCGAGCGTGGCGTTCTGAATGCGCGCCTGGTCACGGGCGAAGAGGTCGACCTGGTTCGCGCCAGGAACGTTGTCGGCCTGAATCGCCGCGAACTGTCCGCTCGAGGTGATGCCGAAGTACGTGCCCACGCCCAGCGCGATGACACCGGCGCCGAGCAACGCGTAGCCGGCGATGCGGGTGCCTGAGACCGACGGAGTGGTGGTGGTGACCGCCGCGTCGGCCCTGGGCGCGGGAGCCGGCTCGGCCTTCACCGGCTCGGGCTCGGGCTTCTTCTCGGGCGCGGGCGGCGGAGCGACGGCCACCGGGGCAGGCGCGGTGTTGCGAATCGGCTTGAGCGCCGAGCCGAGGAAGGCCACCTGGTTCTTCGAGGCGTCCTGCAGCTCGGCCCACCACTCGACGGCGTCGGCGTCGGTGTCGAGCGAGGCCGCGCCGTTGACGAGCGCCGCGTCGTTGGGCTTCCACGAGCCGCCGTCCATCTTCACGTAGAACTTCACGGCCTTCACCACGGCCTGCGGGTCGTTCTTCACCGCGAGCGAGACCTGCTTCACGCGGCCGGCCGACACGCCGGGGTCGAGCGCGACGATGGAGATGGGGCCGTTGTCCTTCAGCCAGGCCTTCGCCGCGTCGATGGGCTTGTTGACGGCTCCGGCGTACTTGCCCGACAGCTCACGCCGCGGGTCGACGCCCAGCACCGCGCGGAAGGCGAGCTCGGCGGCCTCGAGCTTGTTCGTCGAGGCGAGCGCGAGGCCCTTGGACTCGAGCAGCGTGAGGAAGCTGTCGCGGTCCAGGCCTCCCTTCTTCTCGGCGGCCTCGAGGGCCTTCAGCGCATCGGGGTACTTGCGCTGGGCGAGCAACTGCTGCGCCTTCTCGAGGTCGGGGTTCTTCTGCGCCCAGACAAAGGAAGACGCCAACAAGGTACCGAGAAGAAGGGTGCGACGCATGGGTCAGGGGCCTCCGTCGAAGAACGTGGGGGGGTAGGTGATGGGCGCGTCGTCGGGCAGGTTGATGAACTCGGCCGACGGGCGTGGCGTTGCGGTGTCGGTGGTGTCGGTGCGGATGATGTCACGCGCGAACTGCGTGAACTGCGTTGGTGCGCCACCAGCCGAACCACCTGCGGCACCACCAGCCGAACCGCCTGCAGCGCCACCAGCCGAACCACCTGCAGCGCCACCAGCCGAACCACCTGCGGCTCCACCAGCCGAACCGCCTGCGGAGCCACCAGCCGAACCGCCTGCGGAGCCACCAGCCGAACCGCCTGCGGAGCCACCGGCCGAACCGCCTGCGGAGCCACCAGCCGAACCGCCTGCGGAGCCACCGGCCGAACCGCCTGCGGAGCCACCAGCCGAACCGCCTGCGGAGCCACCAGCCGAACCGCCTGCGGAGCCACCGGCCGTGCCACCACCGGTGCCACCGTCTGGTGGGCTGATGATGGGTTCACACGAGCAGCCCGCCGAGATGACGGCCATCGCCGCGGCGGCTGCGAAGAGATTCCGGAACGAGTTCATGTCGTTTCTCCTGTCGGGGGACGACACGTCACGAGCCGGGGTTCGGCGTCTTCAGGTAGGGGAACGTCGAGTCGAACTGCCGCGCGTCCTGCAGCACGCCGTCGTGGAAGGGAATGCCGCCGCCCGGCGCCGTGGTGCCGTCGAACAGAATGCCCTCCACCACGCGCAGCGCGATGTCGACCACGTCGTCACCCGGACGCCGGCCGTTGGGGAAGCCGCTGGCGTCGCAGGTCGTGGCCGCGGGCGTCAGCGTGGGCGCCATGGTCGCGGAGCGGCCCGTGAAGCAGCCGAGCGCGCCGAGGTTGTTCTGCGAGGCGGGCGCGCGCGGCGCGAAGACGCTGCCGGTGTTGGTGTTGAGGCGCACCATCTCGGCCAGCGCCGTGCTGCCGGTGAACTCGTTGACGCCCGGAATGCCGCGCAGGAACACCGTGACGAGGTCGGTGCGGTTGGCCGGCGGCGGAGGCACCGCGAACAGCACGTTGAGCAGCTGCGGCAGGGTGGGCGTCAGCACGTAGGGCGCGAAGTTCGCCGCGTCGTTGGCCGGCTGCGAGGCGTTGAACTTGTCCTTGTCGGGCAGGCCGATGACGACCTCGTTCACCAGCGGCATGCCGAGGCGCGACACCTGGGTCCATGCGCCGCCTTCGCGGGCCGGCGTGGTGTAGGTCGCGTCGGGGTTGATGACGCGCGCCTGGCGAACGCTCGCCGTCGTCCAGCCACCGATGACGCCGTCGGGCGTGGGCGTGAGGCACTCGGCCGGAATCTCGAGCGCCAGCGTGGTGACGTTCTTGCCGCGAATGGTGTTGGGCACCACGTTACGGCACGAGGCCGACAGCCCGTCGACGCCAGGCAGCGTGCCGAGGCCCGAGATGGTGCACGGCGAGGCCTCGGTGGTGATGAGCGCCGCCGGGGCGTTGACGAGGTCGAAGATGGTGCCGAGGTTCACCGCGAAGTTGTCGTCACGCTGACCGACGAAGACCTTCGCCTGCCGGTTCATGCAGCGGCCGCTGCCGCCCGCGAGGTTGTTGGGCAGGTTCACCGTGTAGACGTGCGCCGCGGCGTAGTTCGCGTAGCTGTTACCGGGGAAGGTCTTGCGGCCGATGTTGTCGAGCGGCTTGCGGAAGCTCGTGCCACCGCCGGGCGCCATGATGGGCGTCGCGGTGCCCGTGCGCCGGTTCCCCTGCACGGCGGTGAGGGTGTACGTCTCGAGTTGCCCCTGGAAGCCCGTGGGCATCGCCGCGAAGCCGCCGTCAGGCAGGCCGACCGCGCCCGCGTTGATGAGCGGAATGGCGACCGCGGCCGACGAGCCGCCGTCCGGGAACTGGCTCGGCAGCGCCACGCCCGTGCCGTTGTTCGACAGCGCGTTCTGGAAGCGGAACTGGAACGTCAGGTCTTCGTTCCCGTCTCCGGTGTTGTCGATGTGGATCTCGTAGAGCGCGTTGGGGTCCATCGAGAAGTAGTTCGGGCCGCCGTACGCGTCTTGCAGCGGCTGGTAGTTCGCGATGACCGTGACAAAGCCGGTGCGGCCCGTCTCATACGAGTTGAAGAGATAGAAGTCGGTGCCATCGACCTTCGGGTTTCGTGTAATGAACGGCGCCTCGCGGTGGCTCGACGCGAGCGCAGCCGATGAGCAGACGAGTGCCAGGACCACCAACGGTGAAAGCAGGCGCTTCATGAAAACCCTCCGGAAGAGTGAACGACGGCGCTCTTCGTACGCGGGTGCGATCTGGTTTTTCTGTGTCTTTTCGGTCGCGTGTCGCTGTCGTTCGACAGCCGATGAGTCGGTGGCCCAACGAAAGCAGGATCTCGACACGCTTCCTCCGGTGGTGGGCGGCCTGACGGAGCAGCTCGACGCCGAGCGCTCCCACCGTCCAACGCAGGGCGTCACGCCGACGCTCGAAGGGGTGATGGCGGCGTCGGGCCTGCCCTTTGGGGCCACGCGGCAGGCGCTCGGGCGCACGACGCTGGCCTTGTACTGCGCCTCGGCCGACTCGCCCGTGGGCCTGACGGTGACGGTGTGCGAGTACCCCGGCGTCGAGCAGGCCAGGCGCGGGCTCTCCGAGGCGACGGCGGTGCGGGGCAAGATGACGGGCTGGCAGGCGACGGTGTCGAAGCAGTCGGTGCTCGAGCTGCTGGTGCGGCCCGACACGCCGAAAGAGAAGGTCGACGCGGTCCGCGGGGCGTTCGAGAAGCTGTAGGCCAAAATCCACCGGGCGCTCAGGTCCGTGGGGAGCGCGTGCTCATGCAGCGAAACGCCGTCATCGCGCTGGTGGGGACGCTGCTGGTGACGGCCGCGCTCCTGCTCGCGCCGAAGCGGGGCAGCGCCGACGTCGTCGTTCCAGCCTCGGACGCCGAGGTGCTGGCCAGGGTGACGCCGCGCCGGGAGCGAGCGCCCGTCGACGCCGAGGCCGCGGCCACGCAGGCCCAGCGCCTCATCGAAGCGTCCAGGCGTGAGGGCGGAGACGTGCGCCTGCTCGGCCAGGCCCAGGCGGTGCTGTCGACGTGGTGGAAGGACGAGGCGCCGCCGGCGCGCGTGCGGCTGCTCCGGGCGACCATCAAGCAGAGCCTCCATGACTTCGAGGGCGCGCTGGTCGACCTCGACGCGCTCGTGGCCGACCCGACCGACGTGCAGGCCCAGCTGACGCGCGCGACGGTGCTGACGGTGCTGGCGCGCTACGACGAGGCCGACGCGGCCTGCAGCGCGCTCAAGGGCCAGGTCGACCCGGTGGTGTTCGTCACCTGTCGCGCACCGGTGGTGGCGATTCGCGGCAAGGCCTCGGATGCGGTGCGCGCGCTGACGGCGGTGCTCGAGGTGACGCCGAAGGACTCGCCGCTGCGGCCCTGGGCGCTGTCGGTGCTGGGCGAGACCCAGTGGTTCTCGGGCGACGCGAGCGCGGCAGCGGAGACCTTGAAGCAGGTGCTGACGCTCGACGCGGCCGACCGCTATTCCCGGCTGCTGCTCGCCGAGGTGCTGACGGCCACGGGACGCGCGAGCGAGGTGCCGGCGCTCTTCACCGGGCGGGCCCTCACCGACGCCGAGCTGCTCACGTTCGTCGAGAGCGGGCAGGCTCCGAAGGCGGCCGCCGCCGACCTCGAAGGCCGCATCGAGGCGAGCCGGCGCCGCGGAGATGGCGTGCACCGGCGGGAAGAGGCCCGGTTCGCGCTGCACGTCGAGAAGGACGCGGTGACGGCGCTCGACCTGGCGG
>JALOQF010000636.1 GCA_025459425.1 Myxococcaceae bacterium | reverse complement strand
CGGCGAACTCCTTCGACTTCGCCATCAGCTCGGCCTTCTCGGCCTCGGCGCGCGCGATGCCGGCCTCGTCCTTCGAGTTCATCGCGCGAATCTTGTCGTCGTCCTTGCGGTTGGCCTCGAAGAAGTAGGCCTTCGACTCTTCCCAGTAGAGCTCACCGAGGCGGAACAGCAGGGCCGGCTTTTCCTTCTTGTCGGTCGACAGCTCGATGATCTTCGTGAGGTCGGCGATCTGCGCGCGGCGCTTCTCGGCCACCTGCAGCTCGACGTCGAGCCGGAACGCGTCGTACGTCAGCGTCGGCGCGTCTTCTTCCTTCTTCTTCTTGCGGGTGATGTCGCCGGCGAGCGACTTGTCGGGCGCGATCGAGGTCTCTTTTTTCTTCAGCTCGGCGTCGACGGCCTCTTTCTTCGAGGCGGTCTGCGCGAGCGCCACCGGAGCGGCGAGGAACGTGCAGGCCAGCGCGCCGACGAAGCCGCGGCGGAGCGAGCAGAACGGGAGAAACGGAAGACGCATGGACTGTTCCCGAGGCAAGGGCCGGTACGAGTGCATCGATACTTGCAGAGGAGCCGCTTCGAACCGGCGGCCCCGCTCCTTCAACCCTTTGGAGGTGGGGGATTGTCGCCGTTGTGCGCCTGACCGGTCAAGCAATCCGCGCGGCTAACGCCCAAGCGCCTCGAGCAGCCGGCGCACCGCCCCCACTTTGCGCACGTCGTCGCCGACCGTCACCGACAGCTCGACCGATGGGTCTCTCGCCAGCAACGACGCGAGCAGCCAGCGGTCGACGTCGGGCGGCACCTCGACCCGCGTCCCCTTGCCGCAGGGAAAGACGCCGGCGCTGACGGCGAGCAGGGTGGCGACATGGAGCTCGGCCGAGGCCTCGTCGACGAGCCGGTCGCCACAGTCACGAGCGAGCAGGAAGTCGGGCGTCACCACCACGCTGCGCCTTTGGGCCGCCCGTCGAAAGCGCGCCCACTCGAGGACGTCGACGGGCCCACTCGGCCGCCACCGCACGCGTGAAGGGGCGAGCTGCGAAGCCAGCGTCGCCTGCGCGTCGTCGAGCGGCCCCTCGAGATCGAGCGCGACCTGCCGGCTTCCGCGCCAGCGCCGCAGCGCCTCGGGCCAGCGCGGGTCGGGCCGGATCCACAAGCCCGCGCGCGGCGCCGCGCCCAGCGCCTGCCCGTCGACCTTCGACAGCGGCGGGCGCAGCTGCACGAAAGACGACTCGAAGCGCGAGAGCGTCGTCAGGGTCGAGTCCCGCAGGGTGTTGCTGCGGGTGGTGAGCCACAGGGTGACGAGGGGCCGCGCGAGCACGCGCAAGACGTCGGGCTCGAGATCTTCGCTCGCCACGACGTGCACGACGACCGAGCGCCCGACGATGAGCTCGGGGCTCCCGGCGGGCAGGGGGCGCTGGTCCTGTGCGAGGGCCAGCTGGGCCAGCAGCACGGCGAGCGCGCTACTGGTTCTTCTCGATCCACTTCGCGAAGGCGTCACGCTTCGCCGCCTCCTCGAACTGCACCACGTCCCACAGGTCGACGCCGACCACGAGCTGCTGGTTCGCCTGCAGCTCGACGAACTTCTTCTCCCACTCGTCGGCCGACACCTCGGTCGGGCCTGCCACCTGCTGGCGCGGGCCATTCGCCACCTTCGAGGGCTTCGTCGCGGCCGGGCTCGCCTTGATGACCATGTCGGTCGGCTTCACGGCGACGACGCCCTCGACGATGCGGACGATCGACGCCTTGCGGGCCTTGGGCGGCTTGGCGGCCGTCACCATCTTCTCGGCGTCGATGCGGAACACGGTGCCGCGCACGCCGGCGACCGCGCGCTCGGTCGACACCTCATAGCCCGCGCCGCCGATGGCCTTCTTCACCTTGGTCCAGAGACTGCCGGACTGGAGGAAGGCCTTGAAGCCCTTGCGCTCCTGTCCCTCGAACTCGGCCTCGGTGATCTCGAGCTTCGAGCCGGGCGCGAGCATGATGACGCTCTCGTCGGTGAGCACGAGCTTCAGGTTGCCGCTCTGAACCGTGATGAGGTCGCCCAGCTCGATGGCGGCGTCCTTCGCCAGCGGCGTGGCCTTGCCGCCTTTCGGCGTGCGGGTGGCGGCGCCCTCGACGATCGCCACCTTGCCCACGTCGGCCAGGGCGAGCGTCGCCGCCAGCGTCGTTGCGACTGCGAAAACCCGGTTCATCGACTGCCTCCATTCGGCGTGAGCGTGACCGTCATCACCACGCGCGTCTCGTCTGCCGCCAGCCACGTCTCCCACGGCGTGAAGCCCGACTTCTTCACCACCACATGGCGGGGAGCGCGCCCGACCTTGAGCCCGTGCGGCTCGCCACCAAAGTCCGAGCAGACCCCCTGACTGACTCCATCGAGCGCCACCTCGGCGTCGGCCGGCGTGCACTTGAGCACCAGCTCGCCTGCGCCCGACACCCGTGCTGGCGCCCGGACCTGAGGGACTGCTGGCAATTCAGGCAACCGCACCGGGTTGGCCGTCGTGGAACAGCCGAGAAGAGCCACCACGCTCACCAGGGCCCGCGTCACTTCCCGACGTTGATCTCGACCGTGTTCGCGGTCGAGCTCACCACCACGAGTTTGCGCTTCTTGAAGGTCGCC
>JALOQF010000635.1 GCA_025459425.1 Myxococcaceae bacterium | reverse complement strand
CTGGCCGAGCGCAAGTGGTCGGCCTTCATGCAGGACCGCATGGGCCCCAACCGCGCCCGCATCGGCCTGCCCGTCATCAAGAACATGTCGCTCGCCGGCCTGCCGCACATCGCGACCGACGTGCTCAAGATGCTCACCAAGGAAGCGTTTCGGCCGGCGACGGCGAACCGCTTCCTCTTCAACCTCGCCCCGATGCTGGCCTTCGCGCCGGCCTTCGCGCTGTTCGCGATCGTGCCGAGCGGCCCGACGCTCGACATCACGCTCGCCGGCTACACCTCGCGCGTGGTGATGTCGCCCACCAACCCCGACGCGGGCCTGCTCTTCCTCTTCGCCATCGCGTCGCTCGCCGTGTACGGCACCTCGCTCGCCGGCTGGTCGTCGAACAACAAGTTCGCGCTGCTGGGCGGCGTGCGCGCCTCGTCGCAGATGGTGAGCTACGAGGTGGCGCTGGGCCTCTCGCTCGTCGGCATGATGGCGGCGTTCTCGACGGTGAAGCTCGCCGGAGACGACGGCATGGCCGTGATGCAGAGCCGCTACCTGTGGCAGTTCTCGCTCGGCAGCTTCGACGTGGGCCTGCCCGCGTGGGGCATCTTCCTGCAGCCCATCGGCTTTCTGCTCTTCTTCGCGGCCGCCTTCGCCGAGACCAAGCGCGCGCCCTTCGACACGCCCGAGGGTGAGTCCGAGATCGTCGGCTACTTCCTCGAGTACTCGGGCATGCAGTTCGGTCTCTTCATGATCTCGGAGTTCGTCGAGGTCGTGGTGCTGTCGGGTGTGCTGGCCGCCATCTTCTTCGGAGGCTGGTCCTTGCCCTTCGGCAACGAGTGGCTGACGAACTCGCTGAAGGACTACCCGATCCTCCTCGGCGCGACGTTCGGCACCGTGTTCTGGGTGAAGGTCGTGTTGCTCTGCTACCTGCAGCTCGCCATCCGGTGGACGTTCCCGCGCTTCCGCTACGATCAGATCCAGACGCTGGGCTGGAAGATCCTCTTCCCGCTGGGCCTGGTGAACCTGTTCGTCTCGTGCGCGCTGATCCTGTGGGATCCGACGCTCAAGGCGCTGGCCATCGCCGGCTTCCTCGAGATCGTCGCCATCGCGATGCTGACCCTCACCCCGCCCCGCCAGGTGCGCCGCGAGCAGGAAGCGGCCAGCCACGGCGGCGGACACGGACACGACGATCACGGCGCGCTCGATCACGGGCACGCGGCTCCGGCCCCGGCGGCGCTCACGGCCGGCCACGGCGGGCACTGAAGGAACCGACACCATGGCGAACCTCACCCACGGACACGCCCACTCGGCCGTCGAAGCCAAGCGCGAGCTCATCGAGCAGGACATTCGGGAGCGCTCCTACGTCCCCGAGCTGCTCAAGGGCCTGGCGATCACGACGAAGCACTTCCTGAAGAACCTGTTCGGCGAGCGAGACCCGAACCCCGAGATCCTCGAGCGGCAGGGCCTGTCGTCGATCACCACGGTGCAGTACCCGGAGGAGAAGATTCCGTACCCGCCGGGGTACCGCGGCCTGCACCGGCTGGTGCCGCGCGAAGACGGCAAGCCCCGCTGCGTGGCCTGCTACATGTGCGCGACCATCTGCCCGGCGCAGTGCATCTACATCGAGGCCGCCGAGTACGACCCGGCCGACGACGCCGCCGAGTCGCGCGTCATCGAGAAGTTCCCCAAGCAGTTCGTCATCGACGAGCTGCGCTGCATCGTCTGTGGCCTCTGCGTCGACGCGTGCCCGAAGGACGCGATTCGCATGGACACGTACGTGCACACGCCCAGCGAGTACACGCGCCAGGGCTTCGTCTACGACATTCCCAAGCTGCTGGTGGGGCCGGCCGTCACGCACCCGTCGGACCCCTGGTTCAAGCGCGGCTCGTCGTCCGAGCCCGACCACCAGCACATGGAGAAGCACACCCGCATCGGCGAGGGCCTCGTGGCCCTCAAGCTGCCGCACAACACCGTCGAGGTGGACACCTCGAAGCCGGTCGCGGTGACGAAGTTCATCAAGTAGCGCGCCGTCTCCTCACTCGAGCGGCACGGCCTGGATGGTGCGGCGGGTGTCGTCGACGGTGATGCGGCACCGGGTCTGCTGCCCGAGCTCCTCGGGTGACTCGGGTCGAGGAGCCGCGTACGGACTTCGGGGGGCATGGCCAGCACGGCCTGCCAGGAGCGGCCGCACTCACCCGGCGAGACGAGGCGTTGGTAGCACGCGCGCCGCAGCCGCAAGGCCAGATCTGACGGGATCGGCTTGATGGCCGCCAGCGCGGCGCGCCAGGTGAGCGTTCCTTCGACGGCGGCCTTCGCCTCGAGAGCTCGGCGTTCGTCTCGCTGAGCCTGGACAGGGCACGTTCAGCAAACGAAGTCGTCCGACTGCACGCGCCCGCGCCTCGACGCGCGAAGGACCGAGGCGGTGCTCAGCGCGCGAACGCCGGGTCACACGCGTGGCGCGGGCAGCCGGCTCCCGCGAGCCAGGTCGCCTGCGTGTACCCGGGCGCGCACTCGACCTCGAGCGGCGCGCACGGCGGCGGCAGCACGCAGGCGGCCGGCGTCAGGCAGCGGTCGAGCCCGCGCTCGAAGGTGCGCACCCGGCCTCCGGTGCAGGCGCGCGGCGTCGACGAACGGCAG
>JALOQF010000634.1 GCA_025459425.1 Myxococcaceae bacterium | reverse complement strand
CGTCTGTCGGAAGACGCACGCGCCATCTACGAGGGAGACCCCGCCGCGAAGAGCGTCGACGAGGTGCTGCTGACGTACCCGGGCTTCTTTGCCATCGGCGTCTTCCGCGTGGCCAACCTGCTGCACCGGCTCGGCACGCCGCTGTTGCCGCGGCTCCTCACCGAGGTGGCGCACGAGAAGACCGGCATCGACATTCACCCCGGGGCCACCATCGGCCGGCGCTTCTGTATCGACCACGGCACCGGCATCGTCGTGGGCGAGACGACGCACATCGGCAACGGCGTGAAGCTGTACCAGGGCGTGACGCTCGGCGCGCTCACCGTCGAGAAGACGCTCGCAGACTCGAAGCGACACCCCACCATCGAAGACGAGGTCGTCATCTACGCCGGCGCCACCATTCTCGGCGGCGGCACCGTGGTGGGGCACCACTCCATCGTCGCGGGCAACGCGTTCGTCACCGCCTCGGTGCCGCCCAACTCGGTCGTCACCCGGAAGAACGACGTGCGCCCGCGCAACGCCGGCTCCTCGGGCTTCGAGGAGCTCGACTTCGTCATCTAGGCAGCGGCCGTCACTTCACGTCCCAGGCCTCGACCTGGTTGTCGAGGAAGCGCGGCACCAGCACCCGGTTGCGCTTGACGTCGAAGCCCAGGTCGGCCGGCGCGTTCACGTCGGACACCACCTCGACGAAGGCCTCGCCCGGCTTGCCGGCGAAGACGGCCTTGCCTTCCCACGACGAGATGAAGAAGCGCTCGCCCACGAGCAGGAGCCCATCGAGCCCACCCTTCGGCAGCTTCGTCGGCTCGGCCTTCTTCTTCCCGTTCAGGTCGAGTACGTGCAGCTCGTTGGCGCCGTACGAGACGACGTAGAGCGTGTCGGCCGTCGCGAGCACGCCGTTGGGGCGGTTCAAGTCCTTCGACTTGAGCAGCGTCTTGAGCTTCGGCTTCTTGCCGGGCTCGATGACGTACACGCCGTCGGTGCCAGAGGGCTCGAAGCCGTCCTTCCCGGCCTTGAGGCCCGAGTCCGTCACGTACACCTTGCCGTCCGCCGCCGCGAAGACGTCGTTCACGAAGGTGGCGCCCGCGACTTTCACCTCGCCCTTCGGCGCGCCCGTCTTGCGGTCGAACAGCCGCACGGTGTCGATGTCGGCCACGTAGAGCGTGCCCTGCGAGAGGGCGAGGCCCTTCGGCGCGTTGAGGGTGACACCCTTCTGCCCACCTTCGATGAGCTTCGCGGTGATGACGGTGCCGTCGGCTGCGAACTCCGAGACGTAGCCGTTGTTGTCCTTCGTGAGCGGCGTGCCGTTGATGTTGCTGACGAGGAACGTATCGGTCTCGGCGTCGTAGAGCACCGACTCGGGCGTCGACAGGCCGTCCTTCACCGTGGCGGCGGCGGTGGGCTTCGGCGGCGGCGCGGGCGTGCCGGCGTCCTTGTTGGGCGCGGCGGGTTTGCCCTGCGCGAGGGCGAGGGTCGAGAGGACGACGCAGAGACCAGTGACGAGCCGACGGAGCATTCGGAAGACCTCGAGGGTGGGGGACCGCACCGTGATGCCCGGGTGCGACGCGGGGTTCAACCCCATTCGCCGAGCAGCGTGTGCCAGATTCGTGTCTCGTGAACGAGCGATTCCCCCTCGACCGCCGCTGCGTCTTCGCCTGGGCGCCGCACCTCGGGCGCGAGGAGGCCCTGATGGCGGCGGCCCGCGTGCACGTGAAGCCGGCCGCGCTGACGGGCCCGCTGCCCGCGCTGGCCTTCGAGTCGAGCGACGTGCGCGAGGTCGAGCGCGTGCTCGCCGAGGCCCGGTCGGTCGACGTCGATGCCTGGGCGGTCAGCGTGGCCGACGTGGAGCAGCTCGAGCGGCTCCGTCGGGTGGAGGCGACCGCGTCGGGCCCCGTCCTCGTGACGAACAAGGGGCAGCGGCGACTCGACGTCGGCGCGCTGGTCGACCTGCGGTGGAAGGCCAGGGTCGAGCGGCGGGTGCAGGCGCTGCTGCCCGGGGTGGGCGACGGGCTGTTGGTCGTTCCACCCGAGCTCGAGGTGAAGGGGCCTTCGCGGCAGGCTGGTGAGCTGCAGGTGCTGGTCGACCTTCAGCGGCGGGCCACCGCGGTGTCACCGCAGCGCGTCCTGGTGCAGGCGCTCGCGCCCACGCAGCTGGGCGCTTCACCCACCATGCCCGCCGAGCTCGTCGCGGTCGCCCTGGCCGAAGGGCTGCGCCGTCGAGCGGCGCGCGCGCGCGGGTGAGACCCTGGTGACCGTTCTCCTGGCGAGCCTTCCGGTGCCAGCGGGGCGTTCAGGCCCACGCGGACCGTGAAATCGCTCGAGCGGCATGGGGTCGGCGTCGTCACGGAGGTGCGCCGTCAGCTGCTCGAGGGTCCACGCCACGGTCGCCGGGTCGACGCCGTCCGCGCCGTCACGGCGACGCGCGACAGGAAACGTCAGGTCCTGCGAGGTCCCGGGCGCGGGGCTCGTCTTCACCTGACGCGTACC
The DNA here is from genome assembly GCA_025459425.1 of Myxococcaceae bacterium. Taxonomy (GTDB): domain Bacteria; phylum Myxococcota; class Myxococcia; order Myxococcales; family Myxococcaceae; genus Xiheimicrobium. The sequence continues at coordinate 150 of JALOQF010000634.1, read as the reverse complement.
TCCACCGCGCATCACCGAGTTCACCGCCCCTGCCGCGACGGCCACGGCCACGATGACGCGCTCGAGTGCAGCGCGCCTCCGCACGGCGGCATCGCCCTCGGTAGGGACCGCGTGGCGTTCCTTATCACCGAGACCGAGTCGCTGCGCCTG
>JALOQF010000633.1 GCA_025459425.1 Myxococcaceae bacterium | reverse complement strand
AGACGATTCTCATTCGAAGGGTGGCTCAGGGACTCAGTGACGGAAGTGACGAACCCCGGTGAACACCATCGCCAGCCCGTGTTCGTCGGCCGCGGCGATCACCTCGGCGTCTCGCATCGACCCACCGGGCTGCACGACGCAGCTCGCGCCCGCGGCCGCGAGCGCATCGAGCCCATCACGAAACGGGAAAAACGCGTCTGAGGCCACCGCGCTTCCTTTCAAGAGGCTCCCACCCCGACCGGCCGCAATCTTCACTGAATCCACCCGGCTTGTCTGCCCTCCACCGACGGCGAGGAGGTGGGTCGTGTCGGAAAAGACGATCGCGTTGCTCTTGACGTGTTTGCACACGCGCCAGGCGAACCGGAGCGCCTCGAGCTCGACGGGGGTCGGCGTACGCCTCGTGACCACCTTCCACTCCAGGGTGGGTTCGACGGCGTCACGGTCCATCACGAGGACTCCGCCCGACACGCTGCGAAGGTCGAGCTGCGCGAGGGGCCGGGCAGCGGGCGCCGCAAGTGACGGGCCTGCGTCGAGCAGGCGAAGGTTCTTCTTGGCGGCGAGGACCTCGCGCGCAGCGGCGTCGTAGCCGGGAGCGATGACGGCCTCGAGGAACGTCTCGGCCAGGGCCCGCGCCGTGCGCTCGTCGACCGGCCGGTTGAGCGCCACGATGCCGCCGAAGGCCGAGGTCTCGTCGATGGCGCGCGCGCGGCGATAGGCCTGCTCGAGCGCGTCGTCAGAGGCCACGCCGCAGGGCGTGTTGTGCTTGATGACGACCGCCGTGGGTCGCTCGGGGAACTCGAGGACCAGCGACAGCGCCGCGTCGAGATCGAGCAGGTTGTTGTACGAGAGCTCCTTGCCCTGGAGCACCTGGGAGAAGGCCACCGAGGGCGCGTCGGGCGCGCGGCCGACCCGATAGAAGGCGCCGCGCTGGTGCGGGTTCTCGCCGTACCGCAGCTCGAAGGCCTTCTCGAGCGAGAGCGTCATCGGCTCGGGAAAGGTGACGTGCTCCTGATCGGCGAGCCAGCTCGCGATGGCGGCGTCGTACGACGCGGTGTGCGCGAACGCCTTTCGCTGGAGCTTGCGGCGCGTCGCCTGGCTCGTCGCGCGATCACGCTCGAGCTCGGCCAGCACGGCCTCGTAGTCCGTCGGGTCGACGATGATGGTGACGTGCTCGGCGTTCTTCGCCGAGGCGCGCACCATGGCCGGACCGCCGATGTCGATCTGCTCGATGGCCTCGTCGCGGCTCGCGCCCTTCGCGACCGTCTCCCGAAAGGGGTACAGGTTCACGGCGACGATCGAGATGGGCGTGATGCCGTTGGCGGCGAGGTCGCGGGCGTCGGACTCGAGCGTGGGCCGGCCCAGCAGGCCGCCGTGAATCTTCGGGTGGAGCGTCTTGACCCGCCCTCCGAGGATCTCGGGCGAGCCCGTGTGCGCGCTCACCTTCGTGGCCGGCACGCCAGCTGCGTCGAGAGCGGCGAGCGTGCCTCCGGTGGAGAGGATGGAATAACCGAGACGGACCAGCCCCTGCGCGAAAGGGACCAGCCCGCGCTTGTCCGACACGCTGAGCAGGGCGAGCACGCGCGGCACCTACCAACCGACCCGTGAGGGGTCAACGAGTCGGGGCTGGCACGAGGGCGCGCGCTCCACGCGATCAGCGGGGGCGCTTGGGCTCGGCTTCGGTGGCGTGACGCACCTTCTCGAGGCCCCGGGTCTCGACCTGGCGAATGCGCTCGCGGGTGAGGTTCATGATCTCCCCCACCTCTTCGAGCGTGATGCCGCCCTTCTCGGCGACGTCGAGCGCGCACGTGTACTCGAGCTCCCAGATCTCCTTGTCGGGGAAGTTGAGCTTGATCGAGCCCGTCTCGGGGTTCACGTCGAGGTACAGGTTGTACTTGCAGCTCACGTACACGCACGGACGCGCGCTGTTGACGCAGTCGGCGCGCGTGCGCGGCCGCGTCTGGTTGAGCTCGCTCAAGAGCTCGGCCTCTTCGGGGTCGATCAACCCCAGCTGGCGGCGACGGCGCAGATCGCGCGCCATCTCCTTCCGAGACATCGTCTTGGAGCGACGGCGCTCGTCCTCGACGGCATCGGACTTCAACACCGGCCCCTGCTCCTCGTTCACGGCTGCTGCTGTCATGTCCCCTCCTTCGAGTGGCGGTGACGAGCCGCCACGGCGTGCTAGTCCCACAGACTCCTCGACGACGACTCGGCCGCCCCGCGCGAGGTGACCACGCTCCCGAAGCGCGCCACGTCACGAACGAGGGCACTGGCCCTTTCCCGGAGCGCCTCGAGCTCGGCCTGAAGCTGCCGGCTCTGGCCATCGAACGGCCGCTCCGCGAGCTCCTGCGCCAACCCCAGGAAGGCGGACTCGAACTCGCGGTCCACGACGTCCATGTGATTGCGGACGAAGACGTACGACCTGCGAATGTCTTCGAGGGTGAGGCCCTCGGCCATCATCTTCTTGATCGCGTTGAGGCGGCGCACCGACTCGACGGGGTAGAGCCCCTGGCTCCCGCGGTGCTTGCCCTTGCGGCCCACGCGCCGGCTGCGGGGCAACAGCCCCACCTGCACGTACTTCCGAAACGTCGCCTCGGAGAGCGGAACGCCGAGTGGCTTGAACACGTCGACGATGAAC
>JALOQF010000035.1 GCA_025459425.1 Myxococcaceae bacterium | reverse complement strand
CAGCCGTTCCGCCCGCAGTGCCGCCGGCCGTTCCACCCGCGGTGCCGCCAGCCGTTCCGCCCGCCGTTCCACCCGCGGTGCCGCCAGCCGTTCCGCCCGCAGTGCCGCCGGCCGTTCCACCCGCGGTGCCGCCAGCCGTTCCACCGGCGCTACCGCCCGCCGTTCCACCCGCCGTGCCGCCAGCCGTTCCACCCGCGGTGCCGCCAGCCGTTCCACCTGCGGTGCCGCCAGCCGTTCCACCTGCCGTGCCGCCAGCCGTTCCACCGGCGCTACCGCCCGCCGTTCCACCTGCGGTCCCCGCGTCAGGCGTCACGCACATGCCCGCCGAGCAGACCTGACCACTCATGCAGTCCGCGTTCGTGTTGCAGGTGTTGCCTCCGCCGCAGTTACAGGCTGAGACCACGGCGAAGCTCGCCGCGAGGAACAAGTGACGAAGAGATGTCCGCATGGGGACGGCCTTGTACCAACCGACTCGTGACAGCCACAAACACTCTTCATCGAATTCGACTGATCCGAATCCCACCATCGAGCCAAACGTATGACACCGACCCACCCACCCTGCGGCCTGTACCGCACCACTCGCGCGCTCGAGCAGCTGCCTGCCGGGCGCCTCGTCATGTTCCACAACCACGGCACCCCCGGTCCCGGCATCTACCTGCCGCGCGCGTGGGCGCTGAACCGGGCCGAGTGGAACGCGCAGGGCATCACCGTGCCCGGCCCCGAGTGGAGCGCGACGCTCGAGCCGCTCGCCGCCGAAGGCCTCTACGTCGTGCGCGACACCTTCCACTGCTGCGACAAGCAGTGCGTGCAGTTCCCCAAAGGCCAGCTCGTGCAGCTCGGCTACGACGGAGAAGCCACGCCGATTCTCTTCATCCCCGAGTGGACCGCGAAGGGCCTCGGCTTCCCCGAGCGGGGCACGCGGCTCGACCCGTCGCGCGTGTCCCGGCTCGATCGCCTCGCCGTCGCGCAAGGCGCCGACGCCCCGAAGGACGCCTGGGTTCACTGACGCCGGCGACGCAGCCCCAGCGCCGCGAGCCCCGTCGGCACCGCGAACGTCAGCCCGGCCAACAGCCCAAAGCCACCCGCTGACGAGGCGATGAGCCACCCCGGCGTCGCGGCGTCGGGCAGCGTCGCACCCAACAGGTCGAGCGGCAGCGCGAGCGCCCACCCCAGCACCGTCGCCAGCACCCAGCCCTTCACCGACTCGACGCTCCGCCTCAGCGCGAGCGCCTGGGCCGCACCGATGAGCGCGCCTCCGACGGCTCCGCCCGCCGCGCTCACCAGCAGCACCAGCCAGGTCGACGGCCCCTCCATCGGAGCGCCCGTCGCCGATGGCTCGACGAAGAACGTCGACGGCGCCATGCCCACCGCCCACGCCAGCACCGCGGGCAGCATCGTCGCTCCGACGAACGTTCCGAGCGGCAGAGAGGGCACGAGCCGCTTCAGCAACGTGCCCTGCCCCAGTCCGATGAAGGCGCCCTCGGCCGCGCCCGTGAGGAGGAAGCTCGTATAGACGAGCCAGCGCTCCATCGTGCTGTCGGGCTCTCCCACCAGCCGGTTGAGGCCCACCGCCGCGACGGCCGCGAGCGTGATGCCCAGGAACTCCGCGAGGCCGCAGCGCAGGAGCCACGCCGGCCAGAACGCGCCGTCTCGCGGTGAAGAGCGCACGAACACGGGCCCCGTGCGAGCGCCGGCCTCGACCGCGTCGAGGAGCGCACGCGCGAGGTCTTCTCGGCTGCACGAGTCCAGCAGCGTGATGCGGGCATCGTCGGTCACCTCGGGCCCGTCGAGCGAGGGCCCGCGCGCCGAGAGCCGCGGCGGCCGCAGAATCGTCACCTCGAGCCCGCTGGCGAGCAGGTGCTGCTCCAGCTGCCTGCGGTCGTCGAGAAACACGCGCACGGACTCGGCCTGCGTGACGCGCCGATAGAACGCGCCGAGGTGCTTCGGCTCGGCCTGCATGGCCCCGGTGATGAGCGCGAGCCGTCGCAGGCCGCTCGCCCGCATCGCCTCGATGAGCACCGGCGCCAGCCGCGAGTCCTGGTCCTTCGGAGCGCCCGGCGTCGGGCCGATGGCGCACACCACCGCGTCACAGCCGCGAAGAAGCCTCGTGACGGCCTCGACGTCGAGCGCGTCGCCCTGCTGAACCTCGACCTCCTCGGGCACGACGAGGGGTTTGCGGCTCAGCGCCACCACCGCATGACCGCGCGCGCGAGCGAGCGCGACCACCAGCCGCCCCGTTCGACCGCCCGCGCCGAGCACCGCCAGCCGCATGGAAAGGTCACTCCTTCAAGAAGGCCCGCAGCAGCGCCACCGTCTCGGCCGGCTTCTCGGTTGGGAAACGATGCCCCGCGCGCTCGATGGTGACGACGCGGCCGCGCGGGAAGAAGGGCAGATGGTACTGCCGCTGGTAGTCGGGCCCCAGGAGGCTGCACGAGCCGCCCACCAGCACCACGGGCCCCAGGAAGCGCTCGACCCCTTTCGTGAAGTCATACTCGAACGTGCCCGGCGCGCCGCGGCCCTGCAGGAGCAACGAGCGCAGCACGTCGACGTGGCCTCCGGGACGCCAGAGGGGAATGTCCGGCGGTCGCTGCGGGTCGCAGAAGTAGCCGGGCGTGTTCTCGCCCTGCAGCACCATCAGCGCGCGCAGGTCGAGCCGCTCGTGGGTCGAGGGACTGAGCACTTCGTTGTGCCAGAACATCGAGTTGAGGCCCGGGCCCAGCAGGTCGACCCGCACCAGGGACGGATAGGTCGGACCGAAGATGCCTCCAGTCAGGCCGCCCGGCTCGAGCAGCGCCAGGTGGTCGATTCGGTCGGGCCTGCGGCCCGCGTACAGCGAGGCGAACATGGCGCCGAACGAATGACCGACGAGCGAGAATGGGCGACCCGGACTGAAGGCCTCGGCAACAGCGTCGACCTCTTCCACGATGGCGTCCGCGGTGTACTCGTCGGGCCCGTCGAGGCGCTCCGACAAGCCGTTGCCGCGCTGGTCCCACACCACCACGAAGTGCTCATCGGCGAGCGGCGCGAGCATGAGCAGGTAGCGCGCGTCGGCGAGTGAGCCGTGCATCGCCAGCACCACGTGCCCGGAGGGGTCTCCGAACGTGCGGACGTGGACCTTTCGCTCCCGGCCAGCGACCCGAATCGTGAGGCTCGGCAACGCAGGGTCGTCCATCACCGTCGGGGGCACGAGGGCGGCGGACTCCGGCGGAGCGCACGCCAACAGAAGGCCGAGCATCATCAGAGCTCGCACGCGGCCCCCAGGCCCATCGTGAAGGGCAGCGTCGAGGTGGGAGGCATCGCCGGGCCCACCTGCGAAGGGGTCACCACCAGGCTCGCGTTCACCAGCAGCCAGAGCCGAGCGACGTCGGTCTTCACGAGGCGGAACCGGGCGAGCGCTCCGACGTCGACCCGGAACGCCGGGAATGACAGCCCCACGGCGCGCGGTGACTGGACCGCGCTGCCGGGCCGGTCGCCGAAGCTGTCACGAACGACGAGCGACGGTGTCCAGCTCGCCGCGAGCGTCGGCACCACGCTGACGTCGAGGGCAACGGCCCAGGTCCGCCGATAGATGCCCGGCTGGAGCCCCGCCCGTCCGTCGATCGCGAGCCAGGAGCCGCTGAAGTCGTTCGACCACGGCGCGCCCAGCTCGACGCGGCCGGCGAGACCGAACCAGTCTCCGAAAGGCCGCAAGACACTCAGGCCCAGCGCCAGCCGACCGCCCATCACCAGCGGGCGGACGAGGGGCGTGTCGAGCTGCACGTCGAGCCGAACGCCTTCGCCGAGTCGAAAGCCCCCACCCGCCTGAACGAGCCAGGTCGACGCGAAGCCGGCGTTCACCCAGGCCTGGTGACGGCCCTCGACGGTCTGCGACGGCGCGGGGAGCGCGACGAGGCTCATCGAGAGGAGGAGGCCGAGCACGTACGCCGGCCACAGCAAGCCAGGTGCCGCAGCCTCCCGGGCGCCTTCTGGAACGACACGCACGCAAGCGCTGCGTCGCTCACGAGTCGGGCGCGAAGCCTGCGGTCCAGCTCACGCATGACGGGTGACGGCGCGGTCACGACGGGAGCGCAGGCGGTGCCTCCCGGCTCACGCCCTGCTGAGGGTCACATCAGCCGGAAGCGCTTGACGATGGTCTGCAGCTCGTCCGAGAGGTTGGTCAGCTCCTGCGACGCGGCCGTCATCTGCGACACGGCCTCGGTCTGCTCCTCGATGACGCGCTTCACCGCGTCGGTCGCCTCGGCGTTGGCCCTGGCCACCGAGCTGATCTCACTGATGGCCGACACCATCGCCTCCGAGCCCTTCTGCTGCTCGCGCGCGTAGTCCGAGATGAGCGACACCTTGTCGGCGCCGTTGCGCGCGCTGTCCGAGATGCGGCCCATCGAGCGCACGATGGCGGTCAGGTCTTCGCGGCCCTCGGCGAGCTCTTCGATGCCTTCCTTCATCGCGCTCACCACCAGCGTCGACTGCTGGCTGATGTTCCGCGCCAGAAGGCTGATCTGCTCGGCGCTCTTGCCCGCGCTCTCGGCCAGCTTGCGCACCTCGTCGGCGACGACGGCGAAGCCCCGGCCGTACTCTCCAGCGCGGGCAGCCTCGATGGTGGCGTTGAGCGCGAGCAGGTTCGTCTGCTGCGCCACCTGGGTGATGGCGTCGACGATCTTGCTGATCTCCTGCGTCTTCTCGCCGAACTTGAACACCTCGTGGCTCGCGGCCTCGATGCGCGCGAACACCTTGCGCACCTTCTCTCCAGCGAGCGTCGCGGCGGTGCTGCCCTCGATGGCCGAGGCGCTGGTGGCGGCAGCGGCCTTCGTCGACTCCTCGGCGCTGGCGGCCGTGCGCTGGAGCGCCTGCGCCATGTCGGTGATGGTGGTGCTCGCCCGCGCCACCAGGGCCTTCTGCGACTCGGCGCCGGCGGCGATGCGGATCATCGACGAGCCCACCTCGGCCGCCTGCGCGTTGACGCCCTCGGCGCTGCCCTCGAGCGCCGACGCCGACGACGCCACCGACTCGGCGGTGCGCTGAATCGAGCTCACCAGCTCGCGCAGGTTCTCCTGCATGTCGGCGATGGCCACCGCCAGCTCGTCGATGTCGTCGCGCAGCCCGCTGGACTCGACGCTGACGCGGCGGGACAGGTCTCCACGGGAGATCTCGAGCGCCGTGTTCGACAGCACCCGGACGCGCGTCACGCGCAGCACCAGGGCCGGCAGCGCGATGGCCAGCACCAGCGTCACCACGCCGGCGGCGACGATCTTGAGCCACCACTCCCACGCGGCGCCCACGGCGAAGAGCGTCACCAGCGCGGCGGCGAGCACCACGTAGCCGACGAGAATCTTGAAGTGCAGCGACACCTGGGCGCGGCGCTCTTCCCGGCGAACCACCTCGGCCATGGGCTCGCGCCGGGGAGACAGCGTGCGGGGGCTCGACTCGCGCAGGGGGCGGGGCACGACGGAATGTCTAGCCCATGACGACGCGGGGTCACGTCTTCTTCGCGAGGACCAGGCTCAGCCCAGTTGGAAGAAGAGGTCGCGAACACGCGGCGCGAGTCCAGGCAGGCTCCGCGCTGCTGGCAGGGCGTCGCCTGGGTGGAACGTCCGCGTCGAGGAGCGGCTGACGACCTTCACGAACCGCTCCGTCGGGAAAACAAGCCACACGACCTCGACGCCGTGAGTGACGTACCAGCGCGCCTTGTGGCGCAATGAGGCCACCGTGTCTTCCTCGCCAGCCACCTCGACCGCGAGAATCGGGGGCACCCGGCGAATCGTACCGTGAACATGCGTGGAGTCCTTCCTCCAGACGGCTGCGTCAGCGGCACGAACCGCGCCCTTGAGGAGCATGCCGGCTTCGTTCGTCGCGACGACGAACTCCGGGTGCTGGCGAACCCAGGAGACGAGCTCATAGACGACGCCTGAGACCACCTCGGACTGCTCGTCTGCGCAGGGCGGCCTGTAGAGGAGTTTCCCTTCGACGAACTCGAGGCGACCGTCGACCGACGGCCACGTCTCCAGGCGTGCGGGCACGAAGCCCGACGGGGGCGTCAGCTCGACCGGGTAACGAATGGGGAGTGCTCGCAGGAGCGACAGCGGCGTTTCCATGGCCTCTCCATGATGCAGCGCGTGCCTGGCCGAAGACAACCGCCCTACTCGCGGTCGACGCGCAGGGTGACGCCCTCGCGGGCGCCGAACACCTCGAGCTCGGCGCCGATGCTGCGCGCGCGCTCCGAGGCCGTCAGCACCATCGCGTCGACGTCGCGGTCCGAGTGCATGGGGTCGTGGTGCGTGAGCGCGAGCTGCCGCACACCGGCCTGAATCGCCAGGTCGACGACGGTGTTCGAGCGCGCGTGGCCCCAGCCGATCCGCTTCGGGTACTCCTCGTCGGTGTACTGGGCGTCGGCGATGAGCAGGTCGGCGTTCTTCATCGGCGCCACCACGGCGGCGGGCAGGCGCCGCAGCGTGCGCGGGTTCCTGCTCGGCCCCTCGGGGTCGGTGAGCAGCTGGTCGAGCTCGCTGTCGGTCGCGTACACCACCGCGCGCCCCTCGTGCTCGACGCGGAAACCAGCGCTGCCGCCCGGGTGCTTCTGGTCGAACCGCCGCACCACGAAGTCGCCGGCCTGCACCACGTCGTTCTTGAAGGCCCGCGGCACGATGCGCGCCGACAGGTCCTTGAACGCCACGGGGAAGTACGCGTTCGACATCTGGCCCGAGAGCAGCTGGTAGTTCTCGTTCTTCTCGCTGCCGTAGACGTGAATCGTCGTCGTCGGCAGGTACGCCGGCCCGAAGAAGGGGAAGCCCTGAATGTGGTCCCAGTGCGGGTGCGAGAGGAAGAGGTGCAGCTCGAGGCCCGCGCGCGGCGGGTTCCGCAACAGCGAGATGCCCAGCTCGCGCAGGCCCGTGCCGGCGTCGAAGATGAGCACGGTGGTGTCGCTGCGCAGCTCGTAGCAGCTGGTGTTGCCGCCGTAGCGGCGCGTTCTCGGGCCCGGCGTGGGAATGGAGCCGCGCACGCCCCAGAAGCGGACGAAGAAGCCCATCGTCAGGTGCCCTCGGTGTAGGTGAAGACGACGTCGCCGAGCTGCAACTGGTCTCCGTCGCGGAGCACCGCGGCGTGCACGCGCAGGCCGTTGAGGAACACGCCGTTGCGGCTGTCGAGGTCTTCGATGGTGTACTCGTCGTCGACGCGCTGGAGCTGCGCATGCGTGCGGCTCACGTCGTCGCTCTCGATGCGCAGGTCGGCCGCGCTGCCCCGCCCGATGACGAGCATGTCGGCCGACAGCTCGTGCCGCGACGGGCTGCCCGGGCCGGCCGTCTGCTCGAGCTGATGCGCGCGCCGGGGCCGCGGTTTGAAGCCCGCGGGCAGGCGGTTCATCATCGTCTGCGGCACGTCGTCTTCGTCGATGGTCGGGGTGCGGGTGGACATGGCAGGGATCTTCTCGTGAACGCTACACCAGCGCGCGCTCCCACGCGTCGCGGCCGTGGCCGAGCAGGCGCCGCACCGTCTTCGCCGTCGCGCACACCTTGTCCCCCACGAGAATGCGGTGGCCGAGCAGCACGGCGTCGTCGCCGACGTCTCCCGCGAGCTGCACCTCGACCGTCACGTCTTCGTCGGCGCCGATGGCCGCGCGGAAATGCACCGCCTCGGCCAGCGGCGAGAGGGCGAGCGGCGGCAGGCCGGCGCCGGCGAGGGCGCGGCTGGTGGCCTCGTCACAGAAGTCGACGTAGGCCGGGTGGTTGACGTGGCCGAAGGGGTCCATCCACAGGTGCCAGGTGCGAAAGGTGAACCGATGCACGCGCGCGCCAGACCGTGCACGAACCTCGGGCAGCTCGACCGACGGAAAGCCCTCTTCGCGGCGGAAGGCGTCGTAGATGTCCTGGCCGGCCCGAATGGGGACGAGGTCGCGCGAGAGGTACGCCCATTCCTGCGAGGCGGCCGAGACGAGCTCGTCGCTGGCGAAGAGGCGCACCTCGCGGGTGAAGAGGGTGTCGCGGCGCGCGCGCACGGGCCAGGTGCGGCCGACGAGCCGGTCTTCGAAGCGCAGCTCGCGCCGGTGCACGAGCGTCATCGAGCGCACGATGAAGAGCGTGCGGGTGGACTCGTAGCGTGCCGGTGTCCACCCGACGTCGGCGGACTGGTCGACGACGACGTCTTGCATGGCGCGCCACACGTCACCGGCGCGCGCCGAGAGCCTGGGCGAGAACGAGTTGCGCTGGAGGGTGACGGGAAAGGGCTTCGCGCTGGCGGGGAACGTCTGCATCACCCGGGCACTGTGTCACTCCGGGCGACTCGACGCGCGCAGGAACGCCCCTGCCCCTCGGTGTCGCGAAGCGCCGTCGCCAGGTCGCGCTCCGGAGTCGGCGGGGCGCACGCTCGAGTCACAGGCCGAAGAGCGCGCCGACGGCGAGCGTCACCCCGGGCAGGCTGCGCGAGGTGAGCGTCGTGGGCGTGGCCAGCACCATCGCGTCCTGGAACGCCTCGGCGTCGGGCTTCCACAGCACGTCGATGCGGCGGTCGACGAGGTTGACGAGCCACAGCTCGTGCACGCCCGCGCGCGCCCAGGCCCGCACGTGGCCCTTCCGAACGCGCTCGAGGTCGGTGTCGGCCACCTCGACGACGAGGGTGGCGGTGGCCGGGTGCCGCACGGCCCGCGCGGCGACGTCCGAAGGCACCACGGCGAGGGCCGGCGTCAGCTCGGTGTCCTGCGAGACGGTGAGGGGCTCGTCGGCGCGCAACGACACGCCCGGCGGCAGGAGCTGGCCCAGGCGCCGGTGCAGCAGCGTGATGGCCTGCGCCTGGCGCTCGGTGCGCTCGCCCCGCTCGAGCAGCACGCCGTCGAGCAGCTCGGTGCGGCTCCCGCGGCGCAGCACGGCGCCCTCGAGGAGGCGGTGGTACTCGTCGAGGGTGAAGCGGCGCGGCGGGAAGCTCATGGCCCCCGACTGTGGGGGCGAGCCGGGCGCGGAGCAACCCGAACTCCAGGGCCCGCCGTCTGGCCGGGGAGGCGCTCGGTGTGGCCCGGCTGAATGACGGTCGCCGGCATCTGCACGACGTCGGTCCGCCGACGGGTGACATGCTCGTCACCGGCCAGCGCCCCGGCCGTGCCCGACCCCAGGAGCGCCCGCACGTTGTCTCCGAAGAGGCTCGCGAGCGCGAGGCCGGCAGCCACCACCAGCACCACGAGGACCCCCGCCGCGGAGCCGACGTTGACGGCGGGCCCCACGCGCCGCACCGCCTCCGCGACGCCGAGCTCCCAGGCCGAGCGGCAGTCCTTCGTCATCACCGTGCCGTCGAGCCGGTAGAAGAGCTGCACGCACACCCGGCCCTGGCGTGACGACTCGACGAGGGCCACGGCCTCGTCGGTGCGCAGCTCGGACAGCTTGTGCACGTGGAGCCGGCACTGGCCGCAGTACCGCGTCTTGTGGTCGCCCTCGAGGTCGCTCCAGCGCATCGGGCACGGCGAGGCGATGCGGAGGGTGGCGAGCTGCTCGAGCTGTTCGCGCGTCATGGCGGGAGTGTCGAAGGCCTCAGCCCAATCGACCATCGGGCCGGCGCCCGTCGGACATCTGACCGATGTGGGGCCCTGCACGGGCTGGCGCCTCGCGGTCTCTGCGCCTTCACGCGTTCGAGCCGCTCGAGCCTCGCGTCACCTGGGCGCTGAGGACTCAGACCTTCTCGGCGACGACGCGGCCGAAGAGCCCGGCCGGGCGGAACAGCAGCACGATGATGAGGAAGCCGAAGGCCACGGCGTCTCGCCACGACGAGCTGCCGAACCACACGACGGCCTCTTCACACAGCCCGAGCAGCAGCGCGCCCGCGACCGCCCCCTGCAGGTTGCCGATGCCGCCGATGACGGCCGCCACGAAGGCCTTGAGGCCCACGTACATGCCCATGAGCGGCTGCACCTGCTTGTCCTTGATGGCGTAGAGAATGCCGGCGCCCGCGGCGAGCGCGCTGCCGAGCATGAAGGTGCCGGCGATGACGGTGTCGACGGGAATACCGAGGAGCGCGGCGGTGCGGTGGTCGTGCGAGACGGCGCGCATCGCCTTGCCGAACTTCGTCCGGTACACGAGCACCTGCAGGGCCACCATGAGGCCCACGGCGATGAGGAACGACAGCACCTGCCAGTTGAGCAGGCGCACCTCGCTCGTCTCGTCGGCGTTCGAGACCTTCACCCATTCCTTCGACTCGATGATGGTGGGGAACCGCCGCGCCGCCGCGCCCGGGAGAATCGTCACGCAGTCGGTGCCCGTCGCGCACGGCGTCGACGAGAGCTGCCGTGACGTCTGCCCCGTCACCTCGTCGCGCACCTGGCCCACCGTCAGGTCGAGCTGGAAGCCGTACGAGATGGCGAACGAGATGCCGATGGCCGTGATGAGGGCCGTCAGCCGCGGCTTCTCGCGCAGGGGCCGGTACGCGAAGCGCTCGATGAGGAAACCCAGCGCCGCACAGACGAGCATCGACACCAGGAAGACGGCCACCACGCCCAGGAACGTCGACGCCGCCTCGCGCCCCAGCACGAAGGCCACCGCGTAGCCGACGTACACGCCCACCATCATCACGTCGCCGTGCGCGAAGTTGATGAGCTTCAGCACCCCGTAGACCATCGTGTAGCCGAGCGCGACGAGGGCGTAGATGGTGCCCGCCGCGATGGCGTTGATGAGGTGCTGGGAGAGGTCGAGCCACATCGCCGGGGTTTCAGGGGGCGACGGTCGCCACGTACTTGAAGGCGCCGCCTTCGACCTTCAGCACCACCGCCGGCTTCACCGGGTTGCGCTTCTCGTCGAGCGTGATGGTGCCCGCGACGCCGGGGAAGTCCTTCGTGGCTGCAATCTGGTCGCGAATCGCGGGCCCGGTGAGCTCGGTCGCCCGCTTCATCGCCTCGATGGCCACCCGCGCCGCGTCGTAGCCGAGCGCGGCCAGCGAATCGGGCGTCGTCTTGTAGCGGGCCTGGTACTTCTTGATGAACTCCTGCACCCGCGGGCTCGGGTCGTCGGCCGAGTAGTGGTTCGACACGTAGCTGCCGTCGACCGCGCTCCCGCCGAGCTCGAAGAGCTTCGCCGAGTCCCACCCGTCGCCGCCCATCATCGTCACCTTGAGGCCGAGCTCCTTCGCCTGCTCCGCGATGACCGCCACGTCCTGGTAGTAGCCCGGCACGTAGAGGCCCTGGGGCTTGAGCTTCTTGATGTTCGTGAGCTGCGCCCGGAAGTCCGTGTCGCCCTTCGCGTAGGACTCGACGCCCACCACCTTGCCGCCCATCTCGGCGAACTTGCGCTGGAAGACCTCGGTCAGCCCTTCCGAGTACGCGCTCTTCTTGTCGGTGAGGATCGCCACGTCCTTGAACTTGAGTTCGTCGTGCGCGTACTTCGCCATCACGTAGCCCTGGAACGGGTCGATGAAGCAGACGCGGAAGATGTAGTCGCCCACCTCGGTCACCTTCGGGTTGGTGGACGAGGGGCTGATCATCGGCACCTTCGCGTCCTGCGCCTTGGGCGCCATCGCCAGCGAGTTCGACGACGCCACCTCGCCCAGCACCACCAGCACCTTGTCCTGGGTGATGAGGCGCGTGACGGCGCTCGCGGCTTCTTCGGGCTTCGACTGGTCGTCGTACACGCGCACCGCGAGCTTCTTGCCCCGCACCCCGCCCGCCTCGTTCGCCTCGTCGATGGCCATCGCGATGCCGTCGCGGGTCGAGATGCCGAAGGCTGCTTCGCTCCCGGTGAGCGAGCCCACCTCGCCCAGCAGCAACACCTCGTCGGCGGGCTTCGCCTCGGGCGGCTTCACCTCGGCCACCGGCTGCTTCACCTCACCGGCCTTCGGGTCCGTGGTGCCGGTGTTCTTCTTCTCGCAGCTGAAAGACAGCAGGGCGACGCAGGCCAGGAAGACGGGAGTTCGCATGCGAAAGGAGGCTCCTTGACGGGAAGGTGACGCGCGCGGCTTGTACGGGGCACGCCCTGGAGGGTCAATCGCGACCGTGCCTCAGTTGCACGTCGGCACGTACTCGATGGAGAGCGTGCCAGGTCGGCCGTCGACGAGGGCGGGGTCGATGGCCAGCAGCTGCGGCTCCTGAAGCCACCACCGCGAACCGCCATCTGCCGTGTCGGGCAAAGGGACCCCGTCGAGGCGGACGACGGGCCGACGCAATCGCACGTCGGGCCGCGAGCTGAGCCAGAACGCGGTCTGAGGGATGACCGGGCCGTTGGGGCTGCGCAAGATGCTCGCCCATTGCGCGTCGCAGACGTCTGCTTCGATGCCGCCGAGTGCGCGAGCGACCGACCGGTTTCGGCTCCCCGCTGCCTCGACGACGCACTGACTCGTGGGAAGCCCGGTGACGACGACGTACGAGAGGAACCCCCCGTCGGCGGTTTCCCGCAGCCGCGCGATGCCCCCATCGAGGTCGGGCGCGCCGTCATCGGCATCGGACACACAGACGACCACCTGATTCGCGCCGGGCCGCCAGAACGCCTGCGTGCCTTGCGGGTCTTCCGTGAGCGGCGCCGTCTTCGCGCGAACCGCGGCCTCGAGGCATGACTCGTCCTCACTGCCGCCGTCGCGCACCGCCGCGAGGGCCAGGAGGTCGGTCTGGAACGACGACGTTCGCCACGAGGCCCAGCGTTGGCCGTTCGGGAGCGTGCGGAGCCGGCCGGCTTCGGGTGTGCGCGTCGCGCTCGTCACGCCAACGCGGAAGTCGGTGAAATCGACTGCTGCCCGCTGCGCGAAGCTCGCCAGCGCCAGCTCGGTCCGGGCCTGGTGGACGACGAACGACGGAGAGTCATCGAGCACGAAGAGCACGTCGACCGGGACAGCCACCGGCAGGGGGAACGACTCGGTGACGGTGGTGCGAGCGCTGGCCTGCCCACGAATGGTGGCTTCGACGACGCCACCGACGCCGCGAAGCTCGGCGGTCCCCAGCACCTCACCGGGCATCGCGCCTCGCCGGGCCTGCACCCGGACCGGCACCGTCGAGTTCGGCGCGACGATGCCTCGCGACAGGTCCATTCCCACTTCGTACCCGCCCGTCGCGCGGGCGCCCTGCACCAGCACCGGAAAGGAGCACTCGTTGCGGGCCTGGAACTCACGCGCGCCCACGGGACACCCTTCGACCCAGGCGCCGAACTCGAGGGTCGGCGTCAGGAAGCGCAGACACCCGGCCACCGGGCTCGCGCGGAAGCGCAGCGGCACCTCGAGGGGCGGAGGCATGCCTCCGAGGAGCGTGGCGGTGAGCGCTCCCTCGAGCGGTTCGTCGACGTTGCGCACGAGCCCCACGAGCGCGAGGTCGTGCGCTTGCCCGGGCGACAGGCGCCGGCGGAGGGGCGGAGGCATCGAGAAGCGGAACGCCGGGCCCGTGAGCGTGAACGACTCGACGAGGCAATCGGCCGTGCCGCGGTTCTCGAGCCGGAGCGACTTGATCTCCATCGGCAGGTTGAACTCGACCACCGGCGTGGTCGGCACCAGGTGACAGCCGCGCGTGTCGATGAAGAAGGCCGACAACCGCACCTCCTTCACGGGCTGGCCGAACTCGTTCGAGCGCAGCGTCACCACCCACTCGCGCGCGCCTGGCGTCGTCACGCGCAACAGCACGGGCAGCTCGAGCTGGCGCTCCACCACCACGCGCGGCGTTTCACAGGCGGTGCCGTTCCACTGGCCCAGGCAGAGCTCGTCGGCGCGCGTCTCGGCGTTCCCGGGGAGCACCCGCACCACTTCGACGCTCGCGCGGGTGTCGGTGGTGCCGGTGTTCCGCAAGACGAGCGAGCGCGTCATCGACTCGCCGAGCGCGACGACGCCGTACGAGACAGGACTGCTCACCTCGAGCCGCGCGCCAAGGCCAGTTCCCCGCAGGGTGAGAACGAAGCGGTCGTCGCCCACCTTCCCCTCGAGCTGGGCGACGCGCCCACCCAGCACCTTCGGGGCGAAGACCAGGGGCAGCTCGTACACGCCCGGGTCGGTGCACGAGCCGCCCGCGATGGGCTGAGGCGCGGCGCCTCCGGCCAGCTCGAAGGTGCCATCACCGATGAGCTCGAGGTCGGTCACCAGCACCGGCTCGGGCGACGGGTTCGTGAAGCGCACGACGAAGGGCTGACGCTCTCCGAGCGGGAGCGTGAGTGCCTCGACCGAAGGTTCCACGCGGAAGGCGCAGGTCGGTCGTGCGGGCGGTGGTGGCATGGATGCCGGACAGGCGGACAGCAGCACGATGATCACCAGTCGGAGCGTGCGCACGACGCCACCCGAACAGAGATGAGCGCCCGAGGTCAATTCGCGGTCAGAAGCAGGTCGGCCGGTACCGGACCGTCAGCGTCGACGGTCGCTCGTCGAGCACGGCCTCGGTGTACTCGAGCGGCTGCTCGAACCGAATGGCGTTGGCCGCGTGGTCGTAGCTCCAGCGAGTCCCGCCGTCGGGCCACTGAGGCGGCAGCGACGCTCCGTTCAGGTCGACGGTCAGCGGCAGGCCCAGGTTCGGTACGGCGCTGAGGAAGTACAGCGTGCGCGAGCCGCCGAAGGTCGGCGTGCCGGTGGGGACGGACCAACGACACAGGTCCTGCAGCGCGCCGTACGGCCCCGTCGTCGTGCCTTCGTGGCCACCGTCGACGACCGAGGGCAGGCACGTGCCATCGAGCGGGGCGATGACCGAGAACGAGCCCAGCCCAGCGTCACGGAGCGACGCACGACTGGCGGAGAGGTCGGTCGCCTCGTCGCGGCCTGCCGTCACGCAGACGACGTGGAGTTCTCCGTCCGGTCGCCGGAAGCCCGCGTTCACGCCGCTCGCGTGCGGCTCACGCACGGCCAGCGCAGCCGCCTCCACGCAGGACCGCCGCGTGACGCCCGCGTCGGAGAGGGCGAAGAGGCGCTCGGCGATGGTAGGGGCGTCGGGGTGGTTCGGGTCGACCACCACACCACCATCGACGCGGCGCAAGAGGCCGACGGCCGGCCCCTCGACGTTCGACGAGACCGCTGCGACTCGGGTGCGCACCGTGGCCCCGCCGTACAGGCGCGCTGTCGCGGACACCCCGTCTTGCACCGCCGGAGCGAACGAGCCGAACGCCGCAGCCTCGTCGACGACGAGCAACACGTCCCACCGGGGCCTGGGGAAGAAGGACCACGTGTCGTTCGCGACGAGCGGGTCGAGCGTCGAGCTCTGGAGCGAAACCTCGACACTCGCCCCTTCGGCTTCGACACGGAGCGCACCGCGGGCGACCTGCCCCGCGCGGGTCGAGCCCACCCGAACACCCACCGGGATCGTTTTCGCAGGCTCGAGCCGCAGCGGCGCCGAAAACGTCGAACTCACGCTGAACGGAGCGGGCGTCGTGGCCGACGTCAGGGTGACGGGCCGGGAGCACACATTCGTGATGCTCACCACCCGCTCCCTGAAGGGGCACCCTTCGGCCTGGGCGCCGAAGTCGAGGCTCGAGGGGCTGACGATCAGGCAGCCGGACGCGTCGAACGGCGCAACCTCGATGGGGACAGGGAGGGCCGCTGTCCCGTCGAAGGTGAGCTCGAGGGTCGCGGCGCTGGCCGGCGCGAGCGTCGTCACCTTGAACTCCATCGATGCGCCGGGCACGAGCACCCGCGGCGCGGCGAGCCGGGGGCTGAAGAAGACCTCGGTCCGGTCGAAGCGGGTCCCCGTCACCACGCACGGGCCCGTGCCACGATTTTCGAGCCGCACGCTCCGTTCCTGCACCCGGGGCGACACCTCGAACCGAAGACGCTCCGGCACCGCCGCCGGTCGACACCCCGTGGGGTCGAGCACCTCGGCGAAGACCTGGAGCGTGTGCCGTCCGCCCTGCCCGGCTCCGCGCAACGTCACCTCCCAGCCCTTCTCGCCCGGCGTCTTCGCTTCGAGCACGAGCGGCAGCCGCGTGGAGCCCACCACCTTGACCAACCGCACCGACGGGCACATGCCAATGCAGAGCTCGTCTGCGGCGGTCGTCGGGTTGAGCGCACGCACCGCCTCCACCGTCACCTCGAGTGCGGTCCCGACGGTCCCGACGTTGCGGAGCAGCGCCTCGCGGCGAACGGTGCCCCCGACGGCGAGGCGCCCGAAGCTGAGGCTCGGCTGCACCTCGAGGCTGGTGCCCAGGCCGATTCCAGCCAGCGCGACGGACAACGACCCCTCGCCCACGAGCGCATGGAGCAACGCCGTTCTCGTGCCAGGCCGGTCGGGAACGAACTCGAGGTCGACCACGAGCTGGGTGGGCGCATCGCACGTACCCGGCGTGAGCACCGTGGGCGCCGGGACTTCGACGAGACGAAAATCAGCGTCACCCTCGAGCCGCACCTCACGCACGACGGTGGGGACGAGCGTGGGGTTCTCGAACCGAACACGAGCGCGCTGCGGCGTCCCCACGGCCGAGACGATGGGCCCGTCGACGACCGACGCGGTCGGGGCCGTACAGAGCGCGGGCGCCTTTCCCGACGAGCCAGCGCAGCCGACGAGCAGCAACGACGAGGCAAGGGCGGCGCGCACGGAGTGACCCGACCACCCGGGAGCACTCGCCGTCAAGCTGGCCAGCCGCACCTCCCGCCGTTACCGACGAGGACCATGCGTTCAGCGCTCCTCTTCCCCATCGTCCTCGCCACCGCCTGTGCCGACGTCTCGGGCATTCAGAACCAGAAGGCCTACGGGCCCGCGACGGCGATGATCGACCTCTTCACCAGCTGCTACCTGCTGAAGACCGAAGCGGGTCCGGTGATGGTCGACGCGTGCTGGCGCCCCGAGGAACTGCGCGCGCGGCTGCGTGAGAATGGCGTGGCACCTGAAGACGTGCGCACGGTGCTGCTGACGCACGCACACCAGGACCACGTCGGGGGCCTCCCGCTGTTGCCGAACGCGCGCCTGTTCGCGCTCCCCGAGGAGCAGCCCGTCGTCGACCAGTACGCGAAGCGCCCCATCGACGAGGCGCTCACCGATGGGCAGGTGCTCACCTTCGGTTCGACCGAGGTGCGTGTCTACGCAGTGCCTGGCCACACCGCCGGGAGCGCCGTCTTCCTCGCCGGCACCACCCTGCTCCTCGGCGACAACGCGCTCATCACCGCGCGTGGCGCGCTCGGGCCGGTGCCGCGTGACCGCTCCGCGGACCCCGACCAGAACATCCGCTCGATGGTGGCGGTGGCCGAACGCCTCGAGGCCGAGGGGCGTACCGTCGAGTGGCTCGCGCCTGCGCACTCGGGCGGCGTCGCGGCGGGCTCGGTGCTGAAGGACTTCGTCAACGCGAATCGCTGAACAAGCCTGGCCGGACGCGGAGCGCACCTGACGGGGCGACAGACGCCTCTGTCACCGTGGGCAGCCCATCTGCCCCCACAGAGGAATCGCCCGGCCCCGGGTTGAGGGCGCACCGGAACGCGCTATTCGTCGCGTGCCTTTCACACAGCCCGCGTTCGCCGCGGGGGGAGCCACACACATGAACGCCGCGATGCCGATGCAGATGCCGATGATGAACTCGATGAACGGCCAGATGCCGATGATGGGCATGCCCATGATGAACCAGATGCCCATGATGAGCGGCATGATGGGCATGCCGATGATGAACGGCATGAACCCGATGATGGGCATGATGAACCCGATGATGATGAACGGCATGCCGATGATGATGCCGATGCCCATGATGATGCGGCCGATGATGATGGCCCGCATGACGTGCGAGATGGGCAAGGACGGCATGATGATGAAGTGCATGCCGATGGAAGGCATGTCGATGGACATGATGCGCGAGGCCTGTGACGCGATGAACTCGATGATGGCCATGGGCATGCCGATGATGATGATGATGAACGGCATGCCGATGATGATGGCGATGAAGTGAGCCATCGCTGACACTCGCGGTACCCGACGAGGGGAGTCTCCCGACGAACACGGGGGCTCCCCTTCGTCGCGTCTGGAGGCCCGCATGATTCCAGTCCTCGACGTGAGCCGGTGGCGCCGCGGAGACTTCCGGGACGTCGATGCGCTCCGCACCGCCTGCGAAGCAGTCGGCTTCTTCGTCATCGAGGGCCACGGCGTGCCCGCCGGCCTCGACGCCGAGCTCGAGCGCCTCACCCGGGCATTCTTCGCGCTGCCGCTCGAGCAGAAGCTGGCCCTGGCGATGGCGCGCGGCGGGCGGGCGTGGCGCGGGTACTTCCCCGTCGGCGGAGAACTGACGAGCGGCGTCCCCGACCTGAAAGAAGGGCTGTACCTGGGCGCCGAGCTGGGGCCCGACGACGAACGGGTCAGGGCGGGCTGGCCGCTCCATGGCGCGAACCTGTTCCCCGACGAGGTGCTCCCGGCGCTGCGCCCCACCGTGCTCGCCTGGCAGCGGGAGCTGGAGCAGCTCGGCCAGGTGGTGATGCGCGGGCTCGCGGTGTCGCTGGGGCTGGGGCCGGACTTCTTCGAGCGCTCGCTCACCCGCTCGCCGCTCTGCTTGTTCCGACTGTTCCATTACCCCGCGCCGGCGCCGGAGCAGTCGTCGGCCTGGGGCGTCGGCGAGCACACCGACTACGGGCTCTTGACGCTCCTCAAGCAGGACGACTGCGGCGGCCTCGAGGTGAAGACGCGCACCGGCTGGCAAGCGGTACCGCCGACGCCCGGCGCCTTCGTCTGCAACCTCGGCGACATGCTCGACCGCCTCACCGGAGGCCGTTACCGCTCGACGCCGCATCGCGTGCGCAACACCGCCGGCCGCAGCCGCTACTCGTGGCCGTTCTTCTTCGACCCGGGCTTCGATGCCGAGGTGAAACCGCTGCCGGGTGCATCGGTGCGACCGGCCGAGCAGGACGCCGCCGAGCGGTGGGACCGGGCCAGCGTGCACACGCTGTCGGGCACGTACGGTGCGTACCTCACGCAGAAGGTGAGCCGCGTGTTCCCAGAGCTCGGCGAGGCGACGCTCCGGTCCGGTCGACGCTGAAGGCTTCAGCCCGAGCGCACCACGCGCGGCGTCTCTCGGACCAACGCCAGCACCGAACGGGCGTGCGCGAGGAGGCGTTCTCCTTCGCGCGTCAGCGCCATACCTCGGCGGCTCCGCTCGAACAGCTGCGCGCTGAGCTCGTCTTCGAGCGCACGAATCTGACGGGTCAGGGGTGGCTGCGAGACGGCGCACCGCGACGCTGCGCGGGTGACGCTTCCCGACTCGGCGACGGCGACGAAGTACTCGAACTGCGTGAGGCTCATGACGTCTCCAGCGTAACGGAGCCGGGCCGCGCGCACCCATACCCAAACGGTATTGGCGTTCGTCGCGACGCCGCCGGAAACGTTCGGCCATGCCTCCACGCGTGACTGAGCGAGAGCTCCCCCATTTCCGGCTGGCGGGCTCCTGCGCCGCAGCCACCCTCGCCGCCGTGGCCTCGAAGCTGCGAGCGGGCGTCACCACCGCCGACATCGACGGGTGGGTCCGCGAAGATACGGCCGCACGCGGCGCACGCCCGAGCCAGCTGGGGTACCAGGGCTTCCCAGCGGCGGTGTGCACGAGCCGCAACGAGGTGGTGTGTCACGGCATCCCCAGCGCGGCGGTGACGCTGGCCGACGGAGACATCATCAACGTCGACGTCACCAGCGAGCTCGGTGGGTGGCATGGCGACACCTCGGCCACCTTCTTCATCGGCACGCCATCTCCCGAGACTCGGCACGTCGTCGAGGCAGCCCGGCGCGCGCTCGAGGCGGGGATTTCGGTCGTGAGACACGGCGCCCACCTGGGCGACATCGGCGCGGCGATCGAAGCGGTCGCGCGCGCCACGGGCTGTGGCGTCGTGCAGGAGTGGGGTGGACACGGCATCGGTCGGCGCATGCACCTGCCGCCACACGTCGCGCACGTCGGCCGGCGAGGGACGGGCCTCAAGCTGAAGCAGGGCATGGCGTTCACCATCGAGCCCATGCTGACCCTCGGCGCACCCCACACGCGGGTGCTCGAAGACGGCTGGACGGTGGTGACGTGCGATGGGCGTTGGTCGGCGCAGTTCGAGCACACCGTCGTGGTGACCTCGACCGGCTGCGAGGTGCTCACGCGCCTGCCGACTCCCTGAGCCCACCCTCCGCTTCAGCGGACACACCCTCGACCGAGGACTCGGAGCTCGAGGCCAGGGGCAGGTCGAGCGGGGGCATCCCTCGGGCGCCCCAACGAGATTCTTCGAACGAGCGAAAGTCGACTTCGATTATTCCATCGAAGCGGCGACTTGTCCGCTTTAGCGGATACTGTTAGTCATCGCGTCATGCAGAACGTCGTCGCCACGGTGTCGCTGATCGTCCTCGCGCTCGGGTGCACCGGGCCGGTCATCGAGCCCGCGCCTCCCGAGGGCATTCGCACCGTGCCGCTCGCGGCGCTGGCCGTGCGCTCGGCAGCGACGCGGAGCGACAACACGGCCGGCCTGGTGACGCGCGCGACGTTCGAGGGCTGGCTGCGCGACTGGAAGGCCCGGCGGCCCGAGGGCATCACCGGCGACCTCGTGGTGCTGCAGCCCGACGACGCCGCGGGGGCCGCGAAGTACCTCGCCCAGGCGCCGGGCGTGCGCGCCTACCACGCGGGCGACCTGCCGCTGTTGCTGCAGACCCGCAACAACGGGGTGCTGGCCATCTCGCGCGTGCCCGGCAATGGCGTGCGCGCCGACGCCTACCTGCGCCGCTACGGTATTCGCGCCGACCGGGACCTCGTGGTGTTCATCGCAGGCACCCGCTCGGTCAGCACCGTCGCGGACCTCGCCCGCGCCTGGCTCACCCTGCGCTACTGGGGCCTCGACCATCGGCACCTCGCCATCGTCGACGCCGCCGTGTCGGACCTGCCCGAGGCGCTGCGCACCACCGCCTCGATTCCGGTGCCCATCGCCAACGACGACGTGCGCGTGCCGTCGTTCAAGCGCAACCACTTCGAGCTGCTGGCGCACCTCGGAGACGTGCGCACCGCGGTGACGAATCGCCAGCCGCTGCTCGACACCCGCCCCCTGGCCGAGTTCGAGGGCCGCGTGCCCAGCGCGTCTGCGCTCGACGAGACGTGCCTCGCCGGGCCGCCGGCCTGCACGGCGACCTTCTCGGGCCGAATCGCGGGCGCGAAGCACCTGCCGCTGGAGCGCGTGCTCGACCCCGTCACGTTCGACTTCAAGCCGCTGAGCGAGCTCGAGACGACGCTCTCCTCATCGGGTGAAGCACCGCCCATTCTCTACGACGCCGATGGCACCACGAGCGCCATCGTCGCCTTCGCGGCCCTCGGCGTCGTCGGCACGCCGGTGCGCTGGTACGCGGCGTCCTTCCTCGAGTGGGGCGCGCTCAACGCCACGCATCCACGGAGCGCGCTGCAGACGCTGCCGGCCTCGAGCCCCTGGCGCAGCGATGACACCGTCGTCTCGGAAGGCGAGCGCACCTGGGGAACCGTGGAGCACGCCGTGCGACCGCTGGTGTTCGACCCCAACGCGGCGAGCGCCGACCGAATTCGACTCGACGACCTCGAGTACCTCGTTTCCCCGGCGCCACTCCCGGCACCGGGCGCGGGCGACAGCAGCTGCATTCGCTGAGCGCCTCGACCTCGCCGGCGCGCCTTGCCGGCTCACATCACCCGCAGTCATCACCCACCGAAGGAACCGGTATGTCTCGTCCTGTCTCGACTCGCCTCCTCACCGCCGCCCTCGCCCTCGTGGCGCTGGCGTGCACGCCGCAACAGCCCACGCCGGACCCGGTGCCGACGCTGCCGCCGGCCTCCACCATCGCGTCGCTCACCAACGTCTCGGCGGCCGACTACGCCCACAACCGCTGGGGCCTCATCGAAGCGAAGACGCTCGAGGCCTTCGCCACCAACTGGGGCACCGCCGACACCGCCGGTGAG
Organism: Myxococcaceae bacterium; assembly: GCA_025459425.1. GTDB lineage: Bacteria > Myxococcota > Myxococcia > Myxococcales > Myxococcaceae > Xiheimicrobium. The sequence continues at coordinate 15,847 of JALOQF010000035.1, read as the reverse complement.
AACGCCGCGCCCACGGGCCGCCCGACGCACCTCGCGGCCAACGCACGCCTGGTGGTGCTGCAGCTGAACAAGGCCAACCGCGCCGCCGGAGAAGACTTCGTGCCGTCGAACCCGGCCGCCAACGTGTACGTGTACGAGCTCGACGCGTTCCGCTTCAACGAGACGCGCGACACCGGCCTCATCTCGAACTCGGTGCGGTACCAGGCCAGCGGGCCCACCACTGACGCCTTCCTCGCCCGCTACGGCATCGACCTGTCGCGCGACTTCGTGGTCTTCGCGGCCGGAGAGAACACCGCCACCAACGGCGGCTTCTTCCAGGACCTGGCGCGCGCGCTCTACTGGCTCCAGTACTGGGGCGCCGACGCGAAGCGGCTCGCCATCGTCAACGGCACGCTCAAGCAGAACTACACGGGGGCGCTGCGCAGCGCGAAGACGCCCGAGAGCACCGTGTCGAACGACGGCTTCTCGGTGAAGTCCCTGCGCGTCGACAACACCGGCCTCACGATCGGCCTCGAGGACTTCCAGAAGGTCGTCGACGGCAAGCTCGCCGCCACGGGCGTCATCGCGGGCTTCGACAAGCAGTTCATCATCGACGCGCGGCCCAGCAACCAGTTCAACCGCACCGCGCCCAACGCGGCGTTCGTCGCCACGCACCCGGGCCAGTTCATCACCACCGCGTGGAACTCGTCGGGCCCGCCGAGCACCGACGCCGCCGGGCAGGCGAAGAACTACGTGCTGTACGAGGGCCACGTGAAGGGCGCCGTCACGTTCCCCTGGGCGAACCTGCTGGTCGACCGCGGCAACAACAACTGGCAGTACAAGCCGAAGGCCGAGCTCGAGGCGCTCTTCACCGCCGCGGGCTACTCGCCGGGTGACAAGGAGTCGAAGGTGGTCGTCTCGCAGTGCCGCACGAACTTCGAGGTGCAGGTGAACGGCTTCGCGTCGCGCCTCATCCTCGGGTACCCGACGGTGCACTTCGACGGCTCGCTCATCGAGTACTTCTCGCTCGTGTCGAACCACCCCAACGCCGACTTCAACCTGAAGCCGACCGACCCGGCGTACCGGTTCCGCACCGACGTTCCCGAGCGCAGCCAGAAGTACGCGCCGTCGAGCAACCCCGAGGCGCCCACCACCACGCCCGACGACACCGGCGTGACGGCGTACAACGTGCCGACGGGCACCGGCGCGACCGACCGCAAGGTGGCCCAGGCGGTGGTGAACAAGAACGCCACCACCACGCGCAAGGCCATCGAAGAAGACCGCGAGTACAAGCGCGCGGTGGCGCCGGCGAACTGACGGCGCGGGAAGCCTGGCTCGAACCGCCTGGGCCCCGGCGCGCTTGCGGTCGTCTGGTCGAGGCCGTAGGCGAAAGCCCGTGCGTACGCTCCTGACGGTCTTCCTCGCCCTCGTCGTGGGCTCCTCCTGTCTGGCGCACTACGCGCCGGCCCGGCTCTCTGCGTCCAACCCGCTGGCGCTCGAAGTCAGCGGGCTTCAGTCGACCGTCGAGGTGCTCGTCGACGGCCGCGGCGTTCCGCACGTCTTCGGCACCACCGAGGCCGACCTCGCCTTCGGCCTCGGCTTCATGCACGGGCGCGAGCGCACGTTTCAGGTGCAGGTGATGAAGCACGCCGCGCGCGGCCGCCTCACCGAGCTCTTCGGCGCCGACGCGCTCCCGCTCGACCAGCGCCTGCGCGTGCTCACGTGGAAGCTCGACGCAGGCTTCGCGGCGCTGTCGACGCGAGACCGCGCCACGCTCGACGCCTACGCCGCGGGCGTCAACGCGGGCGCCGCCAACGCCGGCACCACCGCGGAGCAGGCGCTCCTCGGCCTCTCGTTCGGCACCTTCACCGCCGAAGACAGCTTCGCCATCATGCGGCTCCAGGCCTGGTCGCTCTCGGCCGACGTGCGCGACGAGCTGGCGCGGCATCACCTGCTCGCCGGGCTCCCGAAAGACGACCCCCGCCGCGCGCTCCTCGACGCGCCACTGTCGACCGGCGGCGTCCCCATCGTCGTCGACCCACGGGCGCCCCGCGCCGAGGCGCTCGACGGTCACGAGACCAGCGCTGGAGCGGCCCGTTCCACCGGGCTCGTCGACGACCTGCCCCCGGCCGCCGCGGAGCTCGCCCAGCGTCTGGGCCTCGACCAGCTCGGTGCGTCGAACTCGTGGGTGGTGCACGGCTCGAAGACGGCGTCGGGCGTACCGGTGCTCTGCAACGACCCGCACCTGAGCCACGAGCTGCCGTCCGTCTTCTTCCTCGCGCACCTCGAGGCGCCCGACTTGACGGTGGCCGGCGTCACCTTCGCCGGCATTCCGGCAGTGCTCATCGGCCACACGCGCCACCTCGCCTGGGGCATGACGGTCTCCTACGCCGACGCGCAGGACCTGGTTCGCCTCGAACTGGCGAAGGACTCGACCGAGGTGGCCGTCATCGACGGTGAGCGGGTGCCGCTCGAGCGCCTCGAGCAGCGCTTCCGGCTGGGCCGCAGCGCCGACGCCGAGGTGCACACCGAGACGTGGTACGGCAGCCGCTTCGGCCCGGTGATGCCGTCGTCGTGGGTGAAGACGAACGACCGCCTCGCGCTCTCGTGGCCCGCCTTCGACGTCGGCGGAGTCAACTCAGCGCCGGTCTCGGGCTTCTGGGACCTCGCGCGCGCGAAGAACGTCGACGAGGCCACCGCCGCCATCTCGCGCTTCCAGGTGTCGGGGCAGAACATGGTGCTGGGCTTCACCGACGGCACCATCGCGTACCGGCTCGCCGCCTACGCGCCGCTGCGACGACCAGGCGACACCGGGCGGACGCCGAGGAGCGGCGCCAGCGCGCAGGCCACCGCCGAGCGGCTCCTCGCACAGGACGAGAAGCCGGCCCTCACCAACCCCGAGGTGGGCTTCATCGTCGCCGCCAACCAGCGCGTCATCGGCGACGACGACTGGCGCGTGCGCGCCGTGGGCACTTCGGGCGTGCCGCCGCATCGCGCGCGCCGGATTCACGAGCGGCTCGTGGCGCTGCTGAGCGAGGGCAAGCCCACCGCCGACGCCCTGCTCGCCGTGCAACAGGACATCACCTCGACCGAGGCCCGCGACCTCGCGCCGAAGCTCGCCGCCGCCTGCCCGACCTCGAGCGCCCGCCACGACGCCGAGCGGCTCAGGGCGTTCTGCGCGGCGCTGTCCAGCTTCGATGGCGTCTTCTCGACCGACAGCCTCGGCGCGCTGCCGTACGTCGCGACGCTGACGGCGCTGCGGGGGCGCGTGGTGCAGGCGCTGGGGGTCACCGACGCCGCCGCGGTGAAGACGCTCGCGCGCAGCTTCCCCGTCGGAGGCGCCGTCGAGCGTGCGCTCCTCGACGACCCGGCCTCGCCGCTCTTCGGTGGCGACCTGCGGGCCATGCTCGCCCTCGCCGTCGACGAGGCGCTCGACGACGTCATCGCCCGCACCGGAAAGAGCCCCGCTTCGTGGCGCTGGGGCGCTGTGCACACCCTCGAGTTCAAGGGGCCGCTCGCCCGCGTCCCGCTCATCGGTGGTTTCTTCACGTCGGCGAAGTCCGAGCAGCCAGGCCACGGGAACACCGTGCGCGCCGAGAGCGGCCTGCCCGTCGACCACGGCGCCGCCATGCGCATGGTGGTCGAGCTGTCGAACCCACCACGCGCGCGCTTCACCATCGACACCGGCCAGAGCGGCGCCCCGAAGGAGCCCCACGCCTTCGACCAGTTCGACGCGTGGAACCGAGGCGCGCCGGCGGCCATGCCCATGCGACGCGAGGACCTCGAGCGCGAGCGCGGGGGCCGGGTGGTGCTGACGCCCAGGCGATAGGCCGGTCTCGGCGAGCGGCCGCGCAGCCCCGGGCTCCATCAACGACGCCGTCGTGCGCCGCGCCCGGGCTCGCGAGTGAAGTGGGAGCGACGCAGTCCTTGCGCGCCCGTGTGCCGGAGCGCTTCGGCCTCGCCGCTGGCAGCCCCCTTGCTGAGGGGCGGCGGTGTCACACCGCGGCTGCACCGGCGACTGGAGCCGCACCATCGAATCCGCCACGCTGGAGCCCACATGACTGCCGACGACGCCGTTCGCCTCGTTCACTCCCACAGCCGGGTCTTCGTGCAGGGCGCCGCCGCGACCCCGACGCTGCTGCTCGAGGCGCTGGCTCGCCGGGGCCACGAGCTCTCGGGCGTCGAGACGGTGCACCTGCACCTCGACGGCAACGCGCCGCACGCGAGGCCCGAGCTCGCCCATGCGTTCCGGCCCAACGCGTTCTTCTGCGGCGACAACCTGCGCGCGGCCATCGCCGAGGGCCGCGCCGACTACATGCCCGTCTTCTTGAGCGAGATTCCGCTGCTCTTCCGCAACGGCGTCTTGCCGCTCGACGCCGCCCTGCTGCACGTCTCGCCGCCCGACGCGCATGGGTACGTCTCACTCGGCACCTCGGTCGACACGGCGCTCGCCGCCGCGCAGACGGCGAAGACGCTCATCGCGCAGGTGAATCGGCAGATGCCGCGCTCGCTCGGCGATGGCGCGGTGCACGTCAGCCGCTTCGCCGCGCTGGTGGACTGCGATGTCCCGCTCCCGGAGCACGCCCCCGCGCCGGGGGGCCCCGTCGAAGACGCCATCGCCCAGCGCATCGCCGGCCTCGTCGAGAACGGCGCCACGCTGCAGCTGGGCATCGGCACCATTCCCGACGCCGTGCTGCGCGCCCTCACCCACCACCGGGGCCTGGGCGTGCACACCGAGATGTTCAGCGACGGCCTGTTGCCGCTCCTCGAGGCGGGCGTGGTGACGAACGAGTTCAAGAAACGACAGCGCGGCAAGACGGTGTCGTCCTTCGTGAACGGCACGCGCCGGCTGTACGACTTCATTCACGACAACCCGGCCGTCGAGCTGCGCGACTGCGCGTACGTCAACGACACCTCCATCATCCGCGAGCAGCCGAAGATGACGGCCATCAACAGCGCCATCGAGGTCGACCTCACCGGGCAGGTGGTGGCCGACTCCATCGGTGAGCGCGTCTACTCGGGCGTGGGCGGCCAGATGGACTTCATCCGCGGCGCCACGCTGTCGGACGGAGGCAAGGCCATCATCGCGCTCCCGTCACGGACGTCGAAGGGCGCCTCCCGCATCGTGGCGCAGCTGCAGCCCGGCGCAGGCGTGGTCACCACCCGCGCGCACGTGCGCTTCGTCGTCACCGAGCACGGCGTGGCCGACCTGTACGGGAAGAACCTGCGGCAGCGCGCGCAGGCCCTCATCGCCATCGCAGACCCGGCGGCGCGCGACGGGCTCGAGCAGGCCGCGCGCCGCCGCTTCCACACCTGACGGCGTCAGTTCTTGTACGTGGTGCCGCCGAGGTAGTCGGTGCTGGCGAACTTGGTGTGGCAGCTGTGGCACATCGCCACGTTGTCGCCCTTCGGCGCGCCAGCCATCTCGGCGCCGTCCTTGCCACGCGCTTCGTAGTTCCAGGTGTCCTTCGACTTCTTCACCATCACGAAGACACCCGAGGGCTGGTTCATCGCGTCGTAGGTCTCCTTGATGGCGACGGTGCCGACGGGCAGGTCGTTGCCGCCGAGCGACTGGCGCACGTTCGCCGAGTACCAGGTGCGCTGGAGCTTGTGCACGAAGGTGGCTGCGTCCATGCCGGAGTTGTCGATGGGCATCGACATCTGGGTGAAGAACGCCTGGTTCGTCTTGAAGTCGGCGGCGAAGGCACCGGGGCCATTCGCGGGGCCACAGGCGACGAGCGAGGAGAAGACGAGGGCAGAGACGACGACGCGGGTCATGAGAAATCCTTCGAAAAAGGGGAGGGAAATGCGGCCCCCCTACGCACCCCGCAGAAAGAGGTTACGAAGGCGGTAACCGTTTCGAGCCGTCGGCGTAGGAGCCCCGTGCGCTGGATCATCCCCACCTTGAGCCTCGTCGCCTTCGCGGCCCAGGCCCAATGCACCACCTGAGTGAACCCGGCGCTCCCGGCGGGAGCTGACGGCGTGACGCTCTCCTCCCGCGCCGACGCGTGGGCGGTGACGGCCCAGCTCGTGGCCGGGTGGATTCCGTTTCCCTCCCGGCACGCGAACGGCGGCCCCATCGACGACCCGACGCAGGCCCGGCTCGATCTCGGCCTGGCGACGCTGCTGGCTGGCTTCGGCCGCGGAGAAGGAATCGGGGCAGAGCTGCAGGTGCCCGTGGGCCTCATCGGCCGCGGCGACGTGGTGAACGGGGCGCAGACCGACGTGGGCTTCGGCGACCTCGAGGCGCGTGGGCGCTACGTCGGGCGCCTGGGGCGCTTCCGGCTCCAGGGCATGCTGGGCCTCGCGCTGCCGACGGGCGCCTACGCCGCGCGCAGCGGCGAGATCGCGATTCTCGAGAACGCGCGCTACCTGACGCTGGGCCGGGGCACCACCTGGGCGCTGGCCGACGTCGACGCCCGGGTGTCCTTGCCGGCGCGCCTCGGGCTCTTCGTCACCAGCACGGCGCGGGTGGCCCTGGCCGACGCGCGTGATGGGCTGCGCTGGGGGCCCGAGGTGCGTGGCACGGCCGGTGTGACCTTCGGGCCGCTCGCCGACCGCGTGTCCTTCGCCGTGGGCCTCGAGACGCAGTGGCGGGCGCAGTCGTCTGAAATCGACCCCTTCACCAACGAGCGACTCCCTTCGGTCAACACCGGAGGCCTCTGGCTCACCGCCACGCCGTCGGTGCAGGTGCGCGTGCTCGACACCGTCACGCTCTTCGTCGCCAGCCGGGTACCGGTGTGGCAGCGCACCGAAGGGCTCCAGTTCATCCCCGCAGTGGGCGTCTTCGCGGGGTTCGCCGGTTCGTTCGAGGTGCTGCGCCCCACGCTGCCGCTGGCCGAGTCGAAACCCGCGCCGGGGCGGGTGACGGTGGTGGACTACTGGGCGACGTGGTGCGCGCCATGCCTCAAGCTCAAGCCCGTCATCGACGCGCTCGAGGCGAAGGAGCCGAGGCTCACCGTGCGGCGGGTCGACGCGTCGGACCTCGACGCCGACGCGCTCGAGGCGATGGTGCCGGGCGCCGCCGGGCTGCCCATCGTCGAGGTGTTCCGCGCTGATGGCTCACTGGCGAGACGGCTCGTCGGTGATGAGGTGTTCCAGGTCGAAGACGTCGTGAAGGAGGTCCTGCAATGAAGCGATGGCCGATGTTCCAGGGTGTGCTCGCGGCGCTCGTCACCGTGTTGGTGGCGTGCGGCGGGGCGATGATGGAGCCGACAGGCTCCGGCGGTGGCGGTGCCGCGGGAGGCATGGCGGCGGCAGGCGGCTCCGCACAAGGAGGCGGTGTCGCGCAGGGCGGTGGCGCAGCGCAGGGCGGTGGCGCAGCGCAGGGCGGTGGCACTGCGCAGGGCGGTGGCACTGCCGGCGGCGGCATGATGGTGGCCGCGATGTACCCATCATGGCAGCTCGTCGACCTGCAGCCCCGGAGCCCACGCTTCAATCAGAGCTACGGCCTCTCGGAGTTCCAGGGCCAGCCCCTCGTCGTCTACCTGATAGAGGGCTTTTGAACGACGTGTCGGTCCCAGGCTGGGATCGCCGAGTCGTTGTGGACGGAGCTGAAGAACGAAGGCCGGTCGGTGCAGTTCGTCGCGGTGTCCGATTCGAACGCGAGCTGGTTCCTCACGTCGCCGCCCTCACCGGCGCTGACGATGTCGTTGTTCCGCGACCCGAGCCCGGGCCGCAATGCGTGGCGGGCGTTCGACGCCAACGCGGTGAAGCACGACACGTTCGTCTTCGATGCCAACGGGCAGCGGGTGCTGACGTGGAAGGTGTCGCAGAACAGCCTCTCGCAATGGAGGACGACCATCGGCGCGGCGGTGCGGCAGTTGCCGCCGTGAGGGCGCTCACCGCTGCGCGAAGCGAGAGTGGGTGACGCCCCACTGGCGGCCCGCGTCGAAGCCGAACAGCCCGCTGACGCCGAGGAAGAACAGGCGCCAGCGGTGGAACCAACGCTCGGCCTCGGCGCGGGCGTGGTGGCGACGAAACACGCTCACCACCGCCGCCCGGCGCCCATCGAGGCGCTCGAGCCACGCCTCGGCGGTGCGCTGGTAGTGGGTGCCGTCGACGCGCCAGCGCTCCTCGAGCACCACGTCGCGCTGGAAGTGGAGCAGCAGGTCGTCGGACGGCATGAGCCCGCCCGAGAAGAAGTTCCGCGCCATCCAGTCCTGGGGGCCTTCGTCGTCGTACGGGTAGGCGTGGTGGCGGTGCGAGAAGACGTGCACGAAGAGCTTCCCGCCGGGGCTGAGCCACGACGCCACGCGGCCGAGGAGCCGCTCGTAGTTGCGCAAGTGCTCGAACATCTCGACCGACACCACCCGGTCGAAGCGCCGCTCGGTCGAGAAGTCGTTGATGTCGGCGGTGACGACCTCGAGGTTGGTGATGCCCCGCGCCTTCGCGCGCGCCTCGATGAACGCGCGCTGTGAGGCCGAGTTCGACACCGCGAGGATTCGGCTGCGCGGGTAGCGCTCCGCCATCCACGACGAGAGCGAGCCCCAACCGCAGCCGAGCTCGAGCACCGCCTGCCCGTCTTCGAGCTGCGCGCGCTCGCAGGTGAGGGCCAGCATCGCGGCCTCGCTGTCGTCGAGGGTGAACACGCCCTCACGCCAGAGCCCGCAGCTGTATTTCAGATGCCGCCCCAGCACCTCGACGAAGAAGTCCGCCGGCACCTCGTAGTGCTGGGCGTTCGCCGCCTCGGGCACCAGGGCGATGGGCGCGCGCTTGAGGTCCTCGACGAAGGAATGCACGAACCCACCCGGCGTGCGCGCGTCTCGCGCCGCCTCATCACGCAGCCGCTGCCGCACGAGCTGCTCGACCCCCAGCCTCAAGAGCCGGTCTGGCACCAGGCCTCGCTCGGCCGCGTCGATGACGAACATGCGCGAGGTGTCCTCGGGGCTCGCCGTCGACGCAAGCGGCAAACGGAGGCATCGAACATACCCAGACCGCTCGGTCATTGTATTTCGGAGCCGCGGCAGGTACACCGGCGACGTGGGCCTGAACCTCATCGCGCTGGCGATTCCGCTCTTCTTCGTCGGCATCGGCGTCGAGCTGGCGCTGGCCCGGCGCCGGGGCCTGTCGGTCTACCGGCTGGGCGACGCCATCTCCGACATGGGCTGCGGCGTCTTGAACCAGCTCGTGTCGAACCTGCTCGGCGGCGCGGTGCTGCTGGCGGCGTACGAGGCGCTGTTCACGCACCGGCTCTTCGACCTGCCGACGACGTGGCTGCCCTGGGTCGCGGCGCTCCTCGGCGTCGAGTTCGCCTACTACTGGTGGCACCGCCTCTCGCACGAGGTCAACCTGTTGTGGGCGGCGCACGTCGTGCACCACCACTCCGAGGACTACAACCTCGCGGTCGCGCTGCGGCAGTCGGTCACCACGTGGGTGACGACGTTGCCGTTCTACCTGCCGCTCGCGCTCCTGGGCGTGCCCACCCTGCCCTTCGCGGTGATGCTGGGCCTGTCGACGCTGTACCAGTTCTGGATTCACACCGAGCTGGTGCCGCCGCTGGGCTTCCTCGAGAAGTGGCTCAACACGCCGTCGCTGCACCGCGTGCACCACGCCATCAACCCGCAGTACCTCGACAAGAACCACGGCGCGACGTTCAGCGTCTTCGACCGGCTGTTCGGAACGTACGCGCCCGAGGTCGAGCCCTGCGTGTACGGCACCACCACGCCGCTGAAGTCCTTCAACCCGCTCTGGGCACAGGTGGAGCGCTACGTCGAACTCCTCCGCCTCGCCCGCCTGGCGCCGACGGTGCGCGACGCGCTGAAGGTGTTCGTCGCGTCGCCCGCGTGGCGCCCCGGGTGGATGGGGGAGGCCACCCGGCGCGACCCGCTCGTGAAGTACGACGTCGAGGCGTCGCGCGGCGTGCGGCGCTACGTCTTCTGGCAGTGTCTCGTGCTGCTGGTGGCCACGTTCGGCTTCCTCATGTGGGGCGTGGCGCTGCTCCCCATGCCGTGGAAGCTCCTCGCCGCGTCATGGCTCGCCGTCTCGGCCACGACGATTCCCGGGCTGCTCGAAGGCCGCTCCTGGGCGCGCCCGCTCGAGGCCGCGCGGTGGGTCGGAGCCCTGGCTGGCGTCGCGACGATGACCCTCACCGCCACGTGAGTCGGGCCTGTCTCTTCACCCCAGCAACGTAGGGAGCCGGTGCACGAGGGGCTCCTCGACGTCGGAGTCGGTCATGCGGGGTCGTCGGTCAGAACATCGTTCGGGCCATGGTGGCGGTCGGGCGCACCGTGCGAGCCTGGCCCGGAGTGCGCGCCGAGGTGGTGCGCGGTGAGCTGCTCGAGCCGCCCGCCCTCACCACCGGCCTCACGGGCGTCGAGGCCGTGATGCACGCGGCGGCGGACACGTCAGAGGGGGGGCATGGATGTTCGCGCAGCTCGCCGTCACCATCGATGGCACGCGCCGTCATCACCCGCGACGAAGGCACCGCTTCCCGTCACCGGGCCGTGCGCCGCTCGACGGCCGTCACCGTGAAGGCTTGCTCGACGTGCTGCCACTCGCCCTCGTACCGCGGGTAGCGCCAGCTCTCGAACTGCGCGCGAAGACAGCCGGCGAGCTCGCTCGACTCGAGCGCGGCCTGCTTGAAGTGCACCTCACCCACGCGGCCGTCGTTGAACACCATCCACCGCACCTCGTAGCGGGCCGCGTCGGGAGGCGTCAGCCGCCTGGCCTGGGCCGACAGACACTCCTGGAGCAACGGTGCGTAGTGCTCGTTGACGGCGAGCACCTGCTCCCGCGAGAGGCCCTCCTTCGGTTTGTCTTTCGAGAAGTCGCGAAAGGTCCACCCGTTGAAGAGCTGCTTCTCGAGCTTGCGGCACGCGCCGGGGCCGCTCGCGACATCGAAGGCGGCGCAGGCAGCGTCGGTCTCGGGCGGGCGGCCCCACCGGCGCTCGGCCTCGGGCAGCGTCGCGCTCACCGCGTGCGCGTCGGTAAGCGCCAGCCGGGCCACCTCGTCGACCTTCTTCTCGATCCGGGCCTGGGCCATGCGCTGCGCGAGGGCCTTGGCAGCCTGACGCGGCTCCGGGGCCGCGAGGGCGCGCACGTAGTCGACCCGGGCGTCGAGGAACGCGTCTTTCGAGGAGCGCGCCAGCGCCTCGGCCTCCGCGACACACCGGTCGACCTTCTTCGCGCGCTCCGCCGCCTTGAGGCAGCGCTCGGCCTGCTGCACCTGGTTGACGTCGTCGCGCACGGCCTTCGCCGTGGCAGCGTCGAGCCGGCCCGTCGATACCAGGGCGTTGAGGGCAGCGGCCCGACACGCCTCGACCCCGTCTCCACCACAGGTTCGAAGCCAGGCCCTCGCCTGCGCCTGCGCGCCCGGGCCGTCGGCTGCAGCGAAGGCCACCTTGAAGGCGAGCTCCGCGGCCTTCTGCCGCTCGACGAGGCCGAGCGCCTGCGCCTGCTGCTCCACCTCGCCGAGCGCCGCGCGGGCCGCGTCGAGGTCCTTCGAGGCGAGGGCGCGCGTCAGGCGCTCGATGGCGTCACGAAAGGGAGCGCGCACGTCGGGGAGCGGCGGCGGGGGCCGCGCCACGACCGCAGTCGGAGGCGCGGTGGACTCGGGCTCGAACGCACTCGCCAGTTCGTCGGCGGGCCTCGTCGTCGCTTGCGAGGGCGTCGCCGCGCGAGGCGCCGGCGTCGCGCAGCCTACCCAGCACACCATGAGAGCCGCCGGCCACGACCGCATCGCCCGAGACTGTGAAGGCGACCGGGCCGGCCGTCAACGCGCGCCGACGGGGGTGGTGCCCACGCCGCCCTCGCGGCGAGTGGAACGAAGAGCCGAATCGAGTCGGTCGAATGTTCCACTCGAACGCCACGTGCGAGGTGACGGCCAGCGCCCCCCACGCTCGTCGTGGACGTGGCGGGCGACCCGCACGGTCTCTGGGCGCGTCGATTCTCGGCGCCCGTCAGCCGATGACGCCCGAGGCCCTCACGGGCTCAGCGGGTCGCGAGCGGCTCCGCGTCGAACGAAGGCGACTCGCGGGGGCGATCAGCCGTCTCGGCTCCTCCGCGGTCGAGCCAGACCGAGTCCCGGGCGCACGACGGCTGGAGATGTGGCCCGTCGTCGAAACACCTCGAGCTGCCGCGAGCGATGGGACCCACGCTCGACGCACACGAACGACATCGGAGGCCCTCCGGCCCAGACTGCGCGCTGCGCTCGCGAGCCGTCCTCGCGCCGCTTCCCGGGAGCCCACGTGAAACACGCCGTCATCGCCGCCATCGCCAGCTTCTCCCTCGGCCTCGCCGCCTCGGCCTTCGCCCACACGCCCTCGGCTGCGCCGGCGCCCGGCGTCAGCCCGGCCGGCGAGAGCTGCAAGGCCGCTGGCCAGCCGTGCACGGACCGCGAGGACTGCTGCTCGCGCATGTGCCGCAAGGACACGAAGAAGTGCTCGTGACCGGCTGAAGTCCGGCTCCGTCAGCGCGCCTTCGCTGGCGCCTTCGCCTCGAAGCGCTTCAGCGTCGCTTCGATTTCGGCGTTGACCGCCTTGAGCATGTCCTGCTTCTCGCGGAACGGCAGGAACGCGCTCTTGAAGCCCGACACGATGATGGTGGTCAGGTCTTCCAGCGACAGGCCCAGCTCCTTGTGCGCGATCCAGTACTCGTGGCTGACGGTGGTGTCGGTGATGAGCCGGTTGTCGGTGTTGATGGTCACCCGCAAGCCGTAGTCGAAATAGAACTTCAGCGGGTGCGCGGCCATCTCGCTCACCGCGCGCGTCTGCACGTTCGACGACGGGCAACACTCGAGCGGAATGCGGTGGTCGTTGACGTAATTGAGCAGGTCTCCGTCTTCGCGCAGGCGCACGCCGTGCCCGATGCGGTGCGCGCCCAGGTAGTGGAGCGCCTGCCCGATGCTCTCCGGGCCGTACGCCTCACCCGCGTGCGCGGTGCAGTTCACGTTGTTCTTCAAGATGAGCTGAAAGGCCTCGCGGTGCTCCTTGGCGGGAAAGTTCGCCTCGGCACCGGCCAGGTCGAAGCCCACCACGCCGCGGTTCTTGTACGCCACGCACAGCTCGGCCAGGCGCACGCTCGACTGCGGGTTCATGTGCCGGATGCCGCACAAGATGACGCCGTACTTGATGCGCGTCTCGCGCTTGGCCGTGCGCAGCCCCTCGAGCACCGCGTCGACGATGGCCGTCAGCTTGAGCCCGCGCTGTTGGTGCAGCACCGGCGCGTAGCGCACCTCGAGGTAGCGCACGTTCTCGGCCGCCGCGTCGATGGCCAGCTCGTACGCCGCGCGGAACAGCGCGGCTTCCGTCTGCAGCACCGAGCAGGTGACGTCGAAGGCCACCAGGTAGTCTTCGAGGTCGCGGCACACCTCGCCCTTGTGAATCACCTTCGCGAGCGCCGCTTCGTCGTTCGCCGGCAGCTTCACGCCCTGCTGCTCGGCCAGCTCGAGAATGGTCTTGAGCCGCATCGAGCCGTCGAGGTGGCAGTGCAGGTCGGTCTTCGGGAGCGCCTGCAAGAGCTCCTTCGTCACCTCGAGCTTGGGCACCGCGAGCGTCGGCGGCGGCGGCGGGTGCCAGTGGGTGGACGAGATGCCGGCCTTCTCGGGCGGCGGCACGTTGAAGTCGTCGTCATGCACGGAGGGCATGTGGGTGGATTTACGCCCGCTGCATCGGCTGCGCGAACTTCCGCGACGACGACGCGCGTCACTTCACGATGCGCAGGTGCCCGCGCTTCGGGGGCGTCGTCTCTTTCGGCGGCTCTTCACCCTCGTGGTCGAGCACCACCTCGCGCAAGGCCGCGCGCGCTGGAGGGGGCGGAGGCTCGAGCGCCGCCTTCGCGCCCGCCGCGACCGAGGCCAGCGTGCCCGCCGAGTCGGAGCGTCCCGGCTCGAGCGGCCCGGGCAGCCCCGACGTCTTCTCGACGGCCCCCTCGAGCAGCTCCTCGGGCATGTCTTCGGGGAACATGAAGAAGTCGTGCGTGACGTGCGAGGCGATGGCGTAGATGGCCGACCACGGCAGCCCGACGGTGAAGCGCTCGCCCCCGAAGGACAACGTCTCGCGCACGCCCCACTCGTTCACCGTGAGGTCCGGCGGGTCGAAGCGGTACGAGACGTTGAGGACGAGGTGGTGGTCGCCCGCGAACTTCTTCGGCACCAGCACGCCCGGCCGGCGCGCGTCGAGGTGCACCTGCGTCATGCCCGCGTCGAGGGCCTTGAGCAGCCGGCTCTTCTTGTCGTCACTGCGCTTGTCCATGAAGGCTCGTGAAGTCCGAAAGGAAGTGTAAGCGGGCCGCGCGAGGGCCGCACCCACAAGGCGTCAGCGCCGCCGCAGCGCGCGGTCCATCTCGCGTTTGCTCTCGCGCTCCTTGATGGTGTCTCGGCGGTCGGTGGCCTTCTTGCCCTTGCCCAGGCCCAGCTTCACCTTGGCCCAGCTGCCCTTGAAGTAGAGCGCCAGCGGAATGATGGAGTACCCGCGCTCCCGCACCTTCGTCGACCACTTCTCGAGCTCGTTGCGGTTCACCAGCAGCGGGCGGGGCCGCGTGGGCAGGTGCGCGAACGAGGCGGCGGGCTTGTACTGGCCGATGTGGGCGTTGTGCAGCACCAGCCCCGTCTTCTCGGGCATCGCGTAGGCGTCGTTCAAGTTCGCCTCGCCGTTGCGCAGCGCCTTCACCTCGCTGCCCGTCAGCACCAGCCCCGCCTCGAGCGTCTCGTCGAAGGCGTAGTCGAACTTCGCGCGCCGGTGCTCGCAGATGAGGCGCTCGCTGGTGTCCTTCGGCTTCGACATCGTCAGGGCACCGTCAGCGCCAGGTTGTCGATGAGGCGCGTGGTGCCGAGGAAGCCGGCGACGAGGGCGCGCGCGGGACGGCCGGGCGTCAGCGTGGTGAGCGGCGCCAGCGTCTCGGCGTCGCGCACCTCGAGGTAGTCGAGCCGCACCTGCGCGTCGGTGAGGGGCTTCGTGCCGAGGGCGACGAGGGCCTCGACGTTCGTGTGACCGCTCGCCGCCGCGGCCTGCATGGCGAAGAGGCCCTTCGAGAGGGCGAGCGCGCGCTGGCGCTCGTCGGCCGAGAGGTAGGCGTTGCGCGACGACATCGCCAGGCCGTCGGCCTCGCGCACGGTGGGCCGGCCGACGATGTCGACGCCGAGCTCGAGGTCCTTCGCGAGGGCCTCGATGACCTTCAGCTGCTGGTAGTCCTTCTCGCCGAAGAGCGCGACGTCGGGGCGGAAGAGCGCGAGCAGCTTGGTGACGACGGTGGCCACGCCGCGGAAGTGGCCGGGGCGCCGGTCGCCGCAGAGGCCCTGGCTCACCTGCTCCACCGTGACGTACGTCTGGTAGCCGTCGGGGTACACGCTGGCGGGCTCGGGCGCGTAGACGACCGACGCCTGGGCCGAGCCACACTTCTCGAGGTCACCCGACAGGTCCCTCGGGTAGCGCGACAGGTCTTCCTTCGGGCCGAACTGCGTCGGGTTCACGAAGATGGTGGCCGCGACGACGTCGCAGCGGGCCTTGCCCTCGCGCATGAGCGAGAGGTGCCCGTCGTGCAGAAAGCCCATGGTGGGCACGAGCGCGAGCGTCTGGCCCCGGCGGCGCAGGTCTCGCTCGAACCAGCGGACCTCCTGGGGCGTCTTGAGCAACCGGGGCGTCGTCACGCGGGGCTCCATCGCACCCGAGGGTGTCCCGTCGCAAGCGTTCCTGACGTATGAGGTGGGCTCGTTTCCTTCGTGGGGGAAGACGATGACGAGAACCCTGTCCGTGTGGCTGGTGGTGGCGGTGACCTCGACGTTCGCGCAGGTGAAGACCGTCGCCCGCGTCGTGTCGGTCGAGGGGCCGACCTTCACCATCGAGGTGCTCGAAGGTGGCGTGTCGGACACCGAGGCGCTCGAGCTGTGGACGCCGGGCGGCAAGAAGCCGGTGACGATGTCGGTGCCCGG
>JALOQF010000034.1 GCA_025459425.1 Myxococcaceae bacterium | reverse complement strand
CGATGATGCCGGCGTGGCGACGTGGTTCCCCACCCAGGGCCTGCGGCGCACCGAGGCGGTTGCGGTCTCACGGGTGGCGCTGGCGACGGACGGCGCGGTGTTCTTCCTCGAAGGCACCACGCTGACCCGGGTGAACGGTGCCGGGGCGCGCGTGGAGGTGGCGCAGGGGCTCGACGGTCCACACGCGCTCTTCCTCGTCGGGGGCTTCGTCGTGGTGGTCGAACGTCGCGCGGTGCGCGCCTTCCCGCAGGCGGGCGGTGCTCCGCTGGCGCTCTATGCGCTGCCTGCTGGTGACACGAGTACGCTGGCGAACGCACGGCTCGTCGGAGGCAGGCTCGTGTTCGACCAGCGGTGCGGCATGCTGGGGCCGACGGCGTTGAGCGGGCGTGTGGAGTTCGACCCGACGCTCGGTCAGGCGCGGTGGCTCAACGAGGACCCAGCGTGGCCGTACCTGCCGGGGGCTCCGGGCGGCGCGAGCCGGGTGGCGCCAGAGCTTCGTGAGGTGCTGGTGGTCGACGGCGTGCTCATCGGCGTCGTGGAGTGACACGACGCTTCGACTGGTGAACCACGGGCATCCACCATCGACGGCGGATACGTCGTCATGGGCCGACAGGGCTTCCCGGTCGCTGACGGGTACTACGGCATGATTCCCAACTGCCCGGCGCGGGAGCCCTCACGCAACGACGGTCTCCGCTCACTTCGCCGGGCCGTGCGCGGAGCCCACCATCGCTGCAACTTCGCGGGTCACCAGCGCGCGCACCTCGGCCCGCACGGCCCTGGCGCCTGCTTCGTCGCGCTCGCGCCAGAGCTCTCCCATCACCACGCCCATCACGGCATCGCACAGCACCTCAGCGCCGAGCCGCGCGCGCTCGGGCGCCAGGCCCGGATGCTCGGCGCACAGCCGCGACGCCAACAACGCCGCGAACCGGTCGCGCTCGAGCACCACCCGCTTCACCCAGCCGAAGCGCACGATGGTCATGGCCACGCCGCGGGTCCTCGCCGGGGCTCCCAGGTAGAGGTCGAGCGTGCCATCGAGCAGCTCGGGGAGCTTCTCGACGAAGCTCCCGCCCGACGCCTTCTCTTCGAGGGCCGCGAAGTTCCGCTCGGTAATCCACCCGAGGAAGCCCGACCACACGCCCTCGCCGTTGGCGAAGTAGTCGTAGACCGAGCCGATGCCCACGCCTGCGCGCTCGGCAATCTTCTGCAGCGGAATGTCGTCGGGCGAGCTGTTGGTGCGCCCGAGCAGGTCCCCCGCGGCCTCGAGAATCGACTGCACGAGCGCCCGCGAGCGCGCCTGCTTCGGTTGTTTGCGCAAAGGAGAAGAGTCCGTCATGGGCGGTGGAGCCTAACCGACCCGCGCCCATGCGTGTCTGCCCTCACTTGCGCACGATGGTGCTGGCCTCTTCGCTCATCGCGCCGGCGTCCTGGAGGCCAACGTCGGGCGGGTGCGCGGCGCCGCCGAGGAAGACCGACTCGAGCACCTCGTCGAACGTGCGCCGCTTCGCCTCGTCGAACAGCACGAAGTCGACGCGTGAGAGCCTCGCGCCTCCCAGGCGCAGGTGCAGCTCGAGCGCCGCCGCGAGGCTGGTGGCCGACGACTCGAGGCTGACGCGCGCCGCCCCCGTGCCAATCGCCGGCACCGCGAGCGTCCGCAGCCCCTCCTGCTCGGCCAGCAGGAAGGCCCGCTGCGCCGAGCGCGCCACGCACGACACCTCGTTCCACGCCGCCACCGCCTGCAGCACGCGCCTGAAGCCCAGCGTGCCGGCGCTCGTCGAGATGCACGCGCCCAGCGGCCGCGGCCCACCGGTCTTCACCTCGGCTTCGATGGTGCGACCGCCGCGCTTCACCAGCGCCGCGCCCACGCCGACGTCCATCGTGAAGTCCGAGTTCGCGGAGCAGATGACGCCATCGGCCCGGTGCGCCGAGATGTCTCCCACCGAGGTGGTGAGCGTCACGCCCGCGACGTGCAGGCCGTCGCCGTCGCGCACCGCGTGGAGCGGCCGCCGCACGAGGTCGGCCAGCCGCCGGAACACCGCCGCCACGCGCGCCATGTCGCTCCACCGCCGCGCGCCGTCGGGCTCGAGCATGTGGGCGATGGCCTGCTGAAAGTACGCCTCTTCCGGCGACTCGGGCCGCGGGAAGGCGGGCTGCACCGTCTCGTCCAGCACGTCGCGCATCGTGGTGTAGGGCGGGCGGCCGTACCGGAGCTGAAACGCCGTCGCGCCCAGCCCGTACACGTCGGTGCCTCGCTGGAACGTCCCGGCCCGGAGCGTCTCGGGCGCCATGTACTCGAGGGTGCCGGCGAGCTCGATGGGCCCGCCTTCGCGTGCGCTGCGCGCCACGGCCACGCCAAAGTCACCCAGCTTCACGCCCTCTTCGGGCGAGACGAAGAGGTTCGACGGCTTGAGGTCGCGGTGCAGCACCCCGGTGCGGTGCGCAGCGGCGAGGCCCGACGCAATCTCGGCCGTCACCTCGCACACGTACCAGAGCGGCAACCCCACCCCGAGCGCCTTGCGCCGGGCCGCGTCGAGCTCGGCGAGGTCGAGCCCGTCGACGTAGTCCTGCACGAGGTACGGCGTGCCCTCGTCCGTGACACCCACGTCGAGCGGCCGCACGATGCGCGGGCTGCGGATGCGCGCGGTGATGACGGCCTCGGTGCGCAGGCGCTGCGCGCGCTCGTTCGCGTCGGAGTCGATGGACAGCTTGAGCGTCTTGACGATGACGGGCGCGCTCAAGTCGACGTGGCGGGCGAGGTAGACGTCGCTCATCCCTCCGCCCCCGATGCGCCCCCACACCTCGTATTCCCGCAGCCTCGTCGACGCCGTCAGCATGCGGCACAGCTTCGCCGAGACGGGCGTCAGACGCGCAGGGCTTTCTCAATAGAAGGCGTTGTTCGTCTCGCCGAAGGTCTTGAGCGTCTTGCGCATCATGTCCTTCGACTCGTTGCGCGCGTCGTAGTCGGACTTCTTCCACTCGATGGACTTGGTCTTGAGCACGGCCTCTTCTCCGGCGAGCGCGTCGGCCGAGGTGCCGAAGAGCGCGCGGGCGCGGTCGAGCAGCGCGAGGGCGTTGGAGCGGTCACCGCGCTCCATGGCCTCGGCCGCCAGCATCATCTGTTCGTTGCCGAAGGCGCGGGCCACGTCGGCGTAGAGCGCTTCGTCGCGCGTGGACTGGACCTGGGCGACGTCGCCGGTGAGGGGCACCGTGAGGCGGGCCTCGACGGCCTCGGCGGTGCCGTCGGCGTTCGTCCACTCGAGCCGCGGGTTGACCAGGTCGACCGCGCCGAGCCCACCACCCTGGTACAGCTTCACCAGCACGCGCGCCGTCGCGCCCGACCCGAAGTCCGGCAGCCGCACCTGCGGGCCGTCGAGGCCCTGCTGCACCACGCGGCCTGCGGCGCTGACGACCTGCACGCGGGTGCCGGGCCGGAAGCGCAGGGTGACGTTGCGGGCGAGCGGCCGGCGCGCCTGCCGCAGCTCGTCGGCCAGCACCACCTCGAGCGCCTCGGCCTGGCGCAAGTCGCCGTACACGCCGCCACCCCACTGGGCCATGCCCCGCATGAGGGTCGCGTCGAAGTCGTTGCCGACGCCGATGGCCGTCACCGTGATGCCGCGCTCGTGCGCGGCGCCGGCGAGCCGGTTCAGCTCGGCGCGGTCGGTGATGCCCGCGGTGGGCTGCCCATCACTCACGAGGACGAGGCGGCGCTGGCCGATGGCGCCGAGGAGCGCTTCTTCACCCGCGGCGAGCCCGTCGCTGATGTTGGTCGAGCCCTCGGGCCGCAACGACTGGATGAACGAGAGCGCGTCGCTCCGTCCAGCCGCCGACATGCGCCGCAGGTCGAGCCGCCGCGCCGAGTCGCTGAACGCGACCAGGGTCAGCTCGTCGCCGTCGCCGAGCTGCTCGACGAGGGAGCGCGCGGCGCGCTTCGCCTCTTCCATCTTGCGGCCCATCATCGAGCCCGAGACGTCGACGACGACCGCGAGGCTCACCGGCTGGTGCGGCACGTCGCGCACGTCCGCAGTGACGTCGATGATGGCCCACGCGTCTCCCCCCGTCGTCGAGAGCACGCGGTGCGGAGAGGCCGCGGTGAACGAGAGCGTGCTGCTCGGCGTCGAGGCGGTCGGGCGGGGCGTCGGCGGGGTGGACGAGACGGGCCCCGAGGGCACGGGCGGCCGGCCTCCTTGCGCGAAGAGCGCGACGACGGCGAGCACGGCGGCGACGGTGAGCAAGAGGCTGGTTCGGTTCATGGTGGCTCTCGGGACAGCGTGACGAGGTGCACGGTTTCACCTCGCGGCGGGTCCGCTCATCGGGCGACTGACGGAGGGTCCACCCGATGTCCGTCGGTCAACCGGCGGATACGCACGGTTTCTCCACGGTCAGCATCAGCGATGACGATTCCCCTTCACACACGGAGACACGACATGGGCCTGGCCGAGAAGCGATGGGTGATGGAGCGCAAGAAGACCGACGAGGAGGCGCTGGTGTCGCAGCTCAAGAGCGTCACCGAGGTCGAGCTGCCGGTCGAAATCGACTGGGAGGCCTTCTCGACCAACATGGCCGACGCCCAGTACATCTCGCACGACAGCTACGGCCTGCCGAACCTCGTCAAGGCGCTCAAGGACGTGACGGTCGACGACCTCGGCAAGGAAGCGGTGAAGTCCAGCGTGAAGAAGGTCGTCATCAAGCCGGCGGCGAGCGAGCAGGCGCGCTTCGTCTTCCAGAACGGCGTCATCGAGTGGCACGCGTACTTCGGCAGCTCGTCGAGCGGGTACGTGTACGCCGACCAGATGAAGAAGACGCTCGAAGCCGGGCTGTGACGCTCCGCACGGCCGGCGTTGCCCACGGCAGCAGGGACAGCTGCTGGCGCCAACCGGAGGCGCGCCGTCAGCCCACGCGGGCGCGCTCCCGGCGCACGCCAAGCTCGTACATCACGGCCAACACCGGACCGAAGACGAAGGTGTTGCCGACGAACCAGTCGAGCTGGTGGGCCTCCAACATCCACGGGAGGGCGACGCGCGCGACCAGCTGAAGGCTCACCACGTAGAGCGCCGCACCGAAGGCCAGCCCAGCCCCCACGACGCGTGGCCACGAGCTGGTCAAGCTCGCCGGCAGCCTGGCGATGACGTTCGCGTAGAGCCACCCGTCGAGCGCCGAGATGGCGATGTTCACGAGGCTCCCGACGAGGAGGGACTCGAGGGCCGAGGTGGTGAGGGCCGAGGCACCGAGCACCACGCTCGCCATGAAATGGAGCGGCACCGCGGCGCCGTCTCCCCTCGCGATGGAGGCGAAGGCCAGCGCGGCGAGCATCACGGCGCCTGCGCCGATGCCCACACCCGTCGCGCTCAGCATGGGGTGAAGGTGGTCGCGCTCGAGCCTCGCCGAGGTCATGCGTCGAGTGGAAGCAAGCCGTGCACCGCGCGCCTGGCCCAGCACTCGAGCGGACCTGCCGCCCGCGCTTCATCACAGTGACCGGTCGACGCGTCGAAGTGATGGGCGCTGACCGCCACGTCCACACGGCGGTGGCGCCTGCGAGACGTCCGTGGGCCGAGGTGGGAGTTCGAGGGCGACGCCGACCTTCAGCGCACGAAGTCGGCGAACGACGCAGGGAACGCCACCTCGACGACTTCGCCGAAGCCGAAGAGGGCCTGCCAGCGCAGGCAGCGGTCGCGTTCGGTGTCGACGTCGCATGCCGCGGCGAGCGCACGCAGCCGCTCGAGCGGCACGAGGGAGCGCGCGGTGGGCTTGAGGCCCAGCGACACGCGGGCGACGCGGTGCGCCGGGTGCTGCTCCTCCTGCGCGTGACACAGCCCGCACGAACTCACCGTCGGCGCGAAGTCGAGGTGGGCGTAGGCGTCTTCGCGCGTCACCTCGTGCTCGAGCGGAAACTTGAACTCGGCCTTGAGCGTGCGCGTGGTGGTGACGAACTCGGCGACCTCGAGCAGGTCCTTCCCGTCGCCAGCGGTGACGACGCTGAGAATGGTGCCGGCGGTGAAGAGGAAGATGCGCGGGTCGCTGGCACCGCCCGCCGGCTGTGCGCTGAAGCGGCTGCTCGAAGCCACGAGGCCGAGGGGCCGCGGCAGGCTCGCGGTGAAGCAGGCGACGGTGAGCGGCCGCGGCAGGCGGTTGAGGCGCGCGATGACGTCGTCGACCGAGTGCGGAGCTTCGGCGCCGAGGGCACAGGGGCCGAGCTCGGCGTCGAACCACCGGCCCGCATCGGGCACGACAGGCCCGGGCGTGGCGCCACACGCAGCGAACGTCACCAGGAGCACGACCCCGACATGGCGCACCACGCGGCGAGTGTGCCCGCGGCGTCGGTGCGACTTCAACGGCCGTGAACGCGCGGTTGGTCTACGACAGGCTCCCGCCATCAGGAGGCCTTCTCATGTGCCGCAACATCCGCCGGCTGCACCACTTCGAGCCCCCTGCGACCGAGGCCGAGCTGCACGCCTCGGCGCTCCAGTACGTGCGCAAGCTGACGGGCATGAACGCGCCCTCGAAGGTCAACGCGAAGGCCTTCGAGCGGGCGGTGGCCGAGGTCATCGCCGTGACGAAGCGCCTGTTCCACGAGCTCGAGCCGCACGGCCCACCGCACACGCGCGAAGACGAAGCCGCGCGCGCGAAGGTGCGGGGCCAGAAGCGGGAAGCGCAGCTGCGCGCGCGATACGGCAGGGCCTGACCTGCGAGCGTCACGGTCGTTTCCCGAGCGCTGGCGCACCAGCGCCGCGCTTCTCGTACTATCGGTCGCCGTGAAGGCTCGCCTGCGCAACGGCCTCGTCGTGGGTGTGGTGGCCGTGCTGGCTGCTGGGCTCGCCGCGCTCGGCTTGTCTCGCGGCTGGTGGCGCGCGGCCCACCCCGAGCTCGAGCGGTTTCCCGTGTGGGGCCTCGACGTCTCGCACCACCAGGGCGCCATCGACTGGTCCAGGGTGGCCGAGGACCGCCGCCTGCGCTTCGTATTCATCAAGGCGACGGAGGGCGGCGACTGGAAGGACAAGCGCTTCGAAGAGAACTGGGCCGCGGCCCGCAAGGCGGGGCTGCGCGTGGGCGCATACCATTTCTACACGTTCTGCACCGCGCCCGAGCTGCAAGCACAGAACTTCCTCGCCGTGGTGCCGCGAGACGCCGACGCGCTGCCGCCCGTCATCGACCTCGAGTTCGGCGGGAACTGTCAGCTGCGCCGCTCGGCCGACGAGGTGCGGGCCGACGTCGCCACGCTCGCCGAGGCCCTGGCGCGGGCGACCGGGAAGACGCCGATTCTGTACGTCACCGGCCAGGCCTTCTGGGCCTTCGTGCAGCACCGTGACCTGCACCTGCCGCTGTGGGTCCGGAGCCTCTGGCAGGAACCCACCGAACCCGCGTGGGTCTTCTGGCAGTTCGCCAACCGGGAGCAGGTCGACGGCATCACCGGCCCCGTCGACATGAACGTCTTCGCCGGAGACGAGTCCGCCTTCGAGCGGTTGTGACGGTGTCGTCGGGTGGACCCGACAGGTGTCGGCTCGAGCCGACAGCTCCCATGCGCGCGCCGCTCCGGTGCACCCTGGCGTCGAAGTTGCTCAGCTGCCGGCATGCTCCGATTGCTCTGTGGTGTCCTGACGGCGCTCACCCTCGCCTGCCAGCCGGCGATGGCACCGCCAGTCGAAGACGGCCCTCCCGTGTGGGTGGGGCGGGTCGACGGCACCGACGCGCTCGTGGGCGTCGCGCTCGAAGAAGGAACGGTCGTCGCCTACGTGTGTGGCAAGGACTCGTGGGAAACGCGGACCGGCTGGTTCTCGACGCAGCTCGCCGACGGCGCGACCGACGAGGGTGACGTGGTGCCGGCCCAGAGCGCCTCGGGGCACGTGCTCGAGCGCGCGCGCCTCGAGCGGAGAACCGTGAAGGGCACGCTGCGCTTCGGCGACGGCCTGACGACGACCTTCACGGCTGAGCGCGCCAACCCCGCGACGGCGGCGGGGCTGTACGACTCGACCAGCAGCGAGGGCCAGGCGGGCCTCATCATCACGAACGACCTCGACTCGGCCGGGGCCGCTGCCGCCATCGGGGGCGACGGGACGACGACCCGCGCGCCGGTGCAGGTGACGTCGAACCCGACGAGCGGTGCGACCCTGGTGAGCGGGCTGCGGACGGTGACGGTCTCGATTCCGAACCTGGGGGTGACGAACCTCACGCAGGTGATTCCCACCCAGCAGGCCGTCACCAGCCAGAGCCCGGTCCTCTACGTCCTCGTGCATGGCATGTCGCACTCGGCGGGCACCAGCACCTCGACCATCGACACGCCGCCGGTCTCGCGTGACGAGTGGAGCGTCGACTTCCTGCGCGGCCTGTTGGGCGCGCGGCCCGGCGCACGCAACCCGCTCTTCAGCTTCGTGGGGCCGTTCGACGACGCCGACTACCGCACCGCGGGCGCGACCTTTCCCGCCACGCTCGCCGAGGTGGACATCGCCGCGAACCCAGGCCTGCCGGCGAACTTCGTCACGCTGGTGCCGGTGGCGCCCGTGCCGAGCGGCTTTCCCGCCGCCGCGGCCCGCCCTGCTCCGCCCTTCTCGGCGTTCATCACCTACCGCGACGTGCCGGGTGGCCTCGTGCAGTCCGGCCAGCGCATCGCCAGCCAGGCCTACCTGGCGCTGCGCTGGTACGAGCTGCAGTTCCGCCGCACGCCGCGCGTCATCTTCGTCACGCAGAGCTTCGGCGGCGTCACCTCGCGCTTCGTGCTGAGCGCGCCGACGACGCAAGAGCTGCGGGACGCGCAGGTGCCCTTCGACGGCCTCACGCTCACCACCGAGGACACGCGGCGCATGGTGTACGTGCGCGACCGCACCGTCTCGCTCGTGACGCTCGGCACGCCCCACGAGGGCAGCTTCCTCGCCGACCTCGGGGTGCCGATGCAGATGGCGGCCCGGCGAATGTCGGCGGTCGCGCGGAACGAGGTGGTGGGCACCGGGTCGGACCTCGACGTCTTCGCCGACACGATGCGCCGGTTCGCGCAGACGTTCCCGAGCCTCGCGCCGACGTCGCTGCGTGCCGACGAGGTGCAGGCCACCGTCGGGGCCGGGTTCGACGAGCTCGACCGGCAGCTCAACGGCCGTGCGCTGCGCGACCTGCGCCGCGACTTCTGGGAGCGCGTCAACCGCGGCCCGCTGCACCCCCGCAAGGCCCGCCGTGGGTCGTCACCCATTCAAGGCGGCGCGCAGGCCCTCATCCCCGTCTACGCGGGCGGCTCCCGCAGCCCCGGTGGCCGCGCCTTCACCGCGCCCGAGCTCTCGGCGTTCCCGCGCTACGCCAGCGAGAACGAGCGCGAGCGCGGGTGGATCGTGATGACGATGGGCTCGGACACGGGCGTTCGCCTCTTGCGCACCGAGGGCTTCGGGCGCACGTCGAACCCGGTGCTGAGCGGCTTCGCGGAGCGGCTCGACCGGCGCGAGCGGCTGGCCGACCTCGGCGTGGCGGCACGCGCCCAGGCGCAGGCCCTCGGCGCGCAGCTCAGTCCGTGGCTCGTCGACCAGCAGCCGACGCCCAGCGGCACCGACGCCTTCGTCGCCCTCGCGCTCGGCCCCGCGCAGGGCCTGGGGCTGCCGGTGTACCTCGACCAGCGCGGCGCCTTCGACCTGTCGGGCCAGGCGTCAGCGCCGGCGCTCGGCTTCGCGTGCGCCGACGGCGGCCAGTCGTTTCGCATCGTGCTCGACTTCGGGCGGCTGCTCACGGCGCTGGTGGCGACCTACTCGAGCCTGTCGAACGCGCGTCAGGCCATCGCCGCGCAGGACCTCAACCGGATGCTCACGGCGCTCAACCTCGTCAGCGCCGACGTCGACGCGGTGAAGCAGTGGTTCCTCGACAAGTACGCGGCGCTACAGGTGCCCGAGGGCCGCTGCCGGCTGCCCAGCGACGTGTCGCTCGCGAGCCTGCTGAGCGTCGCCAACCTGCCGAACTGGCAGCTCGCGGTGGGCATGGACCGCTTCCCGGCGCCGCGCTGGGTTCGCTCGGGCCAGCGCGCGAGCGACGGAGAAATCGACTCGGACGGCGCGGTGGCCTTCGACTCGGCGATGGGGCTGACGCTGGGCACCACCACACCACTCTTCTTCGACCACGAGCGCACCGACGACGTGCGCAACGGCGTTCCCTCGGTGGGCTCGTGGTACCGCTTCTTCGACTCGCCCATCGAGGCGGACAACCACGGCATGCAGCACCAGTTCGTCGCGGGGGAGTGGATCTTCACCACCTTCGCGCCGGCGGGTCCGGCGCCGCAGCGCAACGGGCTCGGGCGCTTCTGACGCCTGGCCGGCGGCTCTCGACCAGAGGTTCGACAGGCGACCCGCCGACTTCGGGCGCGTCACCATGGCTCCATCGGCGGTGACGCGGCGCGGGCCCGGGGCGAGAGCGAACGGCTTCATGGCTGCCCGGCGGTAGCAATGGCAACACCGAGTGTCAGGCGTGCGTGGACGAAAGGAACGTGACCCGTTCCGGGTCGTCAGCCCCAATGGGACTGCGGAGGCGTTCGTCGGCGGCTCGATGTTCGACGAGACGTCTGGCTCGACGGCCACGGCTGCCGACCGTGCCACCAGGCTGCGGCAACGTGTCGCAGCCGCGAGGGGTGGCTGGCGTGCTTGATGACGCCGCATGGGCGCGCAGGCACCCCGGTGCTCTCCTCGAGCGTGGACGACGTTGGCCCCACGGCTGACGTTCGCGGGTGGCGTCGCCCTCGTCGTCGGGCTGACGAGCGCGTCGGCGAGCGCCTGCCCCACCTGCACCTGCGGGAACCCGGCGATGACGGCGATGGGCGCCGAGCAGCCCTTCTCCAACCGGGTGCGGCTGGCGGCGACGGCGCGGGCCTGGGAGCAGACCCAGGGCGTCGATGGGCTCGACGCGGTGCGCCTGCGCGAGGTGCGACTCGACCTCACCGGCTCGTGGTCGCCCACCGACTGGTTCACCGTTTCGCTCAACGTCCCGCTGCAACTGCGGGAGCAGCGTGCGGTGAACCTGGCGCGGGAGGTGGCGGCGGGGCTCGGAGACGCCGAGGTCGCGGCGCGCTTCGTCGTCGCAGGACGGGGCAAGATGCGGCCCACGGCGTTGGTGAGCGTCATCGCCGGAGCGCGCGTGCCCACCTCGCCGACGCTGTTCGACCGCGACCGGCGCGCGTTGTCGCTCGACGCCCAGCTCGGGCCCGGGAGCTTCGCGCCGCAGCTGGGCGTTGCGTGGAGTGGCTTCTTCGGTGACCGCTGGTCGGCGATGGCGTCGGTGCTGGGCGAACTTCCGCTCGAGGGGCGCTTCGGGTTCCGCCTCGGCCCGTCGGGGCTCCTGGTGGGGCTCGCGCAGTTCCAGCCGCTGCGCTGGCTCGGCGTACGCGCAGGGCTCGACGCGCGGCTCGAGGGGCCGAGCCTCGTGGGCGGTCAGCCCGACGCGTCGCTCTCAGGGTTCCTGGGGAGTGCGCTCGCCGACGTGGTGTTCGGTCTCGGCGCGCGGGTGCTGCTCCTCGTGGGCGTGCGCGCGCCCGTCGTCGACCTGCGTGTCGGCCCGGTGCGGACGCTCCCCATCCTCGTCTCGAGTGTGGTGGTGGACCTGTGAGGCGACGACAGGCCAGGCGGGCGGCTCCATGTGACCAGCGGTTACCTCAACCGCCCGCTCATGTTTCCAATGGCCACATCTCCACGACGGAGCACTCCGAACGGGGCATGAACCGTCGAGGTGCTGGGAGCGCGGCACTGGCGCGCACCGCCGCATCACCGAACCCTGGCGAGGGTCAGGACGGCGAAGGCGCTGGCGTGACGAGCGGGGCGCGGCCCCGAGGGGGTGTAAACAAGGTGACGCTTTCCGTCACCCAGGGTGACGTCACCCAGGTGACGGAAAACGTCACCTTGTTTACACCCCCCAGGAATCGGCTGGTCCCTCGGGCCTCCGGTGGTCATCGTGCTGGGACGGCGTGTGATTCGGCGGTCACCTCGCGCCTCGAGGCTCCGGAGCGCCCTCGTCGCGCCCGCCTTCCCCACAGGCAGCCAGCGCCCGCTCCTCCACGCCCGGTGGTCGCGCTGTCCATCCTCCTGTCCCTGACGACGGCCTGCGCCGAGCGACACCCGGGCATCGAGGTGAACGTCTGGGTCGAGGTCTCCGCGCAACCGGCCGGGGCGGCGCGGGTTGAGTTCGACGTGGCCCGGCTCCACGTCACGTCGGTGCGGGGCGTGCCCTGTGGCGAGGCGCTCGCGCGTGCGCTGAACGCGCTGCAGCCGGTGTCGCAGGCCTGGGCTCACGGCGGCGCGGCGGGTGGAGACAGCCCGCTGAGGGCCGACGTCACGGTGCCGGTCGACTTGAGCCGCTCGGGCCGACAGGGCCTCGCCACGCTGCGCCCGCCGCCAGGCCTGTGGTGCGGCCTCGAGCTGGGCGTCGGCCCGGACGCCGAGACGGCCACCTCGCTCCTCGTCGATGCCCGGCGCGCCGGAGCCGCGCGCCGGTACCTCTCGGCCTCGACGCGCCTGGTGCGAGTCGACGCCGTGCCCTTCTCGCTCGAGGCCGCCGCACCGCACGACCTCACCCTCCAACTCGACGCGGGGCCCACCCTCGCGTCCCTCGAGCCCGCGGTGACTGACGCCCGCCGCGACCTGCTCGACACCCTGCTGGCGTCGCTGCGCTGGAACGCTCCATGACTCGCAAGCCGTTCGTCTCGCTCTTCGTCCTCGCCGCCTGCGGCCCCATCGCGACGACGCCCGACGGCGGAGGTGGACACACCCACGCCGACGTCACGCAGCTCACCTTCAAGGCGAAGGTGGGCACGCAGGACTTCGCCTGCGGCCAGACGTACTCGCTCGGGACACCGGCCACACAGTACCGCCCGCGCGACCTGCGCCTGTACGTGCATGACGTGGTGCTCACCACCGAGGAAGGCGTCGACGTGCCCTTCACCCTCACCGACGACGGCACCTTTCAGCGCGGCGGCATCGCGCTGCTCGACTTCGAGAACAAGGCGGGCGACTGCTCGGCGGGCACCGAAGCGACCCACACGGTGCTGAAGGGCCTCGCCGAGGGCGGCCACTACGAGAAGCTCTCGTTCACCGTTGGCGTGCCCTTCGCGCAGAACCACCAGGACGCCGCAGCCGCCGCGGCGCCGCTCAACTCGACGGCGATGTTCTGGAATTGGAACGGCGGCTACAAGTTCGCCAAAATCGACGGCCTCACGACGGGGTTGCCGAACGGCCACAACCTGCACCTCGGCTCGACGGGCTGCATGGCCGGCCCGACGCCCAACAGCGTCGCCTCGTGCACCAACGCCAACCGGCCGCGCGTGACGCTCCCGTTCAACCCCGAGCTCGGCAAGGCCGTCGTGCTCGACCTGGCGCGGCTCTTCGAGGGCTCGAACCTCGACACCAACACCGCGATGACGGCGCCGGGCTGCATGTCGGGCGCGACCGACCCCGAGTGCGCTCCGCTCTTCCAGAAGTTCGGCTTGCCCTTCGGCACGCAGGCGGCTGGAACGCAGACGTTCTTCTCGGTGGAATGACACGCATGCGGTGGTGGCTGGCAAGCGGACTCGTGGTGCTCGCGGCGTGTGGTGCCGTGGGCCCCGGTTCGGCCGACGCAGGGCCCGGCTTCGACTGGCGACTGCCGAAGGGCTTCCCTACGCCGACGGTGCCGGCCGACAACCCGATGACGGCCGAGAAGGTCGAGCTCGGCCGCCGGCTCTTCTACGACGTGCGGCTGTCGAAAAACCGCACCCAGGCGTGCGCCTCGTGCCACGAGCAGCGCCGTGCCTTCACCGACGGCCGGCCCGTCGGCATCGGCAGCACCGGAGAAGCCCACCCGCGCAACGCCCAGGGCCTCGCCAACGTCGCCTACGTGCCGACGCTCACGTGGGCGAACCCGCTGCTCACGACGCTCGAGCGCCAGGCCCTGCTGCCGCTGCTGGGAGAGCACCCCGTCGAGCTCGGCTTCGCGGGGGCCGAGACCGAGCTCTTCGAGCGGCTCGCGACCGAGGCCGACTACGCCGAGCGCTTCGAGCGCGCCTTCCCCGACGAGTCCCCCGCCATCTCGCTCGTCACCATCACGCGCGCGCTGGCGGCGTTTCAACGCACGCTGCTGTCAGGGAACAGCCCGTACGACCGCTGGGTGAACGGCGACGCCTCGGCGCTGTCGGAGTCGGCGAAGCGCGGGCTCGAGCTGTTCAACTCGGAAGCGCTCGAGTGCTACCACTGCCACGCGGGCTTCAACTTCTCGGACTCCGTCTCGCACGCCGGCACGGCCGCGCCCGAGACGCCCTTCCACAACACGGGCCTCTACAACCTCGACGGCAACGGGGCGTACCCCGCGGGCAACACGGGCCTGTTCGACATCACCGGCCGGCCGGGAGACATGGGCCGTTTCCGTGCGCCGTCGCTCCGAAACCTCACCGTCACCGCGCCGTACATGCACGACGGCTCCATCGCGACGCTGCGTGACGTCATCACCCACTACGCGCAGGGCGGCCGCTCGAAGCGCATGACGGGGGCGCTGAGCCCGTTGCAGAGCGACCTCGTGCGAGGCTTCACGCTCTCGGCGCAAGAGACGGACGACCTGCTGGCCTTCCTCGAGGCGCTCACCGACGACGAGTTCCTCTCGAACCCCTCCTTCTCGAGCCCCTTCGGAGCCGGCCCGTGACGGTGGGCGCGCTCGACGTCTCGCTGCCGTGGTTCCGCGCGGTGCGGCGCGTCGTGTGGAGCTGCCAGCTCGCGCTGGTGGCGTGGGCGTGGCTGGGCCTCGGCATTCGCCTGCAGGTGGCGTGGCTGCTCGCGCTCGTCGCGGCGGGCTTCTGCGCCGAGCTGCTCGCGTGGCGTTGGCAGCGAACGCGCGTGTCGGAGAACCGGATTCTGGGGCTGATGGTGCTCGACACGCTGCTGCACACCGGCGTCTTCGCGTTGAGCGGCGGGCCCTTCAACCCCTTCACGGCGCTGTACCTCGTGAACGTGGTGCTGGCGGCGCTGGTGCTGACGCGCGCGCGCCAGTGGACACTGCTGGCCGTCACGCTCGCGGCCTTCGCCGCGCTCTTCCTCGTCGACGAGGTGGCGCCGGCGGCGTGGCAGCTCCCGAACCACGCCGAGCTGATGCGCCTGCACCTGGGCGGCATGTGGGTGGCCTTCGTGGTGGCGGCCGGCTTCATCGTGTCCTTCGTGCAGCGCCTGCTGTCGGCCCTGTCGGCGCGCGAGGCGCAGCTGACCGAGGCGCGGCGGCTCTCGGCGCAGCACGAGAAGCTGGCGGCGCTCACCACGCTGGC
The DNA here is from genome assembly GCA_025459425.1 of Myxococcaceae bacterium. Taxonomy (GTDB): domain Bacteria; phylum Myxococcota; class Myxococcia; order Myxococcales; family Myxococcaceae; genus Xiheimicrobium. The sequence goes on along the minus strand of JALOQF010000034.1, from coordinate 17,710 downwards.
CGCGGGCGCGGCGCACGAGCTGGCGACGCCGCTGGGCACCATCGCCGTGGCGAGCGCCGAGATGGCCCGCGCGCTCGAGAAGGCCCAGGTGCCAGCCGGGGTGAAGGAAGACGTCGCCCTCGTGCGCGAGCAGGTGCAGCGGTGCCGCGTCATCCTGCAGGGCATGTCGGCGCGCTCCGGAGCGCTGGCGGGAGAGGCCGTCACCTCGTTCGCCGTGACGGCGTGGCTCGACGACGCGCTCGAGGGCCTGCGCGACACCGGCCGGGTGCGCACGAGCGGAGACCTCTCCACCGAAGTCCGCGGGCCACGCCTCGCCCTCGCCCAGGCGCTGCGCAACCTGGTGAAGAACGCGCTCGAGGCCTCGCAGGACGACGTGATGGTCGAAGTGACGAACGGCGCTGGCCGGCTGCGGGTGTCGGTCGCAGACCGCGGGGAAGGGCTGAGCGCTCCCGTCGCAGCGCGGCTGGGCGAGCCCTTCTTCACCACCAAGCCCGTCGGCAAGGGCATGGGCCTGGGCGTCTTCCTCACGCGCACCCTGGCGGAGCAGCTCGGCGGCTCGCTCACCTTCGAGTCCTCGCCGGGCCGTGGCACCCGGGCCTCGCTCGAGCTGCCGCGCGAGGTGACGGCATGACGGACCAACCGACGCTGCTGCTCGTCGACGATGACGACGCGTTCCGCAGCCGGCTCGCGCGCGCGCTGACGGAGCGGGGCTTCGCGGTGACGGCGTTCGCGTCGGTGGAGGCGACGCTCTCGGGCCTCCCGGACAGCCCGGAGTACGCGGTGCTCGACCTGCGCATGGGCGGCGCCTCGGGGCTCGAGCTGCTGAAGGTGCTGCGCGAGCGAGACCCGAGCACGAAGGTCGTCATGTTGACGGGCTACGGCTCGATTCCCACCGCCGTCGAGGCCACGCGGCTGGGGGCGGCCGGGTACCTCACCAAGCCCACCGACGCCGACGCCGTGCTGCAGGCGCTGACGGGCACGACGGCCGGCGTGACGACCCTCGAGACGCCGACGCTCGCGCGGGCCGAGTGGGAATACATTCACCGGGTGCTGGCCGACTGCGACCAGAACATCAGCGAGGCGGCGCGGCGGCTCGGGCTGCACCGGCGCTCGCTCCAGCGGAAGCTGCAGAAGCACCCACCGGCCCGGTGAGGCCTCCAGGCAGGCACGTTTTCCTTTTTTCCCGGCGGCGGTGTCAGACGCCCATGCGCGTCTGGCTCGTCGGCTGGCTCATCGTTCTCGGGGCGTGCGCTCGCCCCAGGGCCACCCCAGCGCCTCGGCCCGACTGCCCGCTGGTGCCGCCGCTGGCCGCCTCCGTCGAGTACGAACTGGCCGACGGGCGAGGCGCGCGCGTCGAGGCTGGTGAGGGCTTCGCGCGTGCCGCGGGCTCCACCCAGTGGGACTTCGTCGGCTCGCTCTACGAGCCCACCTGGTACGAAGACGCCTACGAGGTGGTCGAGTGTCAGGTGCTCCGCCGCGATGACGAGCGGCGCTGGCCCGTCCGCCGGGTGCTGCGCGACGACTTCGAGGGCGCCGGCGACTTCCTGAGTCGTTTCGGCCCTGACGCCGGGTGGACGGGCGTGACGCTGCAGTCGCCCAGCACCCCCACGGTGCCGGCGTACGTCGCGCTCCGGCGCTGCCTCTTCGAGCGCACCTGCGACTTTCGCGACAACCGCTTCGACCTCGTGGAAGAGCCCGGCCGCGGTCGCTTCGTGCGCGCCACCTCGGTGGCGAAGGGCCCGCTGGTGACGGCGAAGGCGTCGTTCGAGAGCTCGCTCGTCTACTTCATCAAGGGTGACGTGGTGACGTTCACGGCGAAGGTGCGCGTCGTCAGCGGCCAGCCCTTCTCGTTCTTCGACCTCGAGTCCGGCTTCATCGCCGAGTCACCCGGCCCGCGCGTCTTCTTGTCCCGCGGCCGCGCTGGCGACGAGCCCCTGCACCTCGCCGTCGAGCTGAAGTTCCTCGACAAGCCCACCTTCGAGCCGGCGCCGGGAACGGTGCGCCCGTTCCCGCTCGGCGAGTGGGTCGACGTCGAGGTCGAGCTGCGCCTCGACGACGGGCCGGCGGGCGTCGTGAAGCTTCGACAGAACGGCGAGCTGGTGGTGGACGCGCGCGGCCAGACGCTCCCGCTGCCCGACACGGTGCTCGACAGCCTCGAGGTCGGCGTCAGCGCGACCGACGTGGCCACGGTGCTCGACCTCGACGACGTGTCCATCGAGGCAGCGCCCAGGCGGTGAGCGCCGTCACTCGGCGAGCGCACGCAGCGCCGAAAGCCGCGCCAGCTCGTCGTCAGGCAGGTGCGTGCCCGCCGAGCCCGTGAAGCCGAAGGTGAGCCGGTCGGAGAACTGCGCGAAGCACTTCTGCGCCAGCGGCGTCTTCGGGTTCTCGCGAACGCACGCCTCGAAGAAGAGCAGGTCGACGTCCCACAACAGCGGTGACTTGAGCGCGCCGGCGCTCACCCCGAGGAGGAACAGGGCCTCGCCGCGCTCCTTCAGCGTCGGGTCCTTGCCCAGCGCGAGGTTCAAGTACGCGCTCGCCCGCAGGTACGCCACCTCGTGCGTCTCGTCGGGCAGGAACGTGCGCGGGCCGCTCGCCTTCGCCACCAGCGCCTTCGCGAGGGTGAAGAGCGCTCTCGGCGTCGCCTTCGCGGCGTCGACGTTCTCCTTGCGCCAGGCCGCCACGTCCTTCCGCCAGGCCTGCACCGAGCGCTGGAGGAAGGGCGTCAGGTCGGCGCGCCGCGACAGCCCCTCGAGGAAGACGTCGGTCGCCTTCGCGTCGTCCTTGACGCGCACCAGCAGCGTCAGCGTGTCCTTGATGGCGCGGGTCTGCAGCAGGCGCGCGCGCTCGTCGTTCGCTGGCGGCGCGATGACGACGGCGTACTGCTCGAGGGCCTTGTCGAACTGCCGCGTCGCGGCGAGGAACTGCGCCTTGTCGAGCGGCGCCAGCTTCGCCGACTCGAGGCGCTTCTCCATGTCGCGGAAGTCGTCGTCGACGCGCTCGCGGCTATGGCAGGTGAAGCAGAGGCTCATCAGCGTGCGCACCCGCGCTGCAATCGTCTCGCGCTCACCGAAGACGAAGCGCCGGCGCGTCTCGAGGGCGTAGTGCGAGAAGAGGCCTGACAGCGCGGCGGTGGCCGGCTCCTGCGCCTTCGCGTCGGCCGGGAAGGCGTGCTTCAGCTCGGCCAGCACGTCGAGCCGGCGGGTGATGTCGTCGGCCTGCAGCGGGTCGCGCAGGCGCTCCGGGTGGGCCACCATCGGCTCGAGGCCCACGAGCGCTTCGAGCGCGCCCTGCATCACGGCCTTCGTGGGTGGGGCTCCAGCGTCGGGCGTCGCAGCGAGGACACAGGCCAGCAGCAGCGTCGGCATGGCCGCCCCTTACCCCAGCCAGCCGCCCCTGCACCGGCCACGTCACGTGGGAGTCGACCGTTGGTTGGCCCTGGCGAGCGCCTCGCAGGTGAGCGCGCGCGCGGCGATGGCGACGGGCTCGTATGGCCAGAGGGCGATGGCGAGCTGGGCCGAGGTGAGCGCGGCGTGGGCGCGGCCGGCTGCCAGCTCGTCCCGTCCGAGCTCGAGGAACCACTCGGCCTGGCGCTGCCGTGAGGAGGCGGTGAAGTCCATGCACGGCTTGGAGGCCCTCGCGTTGGAAATGGCTCACCCGCACCCGACTCGCACGGAAGTCCAGGGGGTTGGTGTACAGGTGACCCGTTTTCGAGGCTCGGCGCTCTGGGCCTCCATGGGCCGTGCGGGAGCAGACGTGGTCGTTCTTCATCCGGTCCAGCGGGAGACCCCCGACGCGGCGCTCGTGTCCCGCGCGCGCGACGACGACGAAATCGCCTTGCAGCAGCTCTTCGAGCGGCACTACCCGCACGCGGTGAGCCTCGCGTACCGGTTGATGCCGGCCGACGACCCCGAAGACATCGCGCAGGAGGCGATGCTCGAGGCGCTCAAGGGGCTCGCGCGGCTCGAGACGCCAGAGGCCTTCAGCGGCTGGCTGCGGCGCATCGTCGTGAGTCGGGTCACCCGACGGCTCAAGCGCAAGCGGTTGCTTCGGCGGCTGGGCATGGGGACCGCCGAGCTCGTCGACGCCGAGCTCGTCGTGAGCCGCGAAGCGCCAGCCGACGTCGCGCTCGAGCTCAAGCAGCTCTACAACCAGCTCGGCAACCTGCCTCCAGACGAGCGGGTCGCGCTGGTGCTTCGACGCGTCGAAGGGCTCGCGCTCGACGAGGTGGCTCGGAGCCTCGGCGTGTCGGTGTCGACCGCGAAGCGGCGCGTCTCTCGAGCCGAGGCCAGACTGCAGCTGGGGGACCGCGATGCGTGAGCGACGGCAGTGGGTCGACTACCCCCTCTCGAGGGAGCGGACGCAGGCCGCGTGGCGGGCGGTCCACGCACAGCTCGGTGGGCGGGCTCGACCGACGGTGGGGGCTGCGCTCCTGGCCACCGGCGTCGTCGCGCTGCTCGTCGTCGGCTGGAGCCTTCGGCCGCTCCCTGCGGCACCCACCCGCGACTCGTTCTCGACCGAGGCCACGTCACTCGCGCTGAGCCTCGCGGACGGCTCGACGCTCGAGCTGGGCCCCGGCAGCTCGCTGCGGGTCGCGACCGAGTCCGAGCGCCTGGTGGTGCTGAAGCTCACGCGGGGCGGCGCCCTCTTCGACGTGGCCAGGCGCCCGGACCGGGAGTTCCGCGTCGAGGTCGAGGACGTGTCGGTGGTGGTGGTGGGCACGCGCTTCAGGGTCGAACGCCGCCCCGACGCGACGGTGTCGGTGTCGGTCGAGCGGGGGGCCGTCGATGTGGTGCGACAGGGCGACCGGAAGCGGCTGGGCGTCGGAGAGTCGTGGTCGCTCCAGCCCGGGCCGGGGCCCGTCACCATCCCCGGCGAGCTGCTCCGCGCCGAGCCGGAGCCCAGCCGTGACGGCGTCGCGGCCGACGCGGGGCCCGTGCGCGGCGCGGCTGTGTCGTCGAGGCCCCGGCTCGGCGTGCCGCCGCGCCCCGCGCTGCCAACGGCCGACGACGTCTTCGCCGAGATGGTCTCGCTGCGCCGCGCGGCGCGGTGGGCCGAGGCCGCAGAGGCCGCGACACGCTTCCTCGGCCGCTTCCCGAACGAGCCGCGCGCAGGCCTCGTCTCGTTCGAGCTCGGGCGCATCGAGATGGACCGGCTCGGCGCGTTCGCCGACGCGGCGGTGCGACTCAGGCAGGCGTCGGTGCTCGCGCCTTCGGGACCCTTCGTCGAAGACGCGCTCGCGCGCGAAGTGCGCGCCCTGAACGCGGCCGGAGACCGGGCGGCCTGCCTGTCACGCCGAGCGGCCTTCCTCGAGCGGTTCCCCACGGGTCTGCACCGGGCGTCGGTGGAGTCGGCCTGCAAGTGACGCTCGACCTGGTGGCGGCACTCGTGCTGGCGATGCCGCTCGCGCCGTGCGGCGCGACGGGCGTCGACGTCACGGTGAGAGGCCTGCCCGCGACGGCCGTGGCGGCCTTCGTCGAAGACTTGAGGGCCGAGGCCCTGCCGCCGGGGCTCGAGCCGTGCGTGGGCCCGAGCGTCGACCAGCTCACCGTCGACGTGGGCGGCGAGGCGGCCACGCTGCGCGCGCGTGTCGGCGGCGACCAACTGGAGCGCACCGTGGCGTTTCGTGCCGGCGACGAGCCCGTGTTGCTCGCGATGCTCGCCGGTGAGCTGCTGCGAGCGCTCGCCGCGCGGCCGAGACGAACCGAACCCGTCGTTGTCGCCCCGCTTCCTCGCGAGGCGGCCGCCATCGTCACGGTGGGCGCATCGGCCACGAGCATGCTCTCGCTCGCGGGCGATGGGTTCTTCGGGCCCGAGCTCTTCGTCTCGCTTCGTCACCGGCGGTGGGGCCTCGACGGCAGCGCGGGTGCACAGTGGGCGCCGCCGCGCGCGGCGACGAGCGGAGCGGTCTGGAGCCTCGCGGTCCTGGCTTCGCTTCGGGCGTCGCGGGTCGTCCTCGAGCTGGGGGCGTTCACGCTCGACGTGCAGGCCGGCGTGCGGGGCGGCGCCCTTCGTGGCGCGAGCCTCGTGGTCGTCGCCTGGGAGCCGGTGTTCGCCTTCGAAGCCGGCACGGGCGCGGGCCTCGACGTGGGCCCGGTGCGGCTCGTGGGCTCCGCCCTGCTGGGCGTCACGGCCCGCGGGGTTCGCTGGCTCGATGGCGGCACGCCGACGGGCGGGCTCAGCGGGCTGATGGCGACCATCGGGCTCGGCGCGGGGTGGCGCTGGTGAGGGCTGCGTTCGTCATCGTGCTGGGCCTCAGCGCGTGCGAGGCGCGCACCGACTTGTTTCCACGAGGGGCCTCCGGTGGCCCGGGCGCTCCCCTGGCGGCCGATTGCAGGCAGGTGCCGGGCCTCGACCCCGAAGGCTCGGTGGCGGTCACGCTCCACGCGTCGCCCGACGCGTCCTTCTCGGCCTGGTGCTCGGGCGATGGCGGCACCTGGCTCGTGCTGCGGCAGCCAGGCGATGCCAACGTGTCTCGCATCGTGGCCGACGGCGAGTGGCTGGGCACGACGGTCGAGACCCGATTCGAGGCCATTCGCGTCGAGCGGTCAGACGACGGCGGCGGCCTGTACGACGTCGTCAAGACCGACCTCACCTTCTCGCGCTCCACCGGGCGCGTGTGGAACCTCGCTGGAGACTTCGACGTCACCGGCGCGCCATACCTGTCGCCGAGCGACTGCGTGGTGCCCGGGTCGGCCTCGGCGTCGGCGCGCGGCGACCTCAGGGGCACGCCGTTCGCGTTCGTTCCCGGAGGGCTTCGCATCACCGGCTACCAGCCCGGCGGCGCCATCACCTTCTCGGCATGGAACCAGGTCGTCGAGGTGGTGGCCGGCGGCTACTGCGGCGGCATCGCCGGCGATGGCCCGCTCCAGCTTCGCCTCTGCGTCGCGCCCGGTCCCGAGACGTGTGACGGCGCAGACAACGACTGCAACGGCGTCGTCGACGACACGGCAACACCCTGCCCCTGAACGGCCCGCGGCCAGAACGACGCGGCCCCGGAAGTGGGGAGTCCTTCCGGAGCGCGTCAGCTCCTGGCTCACGCCGGCGGAGCCGTCGTGACGATGATGAGAGCGCTGGCGCACGAGAACGGCTCGAGGTGAACCAGAGTGTCTCGCTGGCGCTCCTGTCGCATCGAGGTGCCTCATGCGGCGAGCGGCTCTGTTGGGCGTGATGTGGGTGTGCGCCGGGTGCGAGGGGGTCATCGTGGTGCCGGGCAGGCCCGCCCCTGATGCGCCACTGGCGCCGCCGCCCGACCCGGTGACGGCTCCGGCACCGAGGACCTCACCGGAGCCCACGGCGGTCGTCGACGCCGGCCCACCCGTGGTGTCCGCGACGAGAGAGGCCGTGCTCGACGAGGTGATGTTCAGCCAGGCCGTGACGGCGCCGCTGTTTCGCCAGGGCCAGTGGGTCGCCCCGGCTCGGCGCGAGGTGCCGCTTCTTCATGGCCGTGGGCTGATGCTGCAGGTCACCGCCGAAGCGAAGTCGCCGGCCTTCGTGCAACGGGCGCTCGAGGTGTCGCTCGACGTCCAGTCCGACGACGGAGGCTCGACGCACCTCGAGGGCGCGCTCACGGCCGAGCCGGCCGGCCGTGCGTTCACTGGTGATGCGGGCGTTCGCTTCGTGCTCGAGGCGTCGCAGGTGCGGCCCGACGCCCGGGTGCGGCTCACGTTGCTCGAGCCCGGCCCCTCGCGGCGGACGCTCGACGTCTTCCCCGCCGATGGGGGCTTCGTGGCGCTCGAGCCCTGGCCCGAGCGCATGCCGCTCCGGTTGATGGTGGTTCCGGTGGCGAACGACTGCGCCGCCGCGCCAGCGTTGTCGCCGGCGCTCCGGCAGGTCATCGAGACGTACGTGTGGAACCTGTACCCGGTGAACGACCTCGAGGTGCGGTACCACGCACCGCTCACCATCACCGGGTGCGGCGCCGGCGACGTGATGGACCAGCTGTCTTCGCTGCGCGCCCGCGAGGCGCTCGGACCACAGTGGTACTACCAGGCACAGCTGGCGCAGAACCTCGGCGGCTACGCCTACATCTTCGAAGACGACACCGAGGTAGACGCGGACCGGGTCGGCTGGGTGGGCTTCTGGCCGGGCGACGAGCCGGTCAACGTCGCGCACGAGCTCGGCCACAACCACGGCAGCGACCACACCTTCTCGAGCTCGGCGTCGCCGCCCTATCAACCGCCGGCGGGCCGGGCCTACGGCGGCCGGGAGCACTTCGGCTTCGCGCTGCGGAGCGGACACCACCCATGGGCCAGCGGCGACATCGGCGGGCGGGTGCTCGCCCCCACCATCGCCAGCGGAGCGCGCGTGGACAATGGGCGCGACCAGAACTTCTACGATGCGATGAGCTACACGTCGCCGTACTGGGTGAGCGCCTTCACGTACACCGAGTGGGCTCGACGCATTCGGGCGTCGAACCGGTGGGCCGCGTTCGGGCCGCGGGGGCCTGCCGTACCGCTGGTGGCGATGTCGCGCGACCTCGACGGCGTGGTGCGGTGGAGCGCCGTCGAGGGTCGGCTGGGCAGCACCATGGAAGACGCGATGCTCGTCACGCACGACGGCACCACGCCCGTCCGCGTCGAGGTGGTGCGCGGGTGCGGCGACGACGTGGCGCGACTGCGCTTTCAGTGGGACCGAGACTGGCCCCGCCGAAGCTTCACCCTCTGGCATCGCGGAGTGCCCTTCGTGCACGAGCCGCGTCGAGGCGAGGCCGCTCCCGACGCAGGCGCGCGCTGAGCGAGCAGGCCTGGGCCAGCTGGCCGTCTCACCCTCGACGCAGCCTCACCGCCTGGGCGGCGTCGACACCACCCGAATCAACACGTCGCGCGGCGCCGGCTTCTCGAGGCACTCGTCGACGTCGCCTGCGCGCACGGCCTTCGCGGCCTCGGGCGGCATCGCGCCCGAGTGCAGCACCCGCTTCACCTGGGGCCAGCGCTCGGCCACCTCTCGCAACAGCGACAGCCCATCGCGCGTCGGCATGTGGAAGTCCGACACCACCGCGTCGAAGGGCCGTGCGGCCAGCAACGTCAGCGCTTCGGCGGCGTCGAGGGCCGACGTCACCTCGGCCACCTGCGCGAGCAGCCGCCCGAGCCCCTTGGCCACCAGCGGCTCGTCGTCGACCACCAGCACCCTCGGGCGCGACAAGAACGGCCGTGGGCTGGGCAGCCCCATCGTCCACTCGACGGTGAACGAGGTGCCCGCAGCGCCAGGCACCCACCCGCGGCTCAACAGCCGCCCCGACGCCTCGCGCCCGCCGGCGGCCGAGACGAGCTCTTCGAAGAAGCCCACCGTCTGCCACGTCGCCGCCTCTTCGGCGCGCGCGCCCATGCCGTAGCCCACCGACAGCACGCACTCGACGTCGTCGACGGACTCGAGCGTCACGGCCGGGAAGTCGAACAGGCTCGAGAGGAAGTTCTGGAACCGCATCACCGACTCGCGCGGGTCGTTCGCCATGCGCAGGTCTGGCAGGTACGCGAGAATCGCCTGCACCTGCTGGCGGCCCCAGAGCCGAATCGAGTCGGTCTCGCCGCGCACCACGTGGTCGAGAATCGCGAGGCCGAGCCGCTCGAAGTCGGCCATCGGGTACCACGCGTTGACGTCGACGCGCCCGCCGACGATGGCTGCGTCGGCAGGCGTCAGCACCGAGCTCCACGACGGAACCTGGCGACGAATCATGCGCACGTAGTCCACGAACAGCACGCCGCGAACGCGGCGGTCGACGACACTCACGGCAACACCTCGAGGCCCCCACGTACCACGCGCAGGCTGGCGGATTCACACAAGTCCTCGCCGCGCGGCGCTGCGCACATGCACCTCCTTCGGCAACCGTTGAAATCGACACGGTCCCCGCCCGTCTCGAGGCTCATGCTCGTCACGCAGCTCCTCACGGGGTTCGGCCTCGCCGGCTCGGCGGGCCTCAACGCCTACATTCCCCTCCTGCTGGTGTCGGTGTTGGGGCGACTGGGCGTGCTGCAGCTGAACGGGCCCTTCGAGGTGCTGACGCACCCAGCGGTCATCGCGGTGACGGCGGTGCTGCTCGTCATCGAGTTCACCGTCGACAAGATTCCGGCCATCGACCACCTCAACGACGCGCTGCAGACGTTCGTGCGGCCGGCCGCGGGCGCGCTCGTCTTCGCCGCGGGCAGCGGCGCCATCAGCGACCTGCCGCCGGTGGTGCTCATCGCCTGCGGGCTGGTGACGGCCTTCAGCGTGCACGCGACGAAGGCGGTGGCGCGGCCGGTGGTGCACACGGCGACGCTGGGCACCGGCGGGCCGCTGGTATCGACGGCCGAGAACGTGGTGGCGGTGGCGGGCAGCCTGATGGCGGTGTTCGCGCCGATGCTGGTGGTGGGCTTCTTCGTGGTGGCTGGCTACGCCGCGTACCGCCTGACGATGCGGCTGACGGCGCCGCGCACGGCGGGGTGAGCGGGGGAGCGCGTCGGCTCCCTTCGGCGATTCCCTTCTCGGGCCCCGGCTGGCAAGTCAGCGGGCACGATGTTCGTGAAGCAGTCCATCTCCGTGTTCGAGCTCTCGGCGCCCGGCGCCGGTTGGGCCCGCTGGCCTTCGGCCTGCTCCACGGGCACCGTGCCGCGCGGCTGCGACGAGCGGCGCACGGCTCGTTCGCGTCGGACCAACCTCGATGGGTGACGGCTGGGCTGGCGCCACGCTGGTGGGCGTGGTGGCGCTCGGCGCGCTGAGCGTCATCGTCTCGGCGCTGCGGCTGGGCATCTCGCCCATGCCGTCGTCTCGCGCCGCGAGGCGCGCGGTGCTCTCGCTCGTTCCACCGGGCGTGACGGGTGAGGTGCACGAGCTGGGCTGCGGCTGGGGAGGCCTCGCCCTCGCGGTCGCCCGACAGTGCCCGCACGCGCGCGTCATCGCCTGGGAAGCCTCGCTCGTGCCCTGGCTGGTGTCGGCGGTGCGTGCGCGGGGTGTGGCCAACCTCGAGGTGCGGCGCGGAGACTTCCTGCGTGGCGACCTGTCACGCGCCGAGGTGCTCGTCTGCTACCTCTTCACCGGCGGCATGCGCGCGCTGGCCGACAAGCTGACGCGCGAGCGCCCGGGCACCGCGCTGTGCATCGTGAGCAACACCTTCGCGCTCCACGGCTGGACGCCGCGAGACACCCTGGTGGTGGACGACGTCTGGCGCTCACGCGTCTACCGGTACGACGCCGTTCCGCCCGGGCCTCGAGCGCCGTGAGGAATGCTCGAGACGCTGGCATCGGTGCGATGACCCGCCCGGCCTCGCGTTGGGCCGAGCGAACGCCCCTCACTTGCCGGCCGGCCGCGCGTCGATGGGCCCCGAGACGAAGGGCTTCGTGCCCGGCTTCTTGCGCTGCGGCCCCGAGCCGGGAGCGCCCGTCACCGTCGGGCCGATGCGTGTGAGCATGGCGAGCCGCTCCTTGCGTGCGTCGAAGCGCTTGCGGCCCTTGATGGAGCCCTGGGTGTAGGTGTCGAAGAAGGCGACGAACTCGGCCTCGGTCACCTGCTTGTCGTCGTACATGCGGTGCATCAGCAGCTCGGTGAAGTCGTGCACGCCAATGTTGTCGTAGTGCCCCTCGGCGTCGACGATGAACAACGCGCTCGGCTCCCACACCACCTGTCGCTGCACTTCGAACCACGGCTGGTCGCCAGCGCCCTTCGAGGCCTTCACCGCGGCACGGTCGACCGGCGCGCTCGTGAACTTCACCAACGACAGGTACGCGCGGTCGTTGGGCTCCTTCTCGCGCATCGCGACGTTCTGGTCCCAGAAGATGCGGTGGAGCAACTCGGTCATCGACGCCGTGTCCGCGCGGCGCACCGGCACCTCGAAGAACCACGCCTGGCGCATCGTCGTCCCGGCCGGCACGCCAGCCGCCGACACGAGCGTGAACTCGAAGTCGACGCGCAGGTGCGTCATCGGCCCGGCCGCCATCACCGCGAGCACCACCGCAGAGGTCGTCATGGGTGGAAACTGTAGGCCCGCCCGTCGCGCCCTGTCAGGCCCGCGGAGGCGACAGGCGCGTCGCCATCGCGCTCTTGAGCCCTTCGACGCACAGCTGCTTGAGGGGCCTGGGCGTCTTCGGGTCTTCGGCGATGCGCTGCACGGCCGCGAGCGCGCCCTGGTCGCCGGAGCGGCTGAGCAGCGCGACGAGCTCGGCGAGCGCGCCGTCGTCGGCTTCCCTCATCAACGCGCGCAGCAGCACCGGCATGGCCGTGCCGCCGAGGTGACCGAGGGTGCGGTACACCTGCTTGCGCTCGCTCGCGCTGATGGCCGGGCGCTCGAGCGCCTTCATCAACTCGGGCACCGAGCCCTCGTCTTCGAGGCGGAACACCCACCGCAGCGCCTCGGCGCGCACCGCCGGGTGTGGGTCGTGCAGCCGGATTCGCAGAATCGCCGTCGCCCGGAAGGCCTGGGCCTCGGTGAGCCCCTCGAGCGCCGCGTGCCGGTGCGGCGCCGACGTCGAGTTGAGCGCCGCGGTGACGAAGGCCGTCGCGTCGGCCTCGGGCCAGCGGCTCACCTCGTGCACCATCGTCTTCATCACCGCCACCGGCAGCGTGCGCACGCGCTCGACGAGCTCGGCCACCTTCGGTTCCACCAGCCGCAGCGCGTCCACCACCACGCCGCGCTCCTCGGCCGTCGCCTTCTGGAGCAGCTCGAGCAGCGGCATCGTCCCGTCGCGGCCGATGACCTTCACCATCCACCCGGCCACCTGCGCGTGCGGAGGCCGCTCGAGCCAGCCCAGCACGGTCGACAGGTGCGCGAGGAAGGCCTGCCGGAACAGCGCCACCACCGCCTTGAAGGCCTCGGTACCCGCCTGCTGCTTCGCCGAGTCCTGCAGGGTGCGCAGCAGCACCGCGATGAGGGCCGTCTGCTCGGTCGACAAGAGCTCCTGGAGCGAGCGCTCGAAGACGTCGAGCATGCGCGCGAGCTCCCACCCTTCGCTGGTGCCCAGCACCGCCGTCAGCAGCGCGCGCGGGTTCGCGACGTCGTTCGACGCCGTGTCCGAGGCGGCCTGCGCGAGCGGCGTGGTGTCGAGCTGCACCTGCAGCGCGGGGTTGGTGAAGACCGACACGCCCGAGCCCAGCGAGCGGCCGAGCACCTCGCGGAACTCGCTCGCCGACGAGAAGCGCTGCTTCACGTCGCGCGCGACCGCCTTGAGCACCGTGGCGTCGAGCGCCTTCGGCACGTTCGTCGAGGTGCGCGACGACGGCGGCGGCGGGTCTTCGAGCAGCGTCTTCTTCAGCAGCTCGGTCTCGCTGGGCGCCTTCACCATGCGCCCGCCCGTCAGCAGCTCGTAGAGAATGACGCCGGCCGCGTAGAGGTCGACGCGGTGGTCGAAGTCGGACGAGCTGATCTGCTCCGGCGCCATGTACCCCGGCGTGCCCAGCATCATGCCGGTGCGGGTCAGCTGCGGGTCGGTCGTCTCGGCGCCCAGCGTGCGCGCGATGCCGAAGTCGAGCACCTTGCACAGCTCGGTGCCGTCCTTGAGCGCCTCGACGAGCACGTTCGAGGGCTTGAGGTCGCGGTGCACGATGCCGTGCGCGTGCGCCTCGGCGAGCCCCGCCAGCACCTGGTCGACGAGCGCCACCGCGCGCGCGGGCGACAGCGGCGCCTCGTCACGCAGGAGCTGCCGCAGCGAGCGGCCCTCGACGTATTCCATGACGATGAAGGGCACGCCGTCGTCGCCGCGCTCCACGTCGATGATGGACACGATGTTGGGGTGCTTGAGCGCGGCGGTGGTGGTCGCCTCGCGCTCGAAGCGCGTCACCACGTCCTCGTCCGTCGCGAACTGCGGCAGCAACGTCTTGATGCACACCACGCGCTTGAGCCGTGGCTGCTTCGCCTTGAAGACGCGCCCCATGCCGCCTTCACCGATGACGCCGTCGACCTCGTAGTCACCGAAGCGCGGGGCGGTCGACAGCGCAGCCCCGCACTGGAGGCAGAACCGCCCCGGAGGCACTTCTTTCTGGCAGGCCCCACATTTCACGAGCGCGGTCTCTCCCCACGGCGACGCTGTGAATGAACCTTTACCACGGGAGTGGACGACGGCGACTCGGGTTCCAGCGGGCCTCGACGCTGACGGAGCGACGGCACCTGCGCTACAGACGGGGCGCGTCATGAGCCTGCGCTGGCGGAAGTTCGGCAACATGCTGGCCGGAGCGGCCCCGCTCGCGGGCGCCGTCATCTCGATGGCCTGGCTGGGCTGGTCGAGCGAGGCCGGCGCCACCTCGATGCTGTGGGCCATGGCCACCCACCCCATCGGGGCCATCGCCCTCATCCAGACGCTCTACACGGCGCTGCTGGGCGTGCTGTGGCTCAAGTACCAGCCCTTCACCGTCTCGGCCGACGTCGAGTGGCCGAAGGTGTCCGTCATCATCCCCGCGTACAACGAGGGGCCGATGGTGGGCCGCAGCATTCGCAGCGTGGCGGCCTGCGCGTACCCGAAGGACAAGCTCGAGGTCATCGTCGTCGACGACGGCTCGCGCGACGACACGTTCTTCCACATGCAGCACCTGCGGCGCGAGTTCCCCGACCTGGTGAAGCTGGTGCGCTTCTCGGGCAACCGCGGCAAGCGCTCGGCGCTGGTGGCGGGCTTCCGCGCGGCGAGCGGCGACTACGTCATCACCATCGACTCGGACTCGGAGATCGACCCGCGCACGGTGCACGAGATGGTGACGCCCTTCCTCGCGGACCCGAAGGTGGGCGGCGTGGCGGGCCGGGTGGCGGTGCTCAACCGCGAGAACGCCATCAGCCGCATGCTCGAGGTGCAGTACACGCTGGCCTTCGACTACGGGCGGGCGGCGCAGTCGGTGTACCGCACGGTGGCCTGCTGCCCGGGCGCCCTGTCGGCCTTCAAGAAGTCCATCATCCTCCCGTACATGGACGAGTGGGAGAACCAGCGCTTCCTCGGCCGCCCGGTGAACCACGGCGAAGACCAGGCGCTCACCAACATCGTGCTGCGGCAGGGCTTCGACACCGTGTACCAGCGCAGCGCGGTGGTGAACACGCTGGTGCCCACCACGTACTCGCAGCTGTCGCGCATGTTCCTGCGGTGGGACCGCAGCTACATCGTCGAGGGCTTCTCGTTCGCGCGCTTCATGTTCACGCGCTACCGCGAGAACAACCGGCTGCTCCCCATCGTGACGTTCCTGGTGTCGAACCTGCGCTTCGTGCTGGTGGCCGTCGCCATCATGGAGCTGCCGCGGCTGTTCGACACCAACGTCACCACCATGGGCCGCAGCGTGGTGGCGCTGGCGCTCGGGGCCATCTTCTCGGCGGCCTACTACCTGCGCTTCGAGCGCAGCATGCGCTGGGTGTACGGCGTGCTGTACGCGCTGTTCTCGGTGGTGGCGCTGCAGTGGATTCTGCCCTGGGCGCTGGTGACGGTGCGCGACGAGCGCTGGGGCACGCGCTGACGCAGCGCCGAGGCACACCAGCGCGGCTCGGGAGCCGCTGCGCTAACGTCCAGGCCTCCTTGCGCGCACGGCACCTCGTCCTGGTTGGAATGGCCCTCGCGAGCTGCAGCTTCGACCGCGGCGTGCCTGCGACCGATGGCGTCTCGAGCGTGTCGTGCGAGAGCGACCGCGACTGCCCGCCGTCGGCCGACCTCTGCGCGTCGCTCGACCCCGAAGACCGCACGACGCGGCGCTGCGTCGTGCGGGCGACCTGGCCCTCGGCCACCATCACCGGCCTCACCGTGGTGGCGCGTGATGGCTCGCCGCGCACCCGCTTCAGCCGCAACCCGGGCTTCTCCGAGGGCGCGATTCTCGCCACCGTCGACGGCCGGCCAGAACGCCTCGTCGCCACCATCGACACCCAGGTGGTGCCCTGTCTGCGCGACGGCACCTCGTACCGCTGCGCCTTCACCGTCACCGCCGACACGCCAGAGGGCCAGAACCTCGCGCGCGTCGAGGTGACGGACGCGAGCGGGCGCACCTTTGCCGACCGCGTCGTCGTCGACTTCGACTTCACCGCGCCCCGCGTCGTCGACGACAGCGTCTCGACGCGCATCGCCGCGCCCGCCGACAGCCCCCTGGCCACGCTGGGGCCCCAGTGGGCGCCCGAGGCCCTGGGGCGCGGCAGCGTGCTGACGGTGAGCTTCAGCGTCGACGAGCCGCGGGTGGCGCCGCCGCGGCTCGCGCTCGGCGCGCTCGAGGCCACCTGCGCCCGCAGCGGCGCGGCCTTCGTCGGCAGCCTCACCATCGACACCTCGGTGCCCGAGGGGCGCTGGCCCGCCACCGTGCGCCTCGTCGACGACGTCGGCAACGCCCGCGACGCCGAGGTGGCGCAGCTCGTCCGCGACGACACGCCGCCGGCCAGCTCGCTCGACGGGCTGCTCGTCGAGCGGCGCCCCTTCGCCGCCCCCGACGCCGGGCCCGGGCTGTCGCTGTCGGCCAGCTTCGGCCTCGAGCCGGGCTCCACGGTGCTGGCCACCGTGCGCAGCGCGGCCTTCCCCATCGGGGTCCTGCGCGCGACGCCCGATGGCGGGCTGCCGCGCGCTCCCCTGGCGCTGGCCGACGCGCAGGAGGTGCTGGTGACGCTCATCGACGCCGCCGGCAACGCGTCGTTGCCCGCGACGGTGAAGCGCTACCGGCTGCACGCGACGCCCGGCGAGGGCCTCATCGACAACCCGTCGGACTTCGAGCGACGCCCCGGCTGGGTGCCACAGCTGCTGGTGACGAACGACCTCAACGGCGTCGGCACCGCCGTGCGCGCCGCGTTCGACGGGCGCGTCGAGCGCTTCCTCGCGCGCCCCACCTGGCGGCGGCAGGTGCTCGACGCTCCGACTTTCGAGTGCGGCGCGGCCCTCGCCGACACGGCCACCGGCAGTCTGCTCATCGGCGGCGCGTGGCCGGGCTGCCCGTCGAATGCGCCGCAGGTGGTGAGCCTGCGCGGCGCGGGCCTGTCGGGTACCACCGAGGTCATCAATGGCCTGGCGCGGCTGTGGCCCACCTACGACTCGCTCCGCGGGCGCTTCGTCCTCCTCAGCGCCGTCAGCAGCCTGCCCAACCTCACGGTGTCGCAGAGCGGGCTGTCGCGCTTCAACCTGCCCCCGGCCACCACCTTCTCGGGCGGCGCGTACGACCCACGGCGCGACCAGACGCTCGCGCACGGACAGAACGGTGAGCTCTGGAGCCTGCAGAACGGGCTGTGGACGCGCGTCGGCCACAGCGGGCGCCTCGACGCGGGCCTCGCCTGGGTGCCGCCACTCGACACCATCGTCGTCTTCGGCGGCCTGCCGCTCGACGGAGGGGCCCTCGTCGGCGACGTCGTCCGACTCGACGGGGGCCTGCTGGCGCAGCTCCCGGCGGGTGTCCAGCGGCCGCACGTCGCGTGGGACCCGGTGGAGCACGCGCTGCGCCTCGTCGACCGCGGCCGTGACGCCACCTGGCTGCTGCGCGACGGCGGCTTCGTGGCCCAGCCGCCCACCGGTGCGCCCATCGAGTGGTGGGCCCCGTGGCCGGCGCGCGGTGACGCGCTCCTCAACCCGGGCTCGCCAGGCGCGGCCGTGTGGCGCGATGGGCAGCGGCTGCCGTGGGCGCTGGGCTCGCTGACGGGCGGGCGAAGCCGCCCCCTCGTCGTGCCGAGGCCGGAGCGCGGCGACGTGCTCGTCGTCGGCGGCTCGAGCGGCGGGTTTCCCTTCGACCAGGCGGTGTCGTGGCGCCACGGGCTCGTCACCGCGCCCTTCCCCGCGACGGTGGCCTTCGGTGGCGCGGCGCTGGTGGCCCTCGG
>JALOQF010000632.1 GCA_025459425.1 Myxococcaceae bacterium | reverse complement strand
CTCGGTGTCCTTCGAGGCGTCACGAGGCCACGTCGACGTGGCCCTGCGGGCCGCTGCGGTGGTGCTGTGCTTCTTCGCGGGCGCGGCGCTGTCGGGCTTCATCGTTCAGCAGTCGACGCTGCACGCCGGGCGCCGGTACGGGGTGGCGCTGCTCGTCGAGGCGGGCCTGCTGTTCGGCGCCTGGCTGGGCTCGAGGGAGCACTCGGTCTCGGGCGAGGTACTGGCGGCCGTCGCGTGCGGGCTGCAGAACGCGCTCGCGACGTCGTACTCGGGCGCCATCATCCGCACGACGCACATGACGGGCATCGTCACCGACCTCGGCATCACCGTCGGCCACTGGCTGCGAGGACAACCAGTCGAGTGGTTCCGCGTGCGGCTGCACCTCGTGCTGCTGGCCGGCTTCTTCGCAGGCGGCGCGCTGGGGACGACGGCCCACGGGGTGTTGGGCTCCGAGACGCTCCTCCTGCCGGCGGGCGCCGTTGGTCTGGCGGGCACCGTGTACATGCTTCGACGAAGCGCTGAGCGCAGCGCGGCGGAGTCCGGTCGCGAGCCCGAATCCAACGGGTGAACGACTCCCTCATGTCCGCTCTGGCCAGATCATTCAGCGCCGGACGCCAGCCGCTCGGAGTCGCGCTGGTCATTCTCATGGTTGTCTCGGCCGCACCGGCCAACGCTGCGCACTGCCCAGAACCGGTGGACCCGTTGGGCGAGGCCGACTGCGCGATCGTCGCGGACGAGATCGCTCGCCTCAGTCTTCCCGGCCGGGAGTTCGCGCTCCTTCGGGTACACCTTGGGACTCGCACCTGTCGATCCCCAGTGCAGTTGGTGTTTTCGGACTCAGCACCGAACGGGGGGCTCGTCCCATCGGGACGCCGCTCCGTCCTCTACCTGCAGTGCGGGTGGTTCATGTGCCGAACGAACGCGTGCGCCGGGAACCGGCCTGTCATCCTGCTCGACGAGTTCCGCGAGGACGGTCGCTTCTCTCCAGCCTCGTCCGGGTGGTGGCCTGCAGCGGCTCTGGCCGGAGTCTTGGCGACCATCGCCCTTTTTTGCCGGTTGGCTCGACGACGGCAGACGGAGACGGAACAGCCTGCGCGCGATTGAACGCGCAGGATAGGTCGCCAGTGACGAAGAGCCTTCGTCCGCACCAACGAGGGCGTCAGGCGCGCGGGCCGACGTACGTACGCTTGTGCGAATCGACGCCGAGGAAGCGGTAATCGTCGGCCGCCTTCGTCTCGACCGGCTTCACGTCGGCTTCCTCACGCGCGCGCATGATGGCCTCGTACTCGTCGATGGAGAGCTTCTTGCGAGCGTCGAGCATCGCCTGCAGGCCCAGCGCCTTCACGCGCTCCTGCGCGCCCGCCACGACGGTGCCCGAGAAGAACTCGGCGCACGAGCCGCTGCCGTACGAGAAGAGGCCGATGCGCTGCCCATCGAGCGGCCGCGCCGACGTCGAGAGCAATGACGTGAGCGCGAGGTACAACGAGCCCGTGTAGATGTTGCCGACCTGCGCCGGCAGCGCGAGCGACGCCGCCACCTGCGTCTCGAACGACGCGTCGGGCGCGGGGTCGTTCTCGAGCGCGCGCAGCTGGCGGTGGGCCTTCTTCGCCATCTTGCCGTAGGGCACGTGGTACGCGAGCGCCGCGAAGTCGTTCGCCGTCACCGTGGGCTCGAGCTCCTTGTAGTGCTTGTACGCGCCGGTGATGGCGTCGAGGTAACACTGCACCGAGTAGTGCCCGTCGACGAAGGCGTCCTTCGAGTAGAGCGGCCGCCAGAAGTCGTGCACGTCGCTCGCGTACTGGCCGGTGCGCGAGGGGTCGAGCTCCACCAGCCGCGGGTTCGCCGACACCACCAACGCCACCGCGCCCGCGCCCTGGGTGGGCTCGCCTGCCGTCTTGAGGCCGTAGCGCGCGATGTCACTGCACACGATGAGGGCCTTCTTGCCCTGCGCGCTGCCCGAGCGGATCCAGTCGAGCGCCATCATGAGCGCCGCGGTGCCGCCGTAGCAGGCATGCTTCGTCTCGAAGACGCGGCAGCGCGTGCCGATGCCGAGCAGGCCCTGCACGAAGGACGAGACCGGCTTCGAATGATCGACCGCCGTCTCGGTGCCCACCACCAGCATGCCGATCTCGTCGGGGCTCGCCTGCGCCGACTTCATCGCCATCGACGCCGCGCGCGCCGCCAGCGTCACCGTGTCTTCGTCGAGCGGCGCCACGCCCATGCGCCAGGTGCCCAGGCCGTCGAGGTACTTGAGCGGGTCGACCCCGCGCGCCTTCGCGAGCACTTCGAGGTCGATGCACATCGAGGGGACCGCGACTCCAAGGGCGTCGATGCCGACTTTCATTGTGGGCTCCGGTGAATGGTGCGGCGCAGCAAGTAGCGTGAGGCTTGTCCACCAGCAACCCGTTCTTCCTTGATTTTCATCAAGCGAAACCCGTGTGCGCTCGCACAATGACAGGGCTGTCGCCCGGCGCTGGACGCAGGGGCGGCGAGGGGTGGCTGTTCACCTCACGAACGAGGCTGGGTCGAGGTTTCACCGCCAGGGCCTCGAAAAACACGAAGGCCCGGCGGGTCCATGAAGGACCGGCCAGGCCTCGCGCCCCTTTGAAGCGTGTGCGGCTTACTTCGCGCCGTCGACCGGCTGCACCAGC
>JALOQF010000269.1 GCA_025459425.1 Myxococcaceae bacterium | reverse complement strand
GGCCGCGTGGCAGGCGCTGCGGCGCTGTGTCGTGCTCGAGGCGACGGTGGGCTCGCGCGCGTGGGGCCTCGCCACCGAGTCGTCGGACACCGACGTTCGTGGCGCTTTCCTGCTGCCGTTCTCGTGGACGGTGGGCCTCGTCGACGCGCCGCGAGACCTCGTCAGCGCCGACGGGAGCCAGACCTTCTGGGAAGCCGAGAAGACGGTCGCGCAGGCGCTGCGGGCAGACCCGAACACGCTCGAGCTGCTCTTCGTGCCCACCGTGCGCGCGGTGGACGAGGTGGGGGCGTGGCTGCTCGAGGCGCGCGACGCGTTCGTCTCGAAGGCGCTCTTCGGGAGCTTCGGCCGGTACGCGCTGCGGCAGCTCGATGCGCTCCAGAAGTCCGAGCAGCTCGCGGCGCACCGCGATTCGGTGCTCGACTGGCTGCGCGCGGAGCCCCACCTCGACCTCGAGGCCGTCGCGTCGCGCCTCGCCTCCGTCTCGCCCCGGACGCACACCAGCGAGGCCGAGGCGCGGCTCGCCGCGAAGACGTACCTCAAGAGCAACTGACGCGCTCGTTGTCGGATCAAGGGCTGCTCCCGGCCAACGACTTCGCCTCGCTGAAGGCCTGGGCCCTCGGTGGAGGCGTCGTGCATCGAATGCCGAGCGCAGCGGTGCCTGGAGACGGGCCGGTCACTCCATCTCCCGTGCGCGAGGGCGACGGTGTGACGACGCCGACCGGTGTCAACCAGGCGCGGACGGGAGCAGCCGACGACGAGGCGAACCGGGCGGTCGTCCCGCTCGCGCGACGGCTGTCGCCGAAGAACGCGTACAACCTGCTGCGCCTCATTCACCTCGCGAGCGAGTGGCTGCGCACGGGGTCGCCACGCTTCGAGACGACGGGCGCCGTTCGGGCGCGGCTGCTCGACATCAAGCAAGGCAGGGTGCCTCTCGACGAGGTGCTGCGGGAAGCCGAAGCGCTCGCGCCAGAGCTCGAGGCCGCGAGAGACGCGAGCGCCTTGCCCGAGGCACCCGACCGGGTCAGAGCGCATCGGCTGCTGGTTCGAATCGCCGAGGCGCGCGCGGCGCGTTGGGTCGAGCGGGGGCCCGGGCCCTGGGGGCGCGATGCACCACGAGCGCCCGAGCCGACCGAAGGAGACGTGTCGGCGTGAGGCGGAAGGCAGCGGCGCGCCCTCGCGGCCTCGTGCCACCCGCGTGTGGCGACACGTCGAGGCCCGGGACTGGCGACGACGAATTGGTGCGCGTGCGAGCCGGGGATTGCTCATTCCAGGGGTGCACCAGGCGAGGTGCGCTCGCCGAGATGAAGACAGCCCCGTGCCAGTCCCACGCCATCTGGTACGTCTCTTCGAGCGTCTCCTTCGGCTCGTTGTCGAGGCCCACGATGAACTGCGCCTCGGTGAAGAGGTCGGTCTCGCGGACACGCGCGTCACCGACATCCTTCGTCTCGTTATCGAGGCCCACGATGAACTGCGCCTCGGTGATGATGTCAGCCTCAGGGACACGTGCGTCACCGACATCCTTCGTCTCGTTGTCGAGGCCCACGATGAACTGCGCCTCGGTGAAGAGGTCGGCCTCGCGGACACGCGCGTCACCGACATCCTTCGCGACGGGCTCCAGGCGGCCGCCAGGGCGTACACGACGCCAGGCGCCTCGGTGCTCCACGTCTCGCCCGCAGCGGGAAACGACTCCCTCCAGCCATGAGCAACGCCACACCGAGCCAGTTGTTGCAGCAGAGCCGCCTCGCGAAAGACCGGCCAGCGGCGCAGCAACTCGGTGGTGTGCCCGGCCGGCAGCGACAGCCAGGTGCCGATGCCCTCGCCGACACCGAGGCGTCGAGCGAGGCCAGCGGCCGGATATCGGAGTGCGCACGAGGCGCGAGCCGGAGCCTTCACTGGGAGGACGTCACCTCGGCGCCGCGTCAGTCACGACTCGGCACGCCGTCCGCCGCGAGCCGCACCCTGGAGGGCCCATGACGAACATCCTCTCGCCACACCAGCTCACCGTCGCGACGCGCTTTCTCGACGAGCAGGCGAAGGCGCGTGAACACCTCGTCGTCGCGCTGTCGGGCGCGCACGCCTACGGCTTCCCTTCCCCAGACAGCGACCTCGACCTCAAGGCCGTGCACGTCGAGCCCGCCCGCGAGCTGCTCGGGCTCGAGCCCCGCTCGCGCGCGCGAGAGCTGCTGCTCGTCATCGACGGCGTCGAGGTCGACTACTCGTCGAACGAGGTGCAGGGGGTGCTGCGGGGCGTGGTGGCTGGGAACGGCAACTACGTCGAGCGCCTGCTCGGCCACCTCGCGCTGGTGACGTCGCCCGCGCTCGAGGCGCTGCGGCCGCTCGTCTCGGCAGTGCTCTCACGCCGGGTGTATCGCCACTACCAGGGCTTCGCGAGGCAGCAGCTGCGCGCGTGGGAAGCGAGCGGCTTCCAGTCGGCGAAGAAGCTCCTGTACGTCGTGCGTACGACGCTGACGGGCACGCACCTGCTGCGCACCGGCCAGCTCGAGACCGACGTGACCCGCCTGCTCGCGCCCTACGCCCTCGAGGACGTGCGAGCGCTCGTCGAGGCGAAGCGACAGGGTGAGCTCGCGGCGCTGCCCGAGGCGCTGTCGCGCGAGTGGCTCACGCGGGTCGAGGCCCTCTTCACGCGCCTCGACGACGCGAGGGACACGTCGTCTCTCCCCGCTGAGCCGCTGCCCGAGGCCGTCGGCGACCTCGAGGCCTGGCTGCTCGCGCTTCGTCGAACGACGTGGTGAGGGGCGTGATGGAGCCGACGAGCAGGCGCGCCAGCCGATGGGCGAGCACCTGGGCTGTGAGGAGCCCGGCGCTGCGCCTGGCGACCGACCGGCTCGCGTGCCCGCGGTGTTGCCTGCCGAGGATGGGTTCCATCGCGCCCCTCGCTCCGACCGAAGCCGGGGCGAGCGACTCGCGTGATGGAGGCACCCTGCTGTTCGAGATGCATGACACCGCGCCCTGACACGACCTGGCGCCGCGCTCGGTACGCGGCGCGTCCGACGCCCCTGCGTCAACGCCTTCGCAGGCCGCTGTCGCGCGGAGAAGACCTCACCGGCGCTCGAGCAGCCCCTCACCGAGGACTCCGGTCAGCTCGATGGCGAGGCGCTCGGCATCGTCGGCCGACACCTCACCCAGGGGTCCGTCGAGGAGCAGGCGCGCCAGCCCATGGGTGAGCATCTGGGCCGCGAGGAGCCTGGCGACCGACCGGCTCGCGTGCCCGCGGTGTTGCCTGCCGAGGATGGGCTCCATCGCGCCCCTCGCTCTGACCGAAGCCGGGGCGAGCGACTCGCGTGATGTCGGCACGCGGCGCGTCCGACGCCCCTGCGTCAGCGACTTCGCAGGCCGCTGTCGCGCAGAGAAGACCTCACCGGCGCTCGAGCAGCCCCTCGCCGAGGACTCCGGTCAGCTCGATGGCGAGGCGCTCCGCGTCGTCGGCCGACACCTCACCCAGGAGTCCGTCGACGAGCATGCGCGCCAGCCCATAGGTGAGCGCCTGCGCCGCGAGGAACCCGGCGCTGCGCCTGGCGACCGACCGGCTCGCGTGCCCACGGTGTTGCCGCCCGAGGATGGGCTCCATCAGCGACTGCTGTGACGCCGACAGCTCGCGCAAGCGCGGTGACGCCCTCAGCAACTCCACGCGCGTCAACAACGAGAACGCGCCGGGCTGCTCGACCGCGAAGCGTACGTAGGCCACGCCTCGGGCGCGCTGGGCCTCGAGTGGGTCCGCCGCCCGCGCGGCAGCCGCTTCCATCGCCGCGACCAACTGGTCGGCGCCCTCCTCTGCGAGCGTCACCAGGAGCGCCTCGCGCGTGGGGAAGTGTCGAAATGGCGCAGCGACCGAGACCCGCAGCTCGCTCGCCAGCGCGTTGAGCTTCACCGCCTCGACGCCTTCACGCTCGACGACCCGCAGCGCCAGGTCGAGCAGGGCCCGACGCAGGTCCCCGTGGTGGTAGCGGCTCGGCGCACGCCGCTTGATCCTCCGGGGTGAAACCCGCTTCGTCTTCTCCATGAGCGAAGGTCTTGCCTCGGCGCTCTTCCCGTGTCCATGATGTGAGTATGACTTACATCAGGCGCGGACTGATTGGTCTCGCGGTGCTCGGCGGCGTCGTTGGCGTGCTCGTGGCGCTCCAGGCGAGGCCCCTGTCACGCGACGAGGCCGCCGCGCACCTCGACGAGGCCCTTCGCGAGGCGGTCGAGACGGACGACCTGGTGCACGGTGGCGTGATGTGGGTCGACGCGCCGGGGCTCGGGCTGCAGCAGGGCTGGGCGCACGGTCTTGCCGACGTCGATGCGGGCACCCCGATGACGCTCGAGACGCCGTTCCTGTCGGCGAGCGTCGGCAAGCTGTTCGTCGCCACCGCCGTGCTGGCGCTGGAGCGCCGCGGGGCCCTCAGCCTCGAAGACCCCCTCTCGAAGTGGACCCGGCCCGAGGCCATCACCGGGCTCCCCATCGTCGGCGGTGACGAGGCGCTGGCGAAGGTCACGGTGCGGCAACTGCTCGCCCACCGAACCGGCCTGCCCGACGCCTTCTCGGATGCGTCGAGCGATGGCGAGCCGCGGCTCTTCGACCGCATCGCACTCGAGCCGAACCGGCGGTGGTCGCGCGACGACGTGTTCGCGTACACCCGCGCGCACTACCCGGCCGTCGGTGCGCCGGGCAGCGTGTTCCATTACTCCGACCTCAACTACGACCTGCTCGGCCTCGTGCTCGAGGGCGTCACGGGGCGGCCGTTTCACGAGGTCGTGCGCCGCGAGGTGCTCGAGCCGCTCGCGCTGACGCACACCTGGTACCACGCGTACGAGCCGGCGCCGGCGGGCGTGCTGCCCATCGCCGACGTCTTCGTGGGCCGGGTGAACCTCCGCGGCGCCCCGGCGCTCAGCGTCGACCAGGCTGGCGGCGGCCTGGCGACGACGGTCGAAGACCTGCGACGCCTGCTGCGCGGGTTGCTCGCCGGTCGGCCCGTGCCGCTGAACGCGCTGGCGACGTCGTTCACCGAAGACGCCATGCACCCGGGCATCGACGTCGGGCTCTGCGCCTGGAGAATTCGTCCCGGTGGCGTGTTCTTCGCGTTGGGTGGGCTCCCGGTGCTCGAGGGCCACTCGGGAGCCACGGGCGTGTGGGCCTACGCGGCGCGCGACCTCGACGCGGTGCTGGTGGGCGCCGTGAGCCAGTCGTCGTGGCAGGAGGCGCACGTGAAGTTCCTGCTGGCCGAGGTGCTCCCGGTGCTGAGCCGCGTGCGCAGCAGGTGAGTCACGCGGCCTGAGGTTCCACGTGGAACGCTGCGGAGCACGCCGCGGCCGGGCGCTCACCGAGGTCGAGTGTCCAGACGCGTCTGCCACGCCACGCGCGAGGCCGACACGACGGGCGACTCACCGGAAGAACGGGCGCTCGAAGACGAACAAGCCCGCCTTCGCCGTCTTGCGCCAGCTGGCCGGAGCCTTCTCTCCGAGGACGATGGCGCCCATCGCCGACACGATGGCGCGCTGCCGCACGTCGAGGCCGGTCATCACGGCGTCGAGCTTCCCCGGCGCCTTCGCCAACCCGGGGTCCTGGAGCGCGAACAGGATGGCCTCGTTCACCACCGTCGACGTCATGCCCGGAACGAGCTCACCGGGCCGCTCGACGGTCTGGCCCGCGCGCAGCCGCAGCGCCACCTGCACCCACCGCTCGACGGACTCACCGGCAGCGCCCAGCGCAGACTCGACCTCGGGCCGCGAGGCGCCGTCCGACGCGCCCACCAGCACCACCATGCGCTTGCTGAGCCCCGGGTCTTTCGTCTCGCCCGCTTTCCGCAGGGCCTCGGCGAGCTGCCCATGCCCCAGGGCACGCCAGGCAACGGGCGTGGGCCAGTCGTCGCTCCTCGCAGGCCCCTCGACGCGACGGACGAAGGCCAGAATCGAGCCCTCCTTCGTGGCCACCACGGCGGCGTTCTCTTTCAGCGGAACGCCGGACGCCGCCGCGCTGCGCACCAACCGCACGTACTCGAGCTGCCCCGCGCCCTTCATCGAGCCGAGCGCCTTCGACGAGAGCGCCGTCTCGAGCGCCTGCGCCGCCTCGCGCCACCGCCCGTCGCCGGCCAGGGTTCCCGACACCGCCCAGTTGAGCCACGGGTGGTCGGCGTGCTGCTGCCACGCCTCGAGGAAGTCCTGCGACGGCGCGTTTCGGCACCGCAGCGACAGGTACAGCGTGTCGGCGTCACCCGGCGCGGCCTTCTCGACGCGCCCACACACCTCGGTGCGCGCTTCGGGGCCGGCCTCCATCGCGAGCCGCTGCAGCGTGACGTCGCGGGGGTGCGCCGCCGCTCGCTCGAGCAACACCTTCGAGAGGGCGTCGTCGTCCATCGCGAGCCCCGCCCAGTCCGCGAAGTCCTCGCTCGTCGGAGCGTCGAAGCGCACGTGGCCCGTCACCATCGCCGCGCGCGTCGCTTCGTCCGGCACCGCGCGCACCTGCGCCGTCGGAGAGGCCTCGAGCAGCGCATCGACCACCCGCTTGCGCGCCGTCTGCCCACGCTTGAGCGAGATGCTCGTCGGTGGCTGCTGAAACACGTAGTCCTGGGGCGCGTCCATCCACCTGGTGGCACCGATGGGGTGGTCGGGCTCGTTGGTGCCGGCCCCTGCGCCGTACACCGCCGTCCACTCCACCAACGGCACGGCCTGCGCCACGTTGTAGATGGCGTGCGAGAAGCCGCCGCCCACCTCGACGTCGAAGGCCTCGACGACCTCGCCCTCGAGGGTCTTCGTCTCGACGTGCGCGCTGCCCGATGGCTCGACGTCCCACGTGTCGGTGCCGTGCGCAGGCACGACGTGCTTCGTCCCGTCGAACGTCACCAGCACCGGCGCGTCGAGGCCGTTCACCACATGCACCGTCGAGCTGCCCACGTGGCCGCCGATGAAGAGCGCCGGCAACAACAGGCCCGACGCCACCATCGCGCGCAGCGCGCCGGGCACCACGCCATCGGCGGTCTGGAAGCGGTCCCACCAGCCGAGCTTCTTCTGCCGCTCGCGCTCCTTGCCGACGACGCAGGTGGCGTACGTCGCGGGCACCCGGGCGGCGGCCGGCGCGTCAGCCACGTCTCCGCCATCGGTCGCCCAGTGGGCCACGTCACGCTCCACCTCGAGCAGGCGGTCGAGCGTCACGTCGGCCAGCACCTTGAGGTCGCCCATCGCGCCCTGCGCCCAGCCCTCCATCACCTTGAGCCAGTCGCCGAGGTTCTGCTCGTTGGGCTCGTTGAGGCCCAGGTCTTCGGCGAGCGCGGTGAAGCCACCGGCGCCCTCGAAGGTCGCCTTCACGTCAGCTGGCAGCGTGAGGGCCCGGGTGTTCGCCCACAGCGTCGTCATCACGAGGTACAGGTCGTCGGCCGAGGCCAGCACCCGGCGCCGCTCGGCGTTCGAGACATTGCCGTCGGCCAGCACGATGTTCAGCACGTGGTGCAGGTGGCCGTGGGCATCACCGAGGTTGCGCAGCGACTGCCCCGCGAAGTGCAGCAGCTTCACCAGGCCCTCGAGGTGCGCGTCCCAGCCGTGGCCGACGAGCCTGGCCGCGGCGAGGTGGGTGGCCCGGCAGGCGCGGTCATGCTCGAGGATGCGCTGCTCGATGTCCTTGCGCTCGGCGCGCACCGAGTCGAGCACGCGCGGCAGCTCCTTGCGCCGCAGCTCGCGCCCCCGGTAGCGAATGACGCCGCCCGGCGCCGTCAGCACGCCGTCCTGCAGGCCTTCGAGGAGCACCTCTTCCTCTCGCCGCTCCCGGTAGCTCGCCAGCTCACCCTTGAGGCCATCGGGGTACAGGCCGTCGAGCGCGCGCTGCACTTCGGCCGGGCCGAGCGACGGCACCGGGCCGATGAGGCCCCTGGCGTCACCATGGAAGGCGATGATGGAGCGCCCCAGGTACACGCCCCGGTAGCGCGGGTCGAGCGCGGGGCGGGAAAACCGTTTCGCGAAGCGCTCGAGCAGCGTGCCTTCGGGCTGCGGCGGGTTGGTCGAGGGCGGGTTCTCGGCGCGGCGCTGCTTCGCTGGCTCGAAGAGCTTCGCCGTCACCTCGCGGCGCACGGCGTCGACGTCGGCGAAGAGCGTCCACGCGGGGCGCGCATCGAGCGGTGACGGCACGTACGCCGCCTTGGCGCCGTCTTCTCGCTCGCGGTTCGGCGGGTGCGTCATCCACATCTTCGGGGGCTGGGCCAGCTTGGCGTCGAAGACCCGAAACGTGGTGTCGGCGCCGGGGCGCTGCGGCGTCTGGCCGAAGTCGGGCTCGTCGAGAATGCGCCGCAGGTGCCCGAGCGCCGCCGTCTGCAGCACGAAGAGGTCATCGACGTCACGCCCCGCGCTCAGCTCCTCCGCCGCGAAGGACACGGCCTCTTCCCACGCCTCGTCCGCAGGCCCCAGGCGATGCAGCGCGTGCACCAGGCTGTCGCTGCCCGACACCGAGACGGCGACGAGGTCGGCGTTGAATTCCATCTCACGGCCCAGCGCGCGGTGCGCCAGCACCACCAGCCGGAAGGCCGTGTCGAGCACGGCGCGAATGGCCCACACGAAGAGCCGCCCAATCCACCCCACCCAGGCGATGCGAATGTCGATGCGTGAGAGCCCCTGCAGCATCCGGTCGAACAGCCCGCGGGACATGACGACGTGGCCGGCAATCTGCTGCGCGACATACACCCACCGGCCCACGGCCATCGTCTTCTGGGCGAAGTGCCCGTACTCGTGGGCGACGACGGCCTTCAGCTCGTCGAGGGTGAGCGCGTTGATGAGGCCGAGCCCCAGCTCGAGGTTCTTCTTCGACGGGAACAGCAGGTTCCAGAAGGACAAGTCGTAGAAGACGGCGGCGTTGACGCGGCCCGAGAGGAACACCTTGTGCGGGCGGGGCGCGCCGGTGTCGTCGGCCAGCTTCATGATGAAGGCGAACAGCGTCGGCTGCTTCTCGGGGTCGAGCTCGACGAGCGTCGGGTCGGCCGAGTGCTTCACCACGAAGAGGCCGCGCACGAGGAAGGCGAGGAAGAAGAGGGCGGGGACCGAGAGCAGCGCCGCGCCAAAGACGTTGCCGCCGTGGAGGAGCGCGTTGCCCAGCAGGCGCCACACCATCCACCCGAGGTAGCCGGTGAGGCCCAGGTACAAGGCCACGAAGGCGAGCAGGCCGCCGAGCGCGAGCCAGGCGTGGCGCCGGTAGGACTTCGACGGCGCGGTGAGGCCCGGCGGAACGGCCGCAGGCGGAGGAGGAAAGACGGCCGCGAGGTCGGCGACGGGCTGGGCCATGGAGGCGCGAACTCGACTCGCGTGGCGGCAGTGAGTCAAGCGGGGCACGCCGGGCTCCACGCACGGGGCGCAGTCGGAGGCGATGGGGTGACGCGGGCTCGAGCGCCGAGGTGCGGACGCGAGGCTCGAGGGGGCGTTCGCGCGCGCCGTCATGGGTGAGCCGTGGCGGCGGTGGACGAACACCTCCGCGGGCTCCCGGGCCGGTGGGGGCGTCTGCGCATTTTGTCCCACGAGTCGGCAGGCCGCTCGCCACTGACACGCATGCGCCAGGCCCTTTTCCTGCTCACGCTCGCCGCCTGTGACGGCCTGGTGGGCGACCTCGACGTGGAACCGGCCGTTCCACCTGGGACACCGGGGCTCCCTTTCAGCGTCGCCAGCGAAGACGCTGGAACGCCGGCGCCCGACTCGGGTCCGGTGGACGCCGGCCAGACGGACCTCGGCTCGCCCGACGCAGGGCCACGAGATGCCGGAACCCCACCCAGGGACGCCGACGACGGGGGCCCGGTCGATGCTGGAGCCCCCCTGCCGACGGTCGACGCGGGCCCGCCGCACGATGCCGGGATCCGGTCGGTCGACGTGCTCATCGCCCAGGGCCGGCTCGGCCGCACCATGGTGTCCTGCGACGACGGGCGCACCTGGCTTCACGACCGCGACGAAGCGGCTGGCACTCGCTGTGGAGACCCTCCGCTCGTCGAGTGTTTTCACCACCCGTGGGCCTCGATGGGCCTCGTGCACACGGGCACGTCGGTCGTGGCCACCTGGGGCTGGGGGGCGCCTGGCCGCGTGCGACGGACGCTCGACGGCGTGTCGTGGGAAGACGTCACCACTGGCACCTCGTTTGGCGCCATCACCGCGAGCGCCCAGGCCGTCATCGGAGCAGCAGGGCCGCCGCAGGTGTCACGCCTCGACGGCCAGCGCGGCACCTGGAGCGCGGGCGGAGACCTGCGCACGGGCTCGGTGACGCGTCACGCAGCCTTCCTGCCAGCCGGGGGAGGCCGCTTCTTCATCGCGCTCGACGACGCCCTCAAGGCCAGCGACGACGTCGGGGCGACGTGGACGACGGTCGCGCTCCCAGCGCCCTGTCTGGCCGGCGTGCGGGGCCTGCTCGCGCACGGCTCGACGCTCATTCTCGTGCGGTGGAGCGGCGCGCTCTGCACCTCGACCGACCGCGGCGTCACCTGGGCGCAGCAGACCGTCGCGTCGGGCTTCACCTCGAGTGGTGTCTACACCCACGGCGCTTTCCTGCTGTGGAACGGCGCCACCCGCTATCGCAGCGTCGACGGCCTCACCTGGACGTCGGCGCAGAGCACGCCGAGCGACGTCTCCATCGGCCCGGTCGTCGTCACGCGCGCGGGC
Organism: Myxococcaceae bacterium; assembly: GCA_025459425.1. GTDB lineage: Bacteria > Myxococcota > Myxococcia > Myxococcales > Myxococcaceae > Xiheimicrobium. The sequence continues at coordinate 42 of JALOQF010000269.1, read as the reverse complement.
ACCCTCGTCGCCTTCAAGGGCGGGTGGCAGTCCGAGTACGCC
>JALOQF010000268.1 GCA_025459425.1 Myxococcaceae bacterium | reverse complement strand
AGCGGAGGACAATCGTGCGCAGATCCTTCAGGCCTTCGGCCCCAGCCCCGGTGGCGAGCCGCGCGTAGGCCCGCGCCAGCAGCGCCTCGGCCGTCGGCGTCTCGGCAGCGTACTGCTCGAGCACGGGCCGGGCCTTCGTCGCCTGGCCCAGCTCGAGCTGCAGCTCGGCGATGCGCACCTCGACGCGGCGGGCCAGCCACGGCGGCGCCTTCGCCTGCGCCTTCCCGAGGGACACCAGCGCCCGGGCTTTGTCCTGGGCCCAGGCCTGCGCCTCGCCGAGGTACCAGGCATGAAACGCCTCGAGGCCCTTCGGTGCGGGCACCCGTGTCAGCTGGGCCGCGGCGCCGCGCGGGTCGCCCTCGGAGAGCGTCAACACGCCGGTGAGCAACGACAGGCGGGCTCGCTCGGGGCAGGGCCGCGTCTTGCCGTCCGTGCCCTTCGCCGACTCACACGCGTCGAGCTCCGTGCGCGCCCGCTCCGCCAGCCGGGGGGCGTGCACGCGCACGGCGTCGAGCAGCCCCTGTGATTGTGCCCACACGGGGGCGGCGACGAGGGCGAGGGCCAGCGCCCCCCACATCCAGCGGGACCCCGGTTTGACAATCGTTTCGTGGATGCCGTACACGCTGCGCCGCCGAATCGAAGTGGAAGTGCCCCACAGCAGGAAACGGAGTGAGTCCGATAAGGATTCCGCGCTCATCGCCTTGACCCACCGCCATGGCGGTCCATACGGTGCGCCGCACTCCCGAGCCGCAGAAGAACTGGACGCTGCCCCCCACGGAGCGAGGCTCGGGCGTGACTCACGACAGGTAGCACCGCAGGGCCGTACGAACGAGTGAGTGATTTCGCATCTCGCGAGACTGCAGTTTGGGGGGAGTTTTCCAGGGAGGCCGAACCTACATGAAGCCGTGTCCGACCGAACTACCGCAGAGCATCAACCCTGAGGCAGGCCCCAAGCGCCTCGGGGTCGAGCAGCACCGGAACCTCAACTGCTCGCACTACGACAACTGCCTCGACGAGGCCGTCCGTCGTGGCTGGCAGAGCTTCACCTGCATCAAGTGCCCGCTCTACGCGCTGCCGTCGGGGCCGCAGATGGGCATCGAGTCGTTCGCCACGCAGCGTCGGCTGGTCTGACGTCGCTGCGGGTCCACATTCCAACGAGTACGACCGCGCCCGGACCGTCGTTCCGTGCGCGGTTTGTTTTTGCCCGCGCCGCCGCTCAGGTCTTGCGCAGCGTCACCACGCCGCGGCGGATCAGATCCTTCATCGTCTCTTCGACGTCGAGCGGGCTGATCTCGAGGCGGGCGATGATGTCGCGAGGGGCCAGGCGCTCCTCGCAGATGAGGCGCGCGGCCTCGAGCCACTGCTTGGGGCCGACCTGCCGGTACACCGCGTAGAGCTCGGCGTTCACGTCGACCTGCGTGGCGGCCACCATGAGGCTCTCTCTCGCGCGGCGCTCGTTCTCGTTCAAGGTGACGCTCGCCCGCTCGACGAGAATGGCGGTGTCGAGGTGCAGGTTCTCGGCCGCCGAGCCGTTGCCGGGCGTCCACGTGGCCTCGGCGGCCTTGCTGGCGATGAAGGCGTTGAAGGCCTTCTCGCCCTCGGCGGTGTACTTGCCGGCCTGTGCCGAGATGTGGGTGCAGCGCCCCTCGGTGAAGAAGAGCGCGTACTGCGCCCAGCCGTCCTTCGCGTCGAGGCGCCCCGAGGCGTGCAGCTCGGCCATGCGCAACAGCAGCCACTGCGGGCCCACCGGGGCCACCTGGAGCGAGAAGGGCGCTCCGCTGGCAATGAGGCGCAGCGCGTTCTGCCTGGGCTCGAGCAGCTTCTTCACCTGCGTCACCAGCGCGTCGAGGCGCGTGCCCTTCGACAGGTAGGCCTGCGCGCCGGCGTCGAGCGCCCGGAGCGACTCGCGGTAGTCGTCATGCGCCGAGACGAAGGCCACCGGCAGCTCACGCGTGCGGTAGTCCTCGCGCAGGAGCCGCAGCAGGCCCCACCCATCGAGGTGCGGCATGTTGAGGTCGGCCAGCACCACGTCGAAGTTCTTCGTCAGCGCCACCTCGGCGCCCAGCTGGCCGTCGGTCGCCGTCGACACCTTGAAGCCGTGCTTGGTGAAGAGCGTCTTGAACATGCGCAAGATCGCCTCGTCGTCGTCCACCAGCAGCAGCTGAATCGGCTGCACGCCGGGCGCCAGCATGGGCTCCGGGGTGATGTACGTGGGCGGGGGGGGCGGCTCGGGTGGAGGCGCCGAGGCCCGCGCCACCGGCACCTCGAAGGCCAGCGGCTCGTCTTCGGCGACGGCCTCGCCCACCAGCACCTCGGCGACCTCCATCTCGCCCGACACGACGTCGCCCACCTCGATCACGACACCGGCGCCGTCGCCCGCCTGGCCCGCCACCTCGCTGAAGACCCAGCTCGCCTTCGGCAGCTGGCCCAGGGCCTTGAGCGCATCGGGCCCGACGGCTCCCAGGAACGAGGCCCGCTCGAGCTTGCCGCGGCTGAAGACGGCGCGGCCCTCGTTCGGCGTGCGCGGCTCGACGGTGAGGGCGCCCGCCCGGCGGGTGCGGCGAATGTGATCGACCAGGCGCCCGAGCAGCTTCGCGTCGCCCTGGCCCTTCACCATGCCCGGCCGTGACGGCAGCTCGTCGAAGAGGCCCTTCATGGCGATGGCGTTCGCCGGGTCGAACGGCGCGGGGAAGACGGCCACCACGCCGGTACGCAGGCCGGTGACGAACTGGGCGTCGCTCGTGTCTCCCGCCACCACGACGATGGGGAGCGCCGCGCTCGAGACGTCGCTGGCCACCACGTCGAGCACCTGGATGACGAAGTCGCTCGAGAGCTCGCCGAAGACCATCAGCAGATCGGGCGAGAGCTGCTTGATGCCGCCCGGCACCTTCTTGCGGTCGGTGATGAACCGGTAGAACAGGCCTTGCGCGTTGAAGGCCTGCGCGAGCTTCGACTGGTTGGCGCGGTCCTCGTCGATGGCGAGGATCACCGGCCGGGCGGTGGAGGTCACCCGGTCTCTCTTAGTCGAGAAGGTGGGGCTTGGCTCTGGCTCCGTGGGGCCGCGTCACTCGTCGCGGTTCGCGTAGACGATGACGACCCAGAGCTTGTCGTCGCCGTACGTGGGCGAGTCGCCGCGCACCAGCCCCACGCCCACGCGCGAGTAGCGGAGGTCTGCGAGGTTGCGCGACGACGGCATGGCCTGGGCGCTCTCGACGATGGCGAGATCGATCGACGCCTCGCGTGCGTCGGTGACGACCTCGAAGACCCGCTCGTGCAGCTTGCGGCCGGGCTCGAGCTCGGCGGACAGCTTGTCGCGCGACAGACAGCGGCGCGCGTGCTCGACGGCGAGGGCCTCGAGGGCCGGGTGCCGGGTGAGCGCTGGCAGGCCCTTCTTCGCCCGCAGCTCGGCGAGCGCGCCGTAGGCCAGCTCGAGCGGGTCGGCGCCGTCGTCGCGCTGGGGCGCCGCCAGCACCTGCACCAACACCGTCAGCCCGTCGGCGGCGCGGGTGGCGAGGCCGAGGCCCAGCGCGCGGTGCTCGCGCTCGAGCAGGTTGAGCCGATGCCCGGGGCTGTGCTCGATGCCGAAGTGGGCCGCCAGCGGGCCGCTCGACGAGCCCAGGTTCTCGCCCGCGGTCGAGAAGCGGTACCTGGCGGCGGCGAGGCGCGACTTGAGGTCGCCTCCGGTGGGGTCGACGTGGCTGAAGAACCCCTCGGAGGCGAGGCGGTCGGCGTAGGCCTGCGCGACGGCGTCGAGCACCTTGTCGGGCGCGACGGGCACGAGGCCCATGGTGCGGCGCAGGGCGTTGATGCGCGCGGTGACGACGCGCCGGGCCTCGGCGGTGGTGGTGGGCTCGACGAACTGTTGATCGGCGCTGACCGACGAGGCCCCGACGTCGACGAAGAAGAGCGCGGCGACCTCTGGCCCGCGCGGCCCGCGCCCGAGCACCTCGACGACGTAGCGGCCCCGCGTGGCCGGCATGAAGGTGGCGCACAGCCCGGCGTCGCCCATCGTCATGGGCTGACGCTCGACGCCGCCGGAGGGCAGCGTGACGAAGAGCTCGGCCGTCTCGAGGGGCGCTTCGAGCGCTCCGCAGACCGGGAGCCGGCTCGGTGGCTTCGCGAAGGCGCGCGTGACGGGCCGCAGCTCGAACTTCCGCACCGCGAGCAGCACGCAGAGGGCCGCGCGTGAGCCGCTCTCGGCGAAGCCCACGCCCATGGCGGTCGAGGGCTCCTGGGCGAGATCCTTCTGCTTCGCGAGCTCGGTGACGAGGCGATCCTTCGGGGCCTTGATGACGATGGCGGTGGGGCTCGCGTCCCACCCGCCGGCGCGCGAGACGGCTTCGGTGACGGCGAGCAGCCCTGCGGCGTCGCTCGCCGTCTTCGACGCGGCCAGCGCCGCCAGCCGCTGGGCCGCGGCCATCAGCTGGGGGTCCTCGGCGGGTACGGTGCGGCCAGAGACCTCGAAGCGCTCGCGCACCAGGCGGGCGGCCTCGACGTCGGGCGTCGTCGTCACCGTGAGCGCCATCAGGACGAGAGCGGTCATGGCTCGAAGACGAGGGCCTGCACGGTTTTGTTTCCCAGCCGCGCCTTCAGGTCGGCGAGCAGGCGAGGTTGGGCGCGAAGCTCCGCGGCCCAGGCCGACGACGCGCACGAGATGACGAGGGTGGTGCCCAGCCAGCGCGACGGCGACGAGATCGCCGCGAGCGTGTCACCGGCCACCGCACGCCAGACCGGCCCCAGGACGGCGGCCGAGCCCGTGTCGCGTGACACGGCCCCCAGCACCACACCAAGCAGATCGGCCGGAGCTGTGGGGCTTCGCTGGGCCACGCCACCGCAGTCTCGCCGAACGTGACAGCCGTGTCGCGATCCATGAGACCCAACTGCCTGAAACGGTTTGGTTTCGTCGATGGCACACGCGTCGCTCTGCGTCATCGGCTGCCGGTTGACACGGGTAGGCACATATCGGAAAGGACGCGCGCCTTTCTCACCCAGGGGCCGTTTTTCACCACCAAAGGGAGCACCGAATGAAGGTCGAGTTCCGCAACACCCTGTGGGTGGCGCTCGCTGCTGCGACGCTGTCCATCGCTTGTTCTCCGCCGCCGCCGCCGCCCGACGGAGGCACCGGTGGTGGGGGCCCTGAGGACTCCTGCAACGACGACGATCAGTGCCCGCGCCTGTTCCGCTGCAGCCGCACCACGAACACGTGCGTGCCCGACTGCACCACCAGCGCGCAGTGTGGCCCGACGGGGCGCACCGCGGCCGGCGCGTCGGCGCTTGACTTCTGCCCGATGGACACGTCGTGCGTGTGCGACTTCACCGAGGCCGGTGGCGAGTGCAAGGCCCGGCTCTGCTCGGCCGACTCGGACTGCGGCACGGCGCTCGTGTGCCGTTCTGGCCAGTGCGTGACGCCGCCCGCGGCCTCGACGGTGACGCGGTGCCAGGTGATCCCCGAGTTCGTGGTGGCGAAGGCGGGCTCGAAGGTGAAGTTCTGGGTCTCGACCTGGGCGGGGCAGGAGCCGGTCGTCATCAAGGACGGCGCGACCTGGTCGGCGACGTCGATGAGCCTCTTCTCGATGCCGATGCCCACCACGGGCGCCTCGACGGAGTTCTCGGTCGCGAACCTCGGCACCAACGGCAGCAACGGCGTGGGCGTCGACGTGGTTCAGGCGACGGTGGGGACGGTGAGCTGCACGGCCAAGGCGGTCGTGATCGCGGCGCCGATGAACGGTGGCGCGGTGGTCGCGGTCGACGAGCTCTCGGGCCGGCCGGTCGCTGGCGCGCGCGTCATCGTCTCTGACGCGATGGGCGCGGAGATTCCGCAGCCCGCCGAGGTCGTCACCAATGCAGGCGGCGTCGGCGCGTTCACCTTCGGTACCGCCACCTCGTACACGGTGTCGGTCTTCCACCGTGACTTCACGTACGTCACGGTCGCGAACTACCGCCCGTCAGGCCCGAACGCGAACGTGCTGCAGGTCGCGATGCGGCGGAACCAGGTCACGAAGTTCGGCGGGTTCCGCGGCACCTTCGACGGCTACCCGATGAACGCCAACATCAAGGCGGGCGTGGGCGGCATGTCGCTGGCCGGTGCGATCACCAACCTGAACCTCACCCAGCTGCTCGGCCCGTCGCGGCCGACGCGCATCAAGCTCGGTACCACCATCGACATGATGGTGAACGTGCCCGACGGCGCGTTCCTCGTCTTCAGCGAGACGAACAAGAACACGCTCGCCGGCCTGGGCCTCAACGGCTCGTGCACCGACATGTCGGGCAACGCCGACGAGACGGCGATTCGCGCCGGCACCTGCGGCACGCGCTCGGCGTGGGCGTTCTCGGGTGAGCTCACCATCGGCGACCTGTCGCCGCTGCTGGGCGCCTTCCAGGGCGGCCTCGACAACATTCAGGTCGGGACGCTGCTCGGCCAGATCCAGCCGCTCATTCGCCGGCTGAACTCGTCGATCGTCCGCGACATTCAGTTCACGCTGCGTGACGCGCCCTGCAAGGACTCGGCGGAGACGTCGCCGAACTGCACCAAGGGCTACAACTACGACGACACCTCGATGTTCACGCAGCGGAACCTCAGGTGGGCGAACGTGCCGCTCGGCTTCGGCTTCGCGCTGCGCTCGGCGCGCATGCCGACGTACCGCGGGACGGCCGCCGACGGAGCGCTGGCGCTCACCGGCGTGAACGTGCCCGGCCGCGGGGTGATCCCGCTCGGCCTCGGCGCAGCGGTCAACACCGCGACGCCGAAGGACGACATCCTCGACAAGCAGGAGACGCTCCCGGCCGCTGGCCTGATTCCGGTTCGTTCGGCGCCTTCGCACAGCGGCACCGAGGGCGCGGAGTACGGCATCATCGTCGCGGCGCTGTCGGCCTCGGCGCTCAACGACGCCTCGGCGCAGGTCGGCGCGTCGGCCCTGTTCGTGCGGGTGCCCGACAACAAGCTCGTCTTCGACCCCCGCGGCGCGACGCCCATCGACATCTCGACGCAGGCGTACCCGGTGTTCCCCGAGGGCGGCCGCTTCAACCCGGCCTCGACGGGCATCCCCGGCGTGGGCCCGCGCAGCTTCCGCTTCGTCACCCCGGCGGTCGCCACGGCGCTGGGCACCAGCGTGCAGGCGATTCGCGTGACGTTCTCGGACGAGCTCGAGCACCGCTGGGACGTGTTCTTCGACGCGGCCCGCGCGGCTGAGGGCTTCGCGCTCCCGGCCGTTCCGAACGGCTTCCGCGACCGCCTCTTCTCGACGGGCATGTCGACGGGCAAGCGCGCGCCGATGGTGGTGCAGGCCTTCCGCATGAGCGCCGCGCCGACGGCGACGGGCGGCACGGCGATGTCCTTCCAGGACCTCGTCGAGTTCAACGCCACCAACATGGACCGCATCACGAACTACCTGACGGGCTTCGGCTTTCTCGACTACGGCGTGCCCGACATCAAGTTCAAGGCGGCCATTCCGGCGAGCGTCACCAAGGGCACCACGAAGGTCACCGTCACCGTCGAGAAGTTCAAGATCGGCACGGCGGCGGGCGATGACGGCCTCGTCAAGCTCACCTTCCTCAACAACGGCACGCCGGTCGCCGGCTGCGAGGCCACCTCGTCGACCGAGCTGATGGCGGGCAACGGTGAGGTCGAGCTGACCGTTCCTGCGGGCTGCATGTCGGGCGCGGGCTACACCGCGAAGGCGCAGCTCTTCTACGACATGACGACCCCGGTGCTGCCCGAGGTGTCGGTGTCGCAGACCGGCGTGACGGTGCAGTAACGCCTTCAGCGTTCTGTTTGGAAAGGGCGGGGCGCTCCCAAGGTGGGGGCGCCCCGTTTTTTCGTGGGGGCGGGTACACTCGGCGTCCACGCATGGGGCCGAAGACCATCACCGCGGTGACCTCGATCTCGAAGGTGTCGGGCAAGCCCTTCGCCCGGTCGTCGGCGCTGGTGGTGATCTACGGCGAAGACCTGGGCCGCAAGTACGACCTCGACGAAGGCAAGACGGTCATCGGCCGCTCGTCGACGTGCGAGATCCAGATCGATCACGACTCCGTGAGCCGCCAGCACGTGCGCGTCTCGGTGAAGGGCGGCCGCTGCACCCTCGAAGATCTCGGGTCGACCAACGGCACCTTCGTCAACGACGAGACGATCTCGGGCAAGGTGACCCTGCGGAACGCCGACCTCATCAAGGTGGGCCGCACCGTCTTCAAGTTCATCGCCAACGACAACATCGAAGCGGCGTACCACGACGAGATCTACCGCCTGACGACGGTCGATGGCCTGACGCAGGTGCACAACCGGCGCTACTTCGACGAGGCCATCGAGCGCGAGCTGTCGCGGTGCCGACGCTACCAACGCGCGCTGTCGCTGATGCTGATCGACGTCGATCACTTCAAGAAGATCAACGACGGCTTCGGGCACCTCGCCGGAGACGCCGTGCTCAAGGAAGTGGCCGCGGCGATCAAGAAGCGTATTCGCCGCGAGGATCTGCTCGCGCGCTACGGCGGAGAAGAGTTCGCGGTGCTCTCACCAGAGATCGATCACAAGGGCGTCGTGCAGCTCGCCGAGAAGGTGCGCAAGCTCGTCGAGGGGCACGAGTTCCGGTTCGATGGAGCCCCCATTCCGGTCACCATCTCGTGCGGAACGGCGACGATCGGCAAGAAGACCGAGGACGCCCAGGCCCTGATCGCCCGGGCCGACGAGAAGCTCTACGAGGCGAAGGAGGGCGGGCGCAATCGCGTCTGCTGAGCCGCCACGTCGGGGCGCGACGGCACGCCTGGGCGCTCGACACTGACGTCGAGGGAAAAGACCGCGGCGGACTCAGAACACGCCGCCGCGCCGCTGGAGCGCGTCCTTCAACATGCGCTCGATGGTGTCGCGCACGGTGTCGTTCGTCCGTTGGACCCAGGCGAGATCGTCTGCGGCCGCAGCGCCGACCGTGTGCAGCGGCAGCGGCTCGCCGAACTGGATCAGCCAGCGCGCCGGGAGCGGAGGCAGCGTGACCGGCAGGAACGGCAGCCCCAGGGCACCGCCAGGCAGCTTCGCGAGCAGCGGTACCGACTCTTCTGCACCCACGATGGCGACCGGAACGACGGGCACCGCGGCGCGCGCGGCGATCTTCACGTACCCGCCACGCCCGAAGCGCTGGAGCTGGTAGCGCTCGGCGAAGGGCTTCGAGAGGCCCTGAAAGCCCTCTGGGAAGACGATGACGGGCGCTCCCTGGGCCAGCAGGGCGTGCGCGTTCTCGGGGCTGGCGCGAACGGCGCCGAGGCGATTCCACAGCACGCCGAGGCCTGGCGCGTGGAAGAGCTGATCCTCCAGCAGCCACCGCGCGGGGGCCAGCTCGGGCCGGTTCCGTTTGAGCGCGTGGTGCAGCACGGGCCCGTCGATCGGGAGCGCTCCAGCGTGATTGGCGACGAGCAGGCAGGGGCCGGGGGGCACGTGCTCGAGGCCTTCGACCGTCACCCGGAACCAGCTGTCGTACAGCGCGTCGGCGAGCGGCTGGAGCTTCGACACGAGGCCTTCGTCACGCCCGAAGGTGTCGACGCGGGTCTCGGCCGAGGAGCGCCCGACGAGGGTCCGCACGACCGCGGCGAGGCCCTGCACCGACGTCACGGCGCCCTCGGTCGACAGCAGGGCCGGGGCTGGGGCCGCGCGGGGCACCTCGACGAGGGGTGCGTGTGCATCGGCGGGCGGAGGGGAGCGCGGCGGCGGCGGCACACGTGGGTCGAGGGTGAACGCTTCGGGCGTGGCGTCGTGCGGCACCGGGCCGTGATCGAGGCTGCGACCTGTCGGCGTGTCGGCGTGCGGCATCGGCTCGGCAGCGAAGCGAGGTGAAGCCCTATGCGCGCGCGGCTCGACCGGTCCGCCGGGTGCCGCGGCGTGGGGAGCGCGGGCAGCATCGACCCGAGGCGCAGGGGAGACCGGTTCACCCTGCGTCTCGCGTGGCGGTCTGTCGCTCGTGCCTCGGGTCGCAGTCGCGGCCGGAGGGAGCTCGTCGGCCAGCGACGGTGAGACGGGTCGCTGCTGCGAGGCGTCCCGACGCTCTCCGACGGGGGCCTCGGCGTGGGCCCGGGGCTCGACGGGTACTCGCGGCGAGGCGTGGTGCGCGACGGGGGCCGCTCCGAGCGTCAGCGCCTCGGGGA
>JALOQF010000631.1 GCA_025459425.1 Myxococcaceae bacterium | reverse complement strand
GAGAAGGCGATCTCGGTAGCCACGCCGATCAGCAACGCCACGGGCCGCACGACATTCCGCCTCGCGCGCTTTTTCGACTTCGAGGGTGGCACGTACACGATCAAGGCTGTGTCAGATGACGCGGCCTTCTTCTACGCCTCGGTCGATGCGACGAATGGCCGCGCGGTCTTCAGCCATCAGCTTGCGCAGGGCCCGGTCGAGGCGACCATCTACCTGCCCCGTGGCCGGCGCCGCTTCGACATCGTGTTGTCGAACCTCTCCGTGGGCGCGTCGCCCTGCTACGTGGCTTTCAGCCTGTGGCGGGACGGCACCCTGGTCTACTCGTCAGCCGCCTCGGGCTGGGTCTTCGACACCGCGCCGATCCCCAATGCCTCGATCCCTGCCATCGGAGATCCGCGGCTGGCGCTGCGCGTGTTCGCTGTGCTGCCGAACTGGAGCAACGGTGTCACCGAGCGCATCGAGTGGATGTCGGAGGTCATGCCCAGCGAAGCGGACGTGGAGCAGCGCCGCTCGCAGCGCCGCTATCCGCGCCGCTCGTTCGAGACGGGCTTCCTGCGCCGCGACTTGGCCAGGGCCCGCCTGGACTCGTTCCTTATCGGCGCAGGCCAGGACGAGGTGCTCGTGCCGCTGTGGCATGAGCAATACCACCTGACCGCATCGCTGGGCTCGACCCTGACGTTCCCCGCAGGCAGTCTCGCCATGCGCGAGTTCTTCGCAGGCGATCTCGTCATTGCGATGAACCGCGACCCGGGCGACTACGAGATCCTCGCGGTCGAGTCTGCGAATCTCGGAACGGACACGATCACCTTCGCCAGTGCTCCGCTGCGCACGTGGGAAGCTGGCTCGCGTGTGATGCCGCTGCGCGTCGGCCGCATACTCGAACCTGCGTCGGCCCAGGCTTTGACTGATGACGTGTCGACGGTGCAGATGCGCTTCTACCTGAAGGAGCATCTGAAGTGGCCGAACCCATCGTGGGGTGGCTGCTCGCCGATCTTCCGCTTCAAGGTCAATCGTGCTACGCCGCTGGCCCTGAGCTACGACCGGCTCACGCACACCATCGACAACGACTTCGGGATCATAGAAGTCACTGACGCCTCGTTTCAGACCCGCGTGGGCACCCGGCTGTCTCTGGTGCTGAAGGGGCGCTCGAACGTCTTCAAGTTCCGGCAGTTCATCGGCATGGCCAGGGGGCGCACGACGCGCTTCTGGATGCCCACGCTGGCACGCGACCTCATCGCCTCGGGTGGCTTCGGCAGCGACTACTTCGACGTGCGCAATGTGGGCCTCACGGACTACATGCGCTCTTCGCAGGACGCGCGCTCTACCGTGGTCATCCGCTTCAACAACGGCCGGGCCGCGGTGTATCGGCGGGTGCAGGGCATCGAGGAAGCGGGACTGAGCGAGCGCGTCTTCGTCACTCCGAACATCCCGCCGATCACGCTGTCCGAAGTGGAGAGCGTCTCCTTCGTCGTGCCCTCGCGTTTCGATCAGGACGGGTTCGAGCTACAGCACCCGGTTGACGACAGCGCGGTGGTGCAGGTTGGCCTCGTGGTCAAGTCGAGCACGCCTGACGGTATGCCTCCGCTGGAGTGCGTGACCACCAGCCGCCCGTACCCGATCACCGACATCCACGAGGTCAAGACCTTCGCCGAGTTCATCGGCGGCACGCTGCGCGAGCCTCCGCGGATCAATGAGGAACTGAAGGTCGAGGTCGAGTTCATCGGTGGCGTGCTCGGTGCCCCGTTCTCGTCCTTCTCTGCACCGGCAGAGACGCTCGAATCGGTGGCCGAGTTCATCGGCGGCACAATCGACAACTTCAACGAGAGCTACAGCGTCCCGGGTGAAGGCTTCGGCACCGAGGCCGAGTTCGTCGTCGGCACGCTGGACACCCTGGTCATCACCTATACGGGCGAGCACGAGATGGTCGAGTCGTTCGCCGAGTTCATTGAAGGAACCCTGACATGAAGAGCTACCACGTCGGCTTCAGCGGCCTCTACAAGATCGAGGCCGTCAACCCGAAGGGCGAGCGGCGCCTCATCCTCGACTGGTTCAAGAACCTCATCCTCGATGCGGGCCTCAACCGTCTTGGCTCGGGTGGTGCCTTCGACCGCTGCATGGTCGGCACCTCTTCGACTCCTGTGCTGCCCTCCCAGACCGGGCTCGGCGCGCAGATCGCCAGCACGACCACGGTCGAGGCCAGCACCAACGGTGTCGACATCCCCGGAGGCTACGCCTGGGCTCGCCGGACCTTCCGCTTTCCGGTTGGCTCGGCCACGGGCAACATCACCGAGGTCGGTGTCGGCTGGTCGGCGACGGACTGCTTCTCCCGTGCGCTGACGGTGGACGGTGGCGGTTCTCCGGTCACGATCACGGTGCTCGCGGACGAGTTCCTCGACGTGACTTACGAGCTTCGCCTGCACTGGCCGAACGTCGACATCTCTGCCAACGGCTTCATCTCCGCGACCGAGCACGCGGTCATCACCCGGGCTGCTCAGGTGGGCTCGTGGACGCTGGGCACGCTCATCAGCAACGGCTCGCGCCCGGATCTCACGCCTCCGGGTCAGGCGTTCTCCTACGGTGCCGGCGCTCTGGGCGACATCACGTTGGACGCGGGCGGCTCGCCGCTCAACAACGTCAACATGACCTACGCCTCGACCTACGTGAACAACAG
>JALOQF010000033.1 GCA_025459425.1 Myxococcaceae bacterium | reverse complement strand
CTCGAGGCGGCGCGGCGGGTGCTCGAGGAGGACCAGGAAGCGCTCCTCAAGAAGGCGCACCGGCTGTCGGCGTGGTTGTCGGTGCTGGCGCAGACCGACGAGGTGTTGGCGCAGAAGCTGGCGGCCATCTCGTTGCCGAAGCTCAAGCGGTCCGCGCCGGTGCGGCCTGAAGGGGGGCCGGTGGCAGACTCCGCCGAGGTGGTGGTGCCGAGGAAGCGCGGTCGGCCACGCAAGGTGCCGGTCGCGAGCGAGGCTCTGTTCACCGAAGCCGCCGCGGCAGCAGCAGCTCCATGAGCGGGCGCTGAACCCTCGAACGCCGAGCCGGTGGCGACCTCAGGCTGCGGGCGAGGCGATGACGCCGTGGCTTTTGTGGTCTGCTCGCCGTCGTGGTCACGCCCGCCTCGGTGAAAGACGCTGCCCTCGTGCATGGAGGCTTCCTCCTCCTCGCGCTGGTGGGCGTCTTCTTGCCGATCGCTCCACTCGGCTGGCGGTTGTTCGGCCTCGTCGTCGTCTACGGCGTCGCCCTCGTCGCGGTGAGCGCGACCCGTCGGCCGGAGTGGCGGCCGCTCGTTCGTTTCCTCGTGCCCCTGTCGGTCTTCCAGGTGGTGCCCGACTGGTTCCTCTCGCAGGAGCTCGAGGTGTTGGTGTTCCCCGACACGGGCGGGCCGCGCATTGGCACGGTGACGGGCGCCATGGCCGGCATGTGGACGATTCCCCTCTTCATCTCGGTCTTCGGCGCCGAGGTGGTGTGCGCGCGCAGGGGCGTGCCGGATGAAGACTGGAGCACGCCTGCGTTACTGACCGCCGCCATCGCGCTCGCGCTCTTCACGGCGAGTGAGGCGACGCTGTGGGCGCTCCCGCTGTGGTTCGCCAAAGGGGTGACGCAGGTCGCGCGCGTGGCCGTGTACGTGCTGCCGGCCGAAGCGCTCCTCGGGGCCGCCACCTTCGTCGGGTTCCGTGCCACCCGCGAGCGGGGCCTCGGCGCGGCCATCGGCGCGGCTGCCATCGTCTCGATGCTCTACCTGGGCGCGCTCGCCACCTCATACTTCTTCGTCGAGCGCTTGCGCTGAGCCAGGTCCGCCCGGCTCGAGGTGAGCCGTCAGCGCGTGGTGACGACGACGGTGACGACCGGCTCGTCGAGGTCGTTGGAGAAGATGCGCACGTGATGTTCTCCTGCGCCCGGCGTGGCGGTCACGTCGAGCTCGACACTGTCACCCGAGGCGAGCGACTGCCCAGCAAGCGACGGCGACGCGAAGTCCACCGCGACGTCACCTGCCCCCGACTGGCGGGCGAACTCGAACGCGGGAGCGCCGAGGCGCAGGTGCAGCGCGGGGTTCGTCGACACGGTGCCCACGTTGCGAATCGTCAGCCGCGCGCGCGCACCGGTCGAGCCAGTCTGAAGCACCAGCGACGTCGGAGAGACCTCGATGTCGGGTCCACCGCCCACGCCCGAAAGGGGCACGAAGGGCGTCATTCCCGACAGGAGTGGCACGTCGAGCGCCAGGCCGTCGGCGATGGGTCCCTCGCGGGACGGAGCGAAGACGACTGAGAGTGCAGCGCGGCCGCGCACCAACAGGCCGGTGGCGTCTCTCGAGGCTGCAGGAACGACGAGCTGGCCTCCGTCGGGCGCGTCGACCCGGAAGGCCGGCATGCCGCCGGGGCGGAACAGCAAGCGCTCGACCGCGAGTGGCGAGAGGCTCGCGTTGCGGAGCTCGAGGCGCGCCGACCGCTCGAGGCCCACGGGCGTCGGCTCGAAGGTCAGCGCGGGCGGGTCGGTCACCAGCAAGCCCTCGACGCCCGTGCCCACGAGGTCGAACGGCCGAATTCCACACGGCTCCTCGACGAGCGTGGCCTGCGTCACGTACTCCTGCACCCGCTCTGGCGTGAAGATGATGCGGCGTTGGTCTGCCGAGAGGCGAAACGGCCCGCCGGCGATCGACAGCTGGAAGGGTGGCGTCACCCCGATGGGCCGCTCTGACACGCTCCCAACCGGCACCGCCGCGAAGTCGATGCGACGCGGCGCCGCCGTTGGCGCCATGGCGTTGACCGACAGCGTCACCGTCGACTTCTGGCCGTCGAAGTCGAGCTCGACCGTTGCCTCGACGGCCCCCGTGCCGCGTGGCCGGAAGACGACGGGAATGACCGTCTGCTCCGAGGGCGCGAGCTTCGTCATCGGGATCAACTCGAACACCGCCAGGGGCTCGTCGAGGAACGGCACCGCGCGCACCGGGGCCCCTGCGAGCCGACGAATGGACAGCAGCTTGCGTTCTCTGGGTTCTGCGTTCGACACCGGGAGGTCGAGGGTCTGCTCGCACACCGAGGAGGCGAACGAGAGGCCAGTTCCGACCTGCACGGCGCCATCGCCTCCCATCGCGCAGGCCCCTGACACCAGCACGAAGCCCCACCACCCGAAGCGTGTCACGGCGCGAACCCTGACAAAGGCCCCGCGCGGCGCGCAAGCCCGCTCAGGTGAGTCGCCGCCGAGCGCGCGCGTGGGGTGTTCTCGTTCGCTCCGTGGCCCGCTCGTGCTAGGCGCCGCCCGCGATGGCCCAGACGCTCAGCATCCTCATCCCGGTGTTCAACGAAGCGCGCACCGTGCGCAAGCTGCTCGACCGCGTGTCGCAGGTGTCGTTCATCGGCGGCGTGAAGACGCAGCTCGTGGTGGTGAACGACTGCTCGACCGACGGCACCGACGCCGAGGTGCGCGCCTTCATCGCGGCCAACCCGGGGCTCGACGTGGTGTACCGCCAGCACGAGAAGAATCAGGGCAAGGGCGCCGCGCTCCACACCGCGCTCGAGGCCTTCACGGGCGACTTCGCCGTCGTGCAGGACGCCGACCTGGAATACGATCCGAACGAGATCAACGTGCTGCTCAAGCCCGTGCTCGATGGCCACGCCGACGTCGTCTACGGCTCGCGCTTCATGGGCGCGCACCCGCACCGCGTGCTCTACTTCTGGCACACCGTCGGCAATCGCGTGCTCACCACCCTGTCGAACGCGTTCACCAACCTGAACCTCACCGACATGGAGACCTGTTACAAACTGTGGAAGCGCGACGTCATCAAGCAGGTCGCGCCGCACCTGAAGGAGAAGCGCTTCGGCTTCGAGCCCGAGGTGACGGCCCGGGTGGCGAAGCTCGAGGGCGTGCGCATCTACGAGGTGGGCATCTCGTACTTCGGGCGCAGCTACGACGAGGGGAAGAAGATCAACTGGAAAGACGGCGTGTCGGCGGTGCGCTGCATCGTGAAGTACGGGCTCACCCGGTGAGCGACGGCGGGGCGGCCCACGACGTGGCCGGTGAAGAGGCCCTCGAGACCATCGCCGGGCTCGGGCGCTTCAACCGGTGGATGTACGAGACGATTCGGCCGTCCTGCCACGGCCGGCTGCTCGAGGTGGGCAGCGGCATCGGCAACCTCTCGCAGTGTTTCCTCGACGACGGCGCCGACCTGGTGATGTCCGATTTGCGGCCAGCGTACGTGCGGCGGCTCGAGGCGCGTTTCCCCGGCCGTGAGGTGTGTTCGCTCGACCTGGTGAGCCCGCGCTTCACGACGGACGCGGCGAGGCACCTGGGCCGCTACGACACGGTGTTCGCGCTCAACGTGGTGGAGCACATCGCCGACGACGTGCTGGCGCTCGAGAACTGCCGGCGACTCGTGCGGCCGGGCGGCACGGTGCTGGTGCTGGTGCCCGCGTACGAGGCGCTCCACAACCGGCTCGACGTCGAGCTCGGTCACTTCCGTCGCTACACGCGGGGCACGCTGTCAGCGGCCTTCGGGCGCGCGGGCCTGTCGGTGTCGCGCGCCTTCCACTTCAACGCGGTGGCGACGGTGGGCTGGGCGGTGACGGGCGGTCTGCTGGCGCGGCCGCGCATTCCCACCGTCGAGGCGACGTTGTTCGACCGGCTGGTGCCGGCGTGGCGGCTCGTCGACCGGCTGCTCGGCCATCGCGTGGGCCTGTCGGTCATCGCGGTCGGCGTCGCCTGAGTCGTTGCGCCCGAGACGACGGCTTGCTGTGCTTCGCTCATGCAACGCCGAGAGCTCGTCGTCACGGGACTCCTCACCTTCGTCACCTGTGGCCTGTACTCGTTCTACTGGCAGTACCAGACGACGCAGGAGCTCAAGGGCGTCACCGGCAAGAGCGACCTGAACCCGGGCCTCGAGCTGCTGTTGAGCGTCATCACCTGCGGCATCTTCGGCATCTACGTGCGCTACCGGAACGCGCAGCTCGTCACCGAGCGCATGCGTTCGCTGCGGGGCGCGCACGACGACAAGTCGACGCTGGTGCTGGTGCTCGACCTCGCCAGCCTCGTCACCGGCATCACCTTCATCATCGCCATCCTCATCGAGCAGGACGAGCTCAACAAGCTGGCCGAGGCGAGCTCGGGCGTGTCGGTGGTGCCGTCGCAGCCGGTGGGCTGACGGCTCACGAGTCCACGCTTCGACCGTGCGCTTGCTGCGGGGCGGTGTGAAACCCATGGGAGGTGAGCAGCCGCACGCTTGCTCGCCGGGCATCGCTTCGGAGCGCCGCTCCTGACGCGAGAGACTGCCTTCGTCAGAAGCGAAAGACGACGGCGCCGGTGGGGGGAGGCTCCGCGCGGCCCCACTCGAACGCGAGCAGCGTGCCGACGGAGGGCAGCGCCCAGAAGAGGCCCAGGCCCACGAGGTATCCGGCCCCAGGAACGGTGGCGAGCGGCAGCCCGATGAGGAGGCCGGCCAGCAGGCCCAGCAGCGCGCCCACGACGGCGCGTCCGGTGCCGCCTTCCGCGCCCATGAGGCGGCCCGCGACGACGATGGCGATGGGCGCCAGCACTACGCCGATGACGGTGGCCGAGAGGAAGCCCGCGAAGAAGCCGACGAACGATTGCAACGCGGTAAGGCCACCGTAAGCCACGAAGGGCAGCACGACACCGAAGCCCGCGGCCGTTCCGCTCTCGACGAGGAGCCGCGCCGAACGAGACGGTGGCGCGCGGGTGCTGGGCCCTGCGGAGCCTCGCGACTCCAGTAAGGAAGGTGGGGTCGTCGTGGTGGGTGACGGAGTGGCCGCTGCCGGGGCTGCGCCGCTCGAGACTGGGCCGTCCGGGGCACTGGCGCCCTCAGTGCGTGGTGAACCGTCGGTGTCTGGCGGAGCAACCGGCGCATCGGCCTGCGCGAGCCAGGGTGACGAAGACGAGCCCGGCGCTCCACCGAGCTGCCGATGGCCGTCGAGCGCGAGCAACCCGGTGGTGGGTCGATCGGGGCCGGCTCCGAGGTCCTCGTCTCCGAGCTGCTGGAAGTCACTCAGACTGGACGACGGCAGGGCTCCGAGGTCCGCCGCGTCTCCGAGCAAGTGGAAGTCACCCAGGCTGGGCGAGGGCAGGGCTCCGAGGTTTGCCTCGTCTCCGAGGAGCTGGAAGTCACCCGGGGTGGGTGACGGCAGGGCTCCGAGGTTTGCCTGGTCTCCGAGCAACTGGAAGTCACCCGGGGTGGGCGACGGCAGGGCTCCGAGGTCCGCCTCGTCTCCGAGCAGCTGGAAGCCATCCGGGCTGCGCGACGGCAGGGCTCCGAGGTTCGCCGCGTCTCCAAGGAGCTGGAAGGCACCCGGGCGCGACGGCAGGGCCGTGCCGAGCGCGTCGCGGCGGCCTGTGGCGTCGGTGCGCGTGGGAAGCTGGACCTGGCGAGTCAGCGACCCGTTCGTCGGCGGAACTACCTCAACTCGGAGGCGTGGCGTGGAGAGGTCAGCTCGAGGCGCGCTCGGCTCGGTGCCAGCGAGGGACGCGTCGAGGCCGGCCTGCGAAGCAGCGCTACGCGCCACACCAGCGTGAACGTCCGAGCGGCTCGGAACGTCGGCCAGCGCTCCCGATGGCGCGAGGAGTGTCCAGAGCAGCGCCACGACGAGTGCGCGCGTCGCACGTCGCAGGGACAGGCCAGTCGGCGACCTGGGCACTCCGTGAACCGAACGCCTTGGAGGCACGGCCGTGCGCAGTGACGGCCGGGGGCCACTGCGTGAGGCCGCGTTCTGCCCAGCGTCATGTGAGTTTGCTGACGCATCAGCTGCATGGCCGCCCGGCATCTGACGCGGGCTCGTGAGTGTGACGGGCTCCGCCTGGCGCGGACCTGGTTGAACCGCACGGCCAACAGCCACCGGCTGCTTGGCTGCCCAGCCGTTGATGCGCGCCGGCCCGTCGAGGCCTGGGATTGGGCGGGATGACGCTGAGGCCGCGTTCTGCCCAACGTCATGTGAGTCAGCTGACGCATCAGCTGCATGGACAACCGGCATCTGATGCGGGCTCGAGAGTGTGACGGGCTCCGCCTGTCGCGGACTCGGTCGAGCTCCACGGCCAACGGACATCTGCAGCTCGGTTGCCCGGCCGCTGATGCGCGGCTTCCCGTCGAGGCCTCGGAGCGGGCGGGATGACGGGGAGGCCGCGGCTGGGGCAGCGTCAGTCGTCACGGTCTGCACTGAGGCATCAGGTGCGTGGCCGCCGGACAGCAGATGCTCGACTTCCTCGCATCTGATGCGCGCCGGCCCGTCGAGGCCTCGGAGCGGGCGGGATGATGGGGAGGCCGTGGTCTCAGCAGCGTCAGTCGTCACGTTCTGCACTGAGGCATCGGAAGCGTGGCCGCTGGACAGCAGATGCTCGACTTCCTGGCATCTGATGCGCGCCGCGCCATCGAAGCCCTGGAGCGCGCTGGATGACAGGCGTGGTTCAGCGCGTTTCACGGGTCACCTCCAGCCGGGTCAACGGAACCTCGAGGAAGCGCCGGGCGACGTCGTCGTCCTGCAGGGTCGCGCGGAAGAACGCGGCGAGCGCGCCGCCGGTGAAGCGTCGCGTCTCCTCACGCTCGGGGCCGGTCTGGCAGAGGCCTCCAGAGTCGACGTCGGCGTCGAGCATGTCGGCGTGGCCCTGGTTCTTCACGAGCAACAAGACCGTCGGGGGCGTGGTGCGCTCGAAGAAGTGACGAAAATTGTCACCCTCTGGAGCGCACGAACCACCGAGCTCCATGCCGAGGATGAGTGACGGCGGGGCCGTCTCGAGCGGGCCGGGGAGTGCCTCGGGTTGTGCGCCGAGCAGGGGGCCCCCGAGGCCGTCGACCGGGTCGACGCCGACGATGCCGCGCGCCAAGAAGCCCTCCTGCGCGGTGAGCCACCACGTCACCTTGCCTCCACGTGAGTGGCCGGCGACGCCGACGGGGCGCGGGTCTGCAGCGCTGCCCATGATGGTGGCTGCCGCCGTCTGGGCCCAGGTGGCGACGGTGCGCGCGGCGCGGGCTTCATCGGGAGCGCCTTCCTTGCCGAGCGGCACGCCATCGGCCGGGTACATCTGCGGCGCGACGACGACGAAGCCATGCGACGCGAGGTGGCTCAGAATCTCGTCATACGCGCGGCGGTCCGAGAGGAAGCCGTGCTGGAACTGCACGACGGGGTACGTGCCGGCTTCCGTGGGCGCGGTGAGGCGCACGGGCCGTGGCGCGCCGAGCTCACCTTGCCGCAGGTCGCGCTGCGTGGTGGCGAGCGGACCCTTGATGAACGGGTCTCCGACCGAGCGGAACACCGGGCCCGGCGCGTTTGGCTCCGGTGGAGCGGTCGGCGCAGGCCCGCAGGCCAGAAACGTGAAGAGGAGCGGCACCACGACGAGGCGCATCGTCGCGCTCGTAATGAGCGCCGGGTCGTCTCGCTACCGTCCTGTGCTCCGAAGCACTCGGCGCGACCACCAACAGCCCGGAGTCCGAACGAGGCCATGACGCCTGCACGGGAAGACCAGCCGCGCTCCCGCACCGCCGAGCTCACCGGGCTGAGCACCAGCATCGGCGCCACCCGCACCGCGAACGACTTGTTGAGCAGCCGGGGCAACGTCAGCCGCCGCGAGTCCGGCCTGAGGACGTTCCACGCCGAGGCCCAGCGGCTCGCCTCGGAGCTCGAGTCGGGCGCGCCGCAGGCCGAGCTCGCCGCGCGCCGCGAAGACTTCATGCACGCCGCGCACACCCCGGTGCTCCAGGTGGGCGCGAGCTTGCCGCACCAGTCGCAGAGGAACACCCCGCAGCGAATGCACGTCGCCGTCGCCTGGCTGGAGACTGCACGCCGCGTCCCCCACGCGCCGACGCTGTCAGCGACGCACCAGCGCGTCGACGACGCCCGCTCAGCCCGCGCGGCGTCCGAGGACGTCGTCGAGACGACGCAGGGCTGAGCTTCGTCACCGCGCCTCGACCGTCAGCGTGTACGGCCGATTCCAGTCCGCCGGGAGCGCGTCGGTCGTGCGCTTCGACGAGGGCTGCGAGCCAGCCGTCGTCATGCGCACGAGGTACTCGCCGGGCTCGAGCGCTCTCCACGGGGAGCTCAGGTCGACGCCGCCGCTCCCCAGGGCATCGACGCCCTCGAGCACCTCGAGACGCTGGTCGAGCAGCTCGAAGGCGAGCGCGGTGTCGCTCGGCTTGCGCACCACCAGCCGCACCTCGCGCGCCGAGGGCACCTGCACCCGGTACCAGTCGGCGATGCTGGGGCCGACGAAGAGGCTGTCGCCGGCGATGGGCCCGCCGTGCGCGAAGGCGGTGATGGCCCGGCCGAGGGGAATGCGCCGCGCCTTCGCCCGGCTGTCGTTGGCCTCGTAGCAGTCGACGTTCGGCTCGTAGCTCCAGCTCACCGTGCTGGTGGCCGGGGCCTGGGCCGGTGTCACGAAGAGCGCCACCTCGAGCTCGTACGTCTCGCCGCCCTGCACCCGGAGCAGGAACGACTCGGTGGCCGCCATGCC
This sequence comes from Myxococcaceae bacterium, assembly GCA_025459425.1. Taxonomy (GTDB): domain Bacteria; phylum Myxococcota; class Myxococcia; order Myxococcales; family Myxococcaceae; genus Xiheimicrobium. The sequence continues at coordinate 24,502 of JALOQF010000033.1, read as the reverse complement.
AGCGGTTGGCATGAGGGGGCCGACGCCTTCCTGCACCTCTGCGTCGGGGGCGCCGACTCGGCGGGCCACCACCGAGTGGGGCACCAGCGACGACAGCGTCACCCGCAACAGGCCGCCGCCCGGGTCCGAGATGGAGGGCACCCGCACGACGGTCTTCTGGTCGATGAGCGACATCGACGTCGTCGCCATGCCCGCGATGGTGGCCGGCTGGTAGCGCACGCACTCGTCGTCAAAGACGCCCGCATCGACGGGCGCAGCGCACACCAGCGTCCCCGAACCCGCGCTCCGTACCTTCGTGCGCTGGACCGAGAACGTGTACGGCCGGTTCCAGTCGGCGGGCGGCGTCGCGGGCAGGCCGAGGGTCGAGCGCTGGCTGGCGAACGAGCTCACGCGCACCCCGTGCACGCCCGCGGGCAGCTCGAGCTCGTCCGAGAACGACTGCACGCCGGCCGCGGCGAAGAGGTCGCTCGACACCAGCGTCGAGGTCTCCGTCGTCAGGTCGAACAGCTCGAAGGCGATGGCCGTGTCAGACGGGCGCGTGACGGCGAGGCGCACGGTCGTCGGCTCCGTCAGCTCGAAGGCGTAGTAGTCGAGCAGGCCGGGGCCCACGAGCACGCCGTCACCCTCGATGATGCCCGCGTGCGCGAAGGCGGTGATGGGCGTGTCGAGTGGAATGCGCCGGGCCGTCGCGGCGGTGTCGTTGGGCTCGTAACAGTCGACGTTCGGCTCGTAGGTCCACGACACCGCCCACGACGAGCCGCCCGCAGGTGGCGTGATGAAGGCCTTCACCTCGAGCTCGTAGGTCTTGTTGCCGTGCGCGCGGAAGAGGAACGACTTCTCGGGCTCGTTCGTCAGCAGCACGCCCTCGTGGTTCTCGTCTTCGGGCCGGCCCTGGAGGAACACCGTCACCGAGGTGGCGGCGCTCGCCTGCAGGGTGACGCGCACCAGGCCACCGCCGCGGTCGGGCACGGAGACGGCGACGCGCTCGGCCTCGTCGATGCGCGTGAAGCGCCCCGAGCGGCTCCCGGCCACCATCGCTGGCGTGTAGGTGACGCAGTCGCCGACGCCTCCACCGTCGGGAGCCACGCAGCGCGCCGGGTCACCGGCGTCGGGCATTGCATCGGAGGGTGGGCAGGCGCAGAGGGCGAGAGCGAGGGTCGACGCGAGCAGTGAGCGCATGGGCTTTCGAGTACCGCGCCGCCGCCCCTCGCCATCACCCCCCGGAGGGGAGGGGCTGATGCCGCTCGAAGTCCAGCGTGACGTCTCTGGCGCGCGCGTCGAGCACCCGTCGCAGGCCCTCGAGGTCGTGCACGTCGAGCCGCATGTAGAGCTCCTTGCGGTACGACTTCATCGTCTCGGCGCTGAGCCCGAGCCGCTGGGCGACCGACGTCGCGTCGTCACCCTGCCAGAGGTGGAGCGCGACCCGCTGGAGCTGCGGGCTCAAGTCCGTCGACGACAGCACCCGCAGCACCCGCACCGTCTGGCTCACCTCGAACGCGAGGTGCACGCCCACGCGGTCGCCTTCGGCGTCGAGCGCGTAGGCCCGCAGCCGCAGGCGCCCGCCCGTCATCGGCAGGCACAGCGTCGGCACTGGCTGGTGCGAGGCTGCGCGGGGCCGCCGCGCGTCTTCGACGGCCTGGAAGAGCGCCCGGCACGCCTCGGGCAGCCGGCGGTCCTTCATCAGGCTGGCGCGGTCGTCTCCGGCGGCCGTGTCTTCGAGCCAGCGCTGGGCCCGCTGCGAGGCCGACTCGATGCGCCCATCGCGGCGCACCACCATCATTGCCGTGTCGAGCTCGGCGAAGGCGCCCTGGCCCCGCGGCGCCGCCAGCGCGTGCACGAGCCATGGGTAGAGCCGCTCGGCGATGGCCACCTCACGGCGGGTGAAGGGGCGCGCGACCTCTTCACGGAACATTCCCAGGATGCCGAGCGGCCCGCGCTCGTCACGCAGGGCGATGTCGAGCGTGTGGTGAATGCCGTTGCGCTTGAAGAGGTGCTGGTAGGTGGCGCCGGCCACGTACTCGGGCCGCGTCTCGACCAGCGCGCCCACGGGCTGCTCGTTGCGCAGCAGGTTGCCGAAGGCGGCCGGGTCGTCGCTGCGCGCCGAGAAGTGGTGGCCCGCCGACGCGAAGAGCTGGTGGCTGAACTCGTCGAAGAACTCGCTGTAGTGCTCCCGCGGCGCGCACGTGTCGTCGACGCGGATGAGCGAGAGGCTGAACGACGGCAGCGCCTGCTTGAGGAGCTGCGACGTCACCGGCATCTGCGTGAGCAGGTCGACGCCCGAGCTGCACAGCACCCGAAGGACCCCGAGACTTCGTTCGATGGACATCCACCGAAATCGTAGTGGGGCGCCGCTGGTCGTCGAAGCGGGAAAGTGCAGCGCCCGCCGCCGCGCATCAACTCACCGAATCGGCTCGAACACCCGCAGGCCCTGGCGGCCCATGCGGCGCGAGGCAGCGAGGGTGTCGCCCTCGGTGTAGTCGCTCACCGAGGTGCGGCCGTCGCCGGTGGTGATGGCGGTGTGGCCGTAGATGCTGCCCAGGCGGGTGTTGGTGCGCTCCCAGGTGAGCACCAGGCCCGGGCGGCGCAGCGCCTCTTCGAGCGACAGGTTCACTTCGCGGAAGTGGCTGCGCGGCAGGTTGTTGTCGACCTGGTTCGCGTGGCCCCACATGTTGACGCCGTAGGTTCGGCGAATGGCCTGGTTGACCGCCGCGGCGCAGCGCCCCGTGCCCGGCATCTCGCGCTCGACCTGGCGCACGTTGTCGACGAGCCGCGAGGCGCCCGGAGCCGTCGGGCCGGGGCGGCCGCCGGTGCCGGTGTTCGAGCCGGGCGCCGGGGTGAAGTCACTGACGCCGTCGAAGTACTTGCGGTCACGCGAGCCAAACAGCCGCTGCGCCGTGTCGGGGCCCACCACGCCGTCGGCCGCCAGCCCGTTCGCCCGCTGGAAGGCCACCACCGCCGCGCGCGTGTTGCGGCCGAAGATGCCGTCGACGCCCTGCGGCGAGAAGCCCCTCGACTGGAGCGTCTGCTGGAGGCGGGTCACATCGGTGTTGCGGGAGCCGACTGAGAGCATGGTGTCCTCCGGTGCGACGGTTCGAAGGAGTTGTCGTCGCTCGGCGCAGCCCCGAATTTCGAGGGCTGTGTAAGCAGCGTTCACAGACTGTGCGCTCACCGACACGAAGGTGTCGTTTGCTGTCCTACCTTCGTCCACTCCCCTGGGGCGCTGGCAGGCCGCCGGGCCCTGGCTGGGCGTCGTTCGGTCTTTCGTTGCGCTCGGTGGCGACGAGCGAAATAACGCGCCTCGCCATGGCCCAACTCGACACCTTCAAGACCCGCACGAAGCTCACCGTCGGTGGCGTTCCCTACGACACCTTCTCGCTGAAGCTGCTCGCCAAGCAGTTCCCCTCCATCGAGACGCTGCCGTTCTCGCTCAAGGTGCTGCTCGAGAACCTCTTGCGCTTCGAAGACGGCCGGGTGGTGAAGAAGGACCACGTCGAGGCGCTGGTGAAGTGGAACCCGAAGTCCGAGCCCGACACGGAAATCTCGTTCACGCCGGCGCGCGTGCTGCTCCAGGACTTCACCGGCGTGCCGGTCGTCGTCGACCTCGCCACCATGCGTGAGGCGCTGGCGGCGATGGGCGGCAACCCGCAGAAGGTGAACCCGCTCTGCCCGCTCGACCTCGTCATCGACCACTCGGTGATGATCGACCAGTTCGCCTCGAAGTCGGCCTTCCAGCAGAACGTCGACATCGAGTTCGAGCGCAACACCGAGCGCTACGCGTTCCTCAAGTGGGGCCAGAAGGCGCTCAAGAACTTCCGCGCGGTGCCGCCGGGCACGGGCATCTGCCACCAGGTGAACCTCGAGTACCTCGCGCAGGGCGTCTTCAAGTCGGCCGAGGGCGCGCTGTACCCCGACACGCTCGTGGGCACCGACTCGCACACGACGATGATCAACGGCCTGGGCGTGGTGGGCTGGGGCGTGGGCGGCATCGAGGCCGAAGCGGCGATGCTGGGCCAGCCCATCACCATGCTGATTCCGCAGGTGGTCGGCTTCAAGCTCACCGGCAAGCTGGCGCCGGGCGCGACGGCCACCGACCTGGTGCTCACCGCCACGCAGATGCTCCGCAAGAAGGGCGTGGTGGGCAAGTTCGTCGAGTTCTACGGGCCCGGCATCACCTCGCTGCCGCTCACCGACCGCGCGACGGTGGCCAACATGGCGCCCGAGTACGGCGCCACCATCGGCTTCTTCCCCATCGACGAAGAGACGCTCAACTACCTGCGGCTCACCGGCCGCTCGCCCGAAGCCGTCGCCGTCGTCGAGGCCTACGCGAAGGAGAACGGCTTCTTCCACACCCAGAGCTCGCCCGACCCGGTGTTCTCCGACACGCTCGAGCTCGACCTGTCGACGGTGCAGCCGTGCCTCGCCGGCCCCGCGCGCCCGCAGGACCGCGTGCTGCTGAAGGACATGAAGGCGTCCTTCCCGAAGGGCGTGAAGGACGTGCTCAAGGTGCAGGACGGCGACGCGAAGCTGGCCGCGAAGGCCGTCGTGACGCAGGGGCCGCAGAGCTACGAGCTCACCAACGGCTCGGTCGTCATCGCCGCCATCACCTCGTGCACCAACACCTCGAACCCGTCGGTGCTGCTGGGCGCGGGCCTGCTCGCCAAGAAGGCCGTCGAGCTCGGCGTCACCGTGAAGCCCTGGGTGAAGACGTCGCTCGCCCCCGGTAGCCAGGTGGTGACCGACTACCTCACCGACGCGGGCCTCATGCCGTACCTCGAGGCGCTCGGCTTCCACGTGGTGGGCTACGGCTGCACCACCTGCATCGGCAACTCCGGGCCGCTCCCCGAGCCGGTGACGAAGGCCATCGTCGAGTCGGGCGTCGCCGCCGCGGCCGTCATCTCGGGCAACCGCAACTTCGAGGGCCGCGTGCACCCGCACGTGCGCATGAACTTCCTCGCGAGCCCCGGCCTCGTGGTGGCCTACGCCATCGCCGGCCACACCAACTGGGACCCCGAGTCCGAGCCCATCGCGCACGACAAGAACGGCAAGGCGCTCTTCCTGAAGGACCTCTGGCCGACCAACGATGACGTCGCCGCCGCGCTCAAGAGCGTCAACTCGGCGCAGTTCAAGAAGCGCTATGCCGACGTGCTCAAGGGCGACCGCCAGTGGCAGCAGCTCGCCGTGAAGGACGGCGCGACCTTCGAGTGGGACGCGAAGTCGACCTACGTGCGCAAGCCGCCCTTCTTCGACGCGATGCCGAAGGAGCCCGCCCCGCTCAAGGACATCTCGGGCGCGCGCGTGCTGGCGCTGCTCGGAGACTCCATCACCACCGACCACATCTCGCCGGCCGGTGACATCGACAAGAAGGGCCCCGCGGCGAAGTACCTCACGGAGCAGGGCGTCAAGCCTGCGGACTTCAACTCGTTCGGTGCGCGCCGCGGCAACCACGAGGTCATGATGCGCGGCACCTTCGCGAACATTCGCCTCAAGAACCTGCTGGTGCCGGGCAAGGAAGGCGGCGTGACGAAGCACATGCCGTCGGGCGAAGAGATGTTCATCTACGACGCGGCGATGAAGTACCAGCAGGAAGGCACGCCGCTCGTCATCCTCGCGGGGGCCGAGTACGGCACGGGCTCGTCACGCGACTGGGCGGCGAAGGGCACCATGCTGCTGGGCGTGAAGGCCGTCATCACGAAGTCCTTCGAGCGCATTCACCGCTCGAACCTCATCGGCATGGGCGTGCTGCCGCTCCAGTTCCAGGCCGGCGAAGACGCCGGCACGCTGGGGCTCAAGGGCACCGAGACGTTCAGCATCGCGGGCGTGGCCGAGAACCTCGCGCCGATGAAGAAGCTCACCGTCACCGCGAAGGCCGATGACGGCTCGACGAAGACGTTCACCGTCACCGCGCGCATCGATACGCCGAACGAGCTCGACTACTACCGGCACGGCGGCATCTTGCAGTACGTGCTGCGGCAGCTCGCGAAGAGCTGAGCCGAGGCGACAGCGTCGTGACGTAGCCGGATGTCGAAAGCGCTTCGGCGGAACCGATGTCTTCGGACGCCGAGCAGACGCTCACCCTTTCGCGTGACGGTTTCGTTCGTCCATCCCCAAAGACGATCATGGCTCCGAAACTCGAGGATGGTGGGCCCTGCGCTGAACAGCGTGCGGGCCGAGGTCTCCTGGTCGTTCAACTTGCAACCGAGGAGCGCGGCGTTCGACAAGGGATCAGCCGGTCGCATGCGACGTCTCCGCGACCGCTGACCTTGTCAGCGCGTTGGCTCCTTCTGTTGCTGACCGGAATGGTTTTCCTGGGCTGCCCAACGAGGCCCCCGTGTGACGCCTCCACCTGCAACGGGTGCTGTGATGACCTGGACGTGTGTCAGCAAGGGCTCTCGTCCGGGGCCTGCGGTCGCGCCGGTTCGGTCTGCTCGGCCTGTGGTGGCGGCGCTCTGTGCGTTGCTGGGGTTTGCTCAATGGCGACCGCTCCAGGAGGCACCGGCCAGAGCCAGCCGGGCACTGACCAGCAGCGCTGCGTCGCCTACCTGAACGCGATGTACGATCGCTGCTCGCCGCAGGTGACGGCCGCTCAGCGCACGGCCGTGTGCATGGGTCTGGTCGGACTCCCCGACCGCTGTCTTCGGTTGCAGCGACCGTTCTGGGACTGCACGGCCAGCAACGCTTCAACGGTGATGTGTCAGCCGTCACCGGTTGCAGCTGCGTGCATCGATGAGGCTCGGGTAGCAGCTCAGCCTTGCAACTGAGCGGTCTTCGCCCAGCCTCGAGAAGGGCTCTGGCCGTCGACTCCCCCCTGATCGTCACAGCGGGGCTTCACGAGCCTCCACCCTGACGGGCTCAGTCAACCTGGCGAAGACAAGCGACAGGGGACTTGAGGCTCTGCCCTGAGGCAGCACGCACGGGCGGTGTGGGCGCTTCGATGGGGTGCGCTGCGACACAGCCTGAAACTCGGCGACGCGCTCGTTCACGGCGCGAGGCCTTCCTGCCCGAGCTTCAGCGCTTCCGGGCGAGCGGGTCGTCACCGAGCGCAGCCACCACGTGCGGGCGCAGCAGCCCGTCGAGCGTCGTCTGCAGCGCAGGCGCCGACGCCGCGGCGACGCGCAGCACCAGGCCCCACGGCCAGCGGCTCGCCACCACCAGCGGCGCGGGCAGGCGCTCGAGCGGAGTCGACGTCACCTCGCGTTCGAGCTGCTCGATGGCTTGCTCGAACGCGGGTCCGGCCAGCACCACCGTCGCGAGCGCGTTGACGCCGCCGAGGCGCTCCACCACCGGCCCGTGCCGCTGCGACAGTGTCACCCCATCGGCGAAGACGGCGCGCCCGCCCACGGACACGTCGAGGTGCAGCTCGAGCTGCTCGGTTGCCCAGCGCTCGCCCGATGCCACCCGTCCGGCCGTGCACGCGTCGACGCAGAGGAGCGACGCGCCGTCGGCCAGGTCGAAGCGCTGCCGCTGCGTCAGCTTCGAGCCGGAGTACAGCATCGTCGGGTCGGGCCAGTTCACCAGCGTGGCGCCGGCCTCGAGCCGGGCGTCGAGCGTGAAGCGGCAGTCGGTGCCGCGGTACACCTTGCCCGCTGCCTGCGACGAGAGGAACGCGGTCGCGCCCGCGCCGAGCTGCACGCCGAGCGTCAGCGCATCGGCCCCCACGAAGCCGCCGCCGAGGCTCGACTGGTACACCCAGGCCGCGTGCCCGTGGTTCTTCGGCGTCAGCAGCCGCAGCGGGCCGTGTCCCCGCGCCGACGTCACCACCGAGCGGCCGAGCACCTGCTCCACCACCAGGCGCCCGCCCTCTGGCGCTTCGGGTCGAAGAAACGGAACGAACGACGCGAGCGGCGGGGCCTGGATCGAAGGGCTCGGAAGCACGATTCGGCGAGCGTTACGGCGCAGGGTGGCGGCCGTCCAGCCGCCGCGTCTCAGCGCCACCTTGCGGCCGTCGTGCAGCGAGCGTCGGAAACCCTTCAGCTCCGCTCGCGAGGTCCTCTTCTTCGTCCATCGACATCAAAATTCTCCACTCGAAGGCTTGAGTCGTTGGAATCGAGCCATGACGCGTCGCGGCGAGGGTGGTAACATCTCGGTCCGTGAGGCTGACGCCACAGGAACTCGACAAGCTGGTGCTGCACCAGGCGGGTGTGGTGGCGCAGAAGCGCCTCGCCCGGGGCCTGCGCCTCAACTACCCCGAAGCGGTCGCGTTGCTTGCGACGCAGCTGCTCGAGTTCATTCGTGATGGGCGGCGGGTCGTCGAGCTGATGGACCTCGGCAAGCGGCTGCTCGGCCGGCGCAACGTGATGGACGGCGTGCCCGAGCTGGTGCCCGAGGTGCAGGTCGAGGGCACGTTCCCCGACGGCTCCAAGCTGGTGACGGTGCACGAGCCCATCGTGGCCGAGTACGGCGACCTGTCGTTGGCGCTGTACGGCTCGTTTCTTCCGGTGCCGCCCAACGAGCTGTTCCGCGTGGCGCCGACGCGCGAGGTGCCGGGCGCCGTCGAGTGCGTCGCGGGAGACGTCGAGCTGAACGCCGGCCGCGCCACCGTCACGCTCGAGGTGACGAACACCGGAGACCGCCCCATTCAGGTCGGCAGCCACTACCCCTTCATCGAGACGAACCGCGCGCTCGCGTTCGACCGCGCCGCGTCGCTGGGCTTTCGCCTCGACATCCCCGCGGGCACGGCCGTGCGCTTCGAGCCGGGAGAGACGAAGACCGTCACGCTGGTGGCGCTCGCGGGCGCGCGCATCGTGAAGGGTGGCAACGCGTTGGTCGACGGGCCCGTCGATGGCCGCTCGGCCGAGGTGCTGGCCCGCGTCACCGCGCGCGGCTTCGGGAGCACGTCATGAGCGTGGGTCGAGAGACGACTGCGCGCGCCGGCGACGACGCTCCATCGGCGGCCCCGGCTTCGAGAGAACCTCATGCGCGTGTGGTGAGAGACGACTTCGCGCCGTGTCGGCCGACGCTCCGTCGCGGGCCGCGGCGTCGAGAGAACGTCATGAGCACGGGCGCCAGACGACGTTCGCGCTGCATCGACCGACGCTCCGTCGGAGCCCGCGGCGTCGGGAGAACGTCATGAGCTTTCGCCTCAAGCGCGCGGCGTACGCCGACCTGTACGGCCCCACCACCGGCGACCGCGTGCGCCTCGGAGACACCGCGCTGTGGGCCCGCGTCGAGCGCGACGCCACCGTGCCCGGCGACGAGTGCAAGTTCGGCGGCGGCAAGGTGCTGCGCGACGGCATGGGCCAGGCCTCGGGGGTGCGCGCGGCCGACGCACTCGACCTCGTCATCACCAACGCCCTCGTCATCGACTGGACCGGCATCTTCAAGTGCGACATCGGCGTGCGCGGCGGCCGCATCGTGGGTCTCGGCAAGGCCGGCAACCCCGACATCATGGCCGGCGTGACGCCCGGCCTCGTGGTGGGGGTGTCGACCGAGGTCATCGCCGGAGAAGGCCTCATCGTCACCGCGGGCGGCATCGACTCGCACATCCACTTCATCGCGCCACAGCAGGTCGAGGTGGCGCTCGCCAGCGGCATCACCACCTTCATCGGCGGCGGCACCGGGCCCGCGACGGGCACCAACGCCACCACCTGCACGCCGTCGCCCGAATACCTGCGCCTCATGCTGCAAGCCACCGATGGGCTGCCGATGAACTTCGGCTTCACCGGCAAGGGCAACAGCGCGCGGCCCGAGGGGCTCGACGACGTCATCGCTGCGGGCGCCATCGGGCTGAAGCTCCACGAAGACTGGGGCACCACGCCCGCCGCCATCGACACCTGCCTCGACGTCGCCGAGCGCTTCGACGTGCAGGTCACCATTCACACCGACACGCTCAACGAGTCGGGCTTCGTCGACGACTCCATCGCGGCGTTCCGCGGGCGGTCGATTCACACCTACCACTCCGAGGGCGCCGGCGGAGGGCACGCGCCCGACATCATCCGCGTGTGCGGCGTGCCGCACGTGCTGCCGTCCTCGACGAACCCGACGCGGCCCTTCACCGTCAACACGCTCGACGAGCACCTCGACATGTTGATGGTGTGCCACCACCTCGACCCGTCGCTGCCGGAAGACGTGGCCTTCGCCGAGAGCCGCATTCGGGGAGAGACCATCGCGGCGGAAGACCTGCTGCACGACCTCGGCGCCATCTCGATGATGGCGTCGGACAGCCAGGCCATGGGGCGCGTGGGTGAGGTGGTGCTGCGCACCTGGCAGACGGCGCACAAGATGCGGGCGCAGCGCGGGCGCCTCGCCGGTGACGTCGACGACGACAACCTGCGCATCCGCCGCTACGTCGCAAAGTACACCATCAACCCCGCCATCACCCACGGCGTCGCGCGCGACATCGGCTCCGTCGAGCCAGGCAAGCTGGCCGACCTCGTTTTGTGGAAGCCCGCCTTCTTCGGCGTGAAGCCCGAGCTGGTGCTCAAGGGCGGCTTCATCGCCTGGGCGCAGATGGGCGACGCCAACGCGTCGATTCCCACACCCGAGCCCGTGCGCATGCGGCCCATGTTCGGAGGCTTCGGTCACGCCGCAGCGAAGACGTCGTTCGCGTTCGTGTCGAAGGCCGCGCAGCAGGCCGGCGTCGGCGCCACCTACGGCCTCACGAAGCCCACGCTCGCGGTGACGAACTGCCGCGGGCTCTCGAAGCGCGACATGAAGCTCAACGACGCGCTGCCCACCATCGAGGTCGACCCCGAGACGTACGAGGTGCGCGCCGACGGGGTGCACCTCACCTGCGCGCCCGCCACCGAGCTGCCCCTCGCGCAGAAGTACTTCCTGTTCTGACGCTCATGGACGCGCGCCTGCTCCAGCTCGCGGACTCGGCCTTCCCCGCCGGGAGCTTCGCGCACTCTGGCGGGCTCGAGGCCCTGCGGCAGCTGGGGCAGCTCAAGGGTGAGGCCGCGCTCGTGCTGCGCCTCGAAGAGCTCTGCTTCAGCCTCTCGTGCAGCGCCCTCCCGTTCCTCGACGCGGCCTTCGTCGCGCTGCCCGACGAGGCGGACCGCCGGCACGACGTGTTCCTCTCGAACCACGTCACCAACCGCGCGAGCCGGGCGCAGGGCCAGGCGTTTCTGCTCGCGGCCGAGGCGATGCTGGGGTTGCCCGACGTGTCCGCGCTGCGCACCGCGTTGCCCTTCGGACACGTGGCGGTGGCGATGGGAGCGTCCCTCGCGCTCGCGGGCTTCTCTCTCGAGGACGTGCGGCGCTTGTTCCTCTTCGGCGCGGTGCGGTCGGCGCTGTCGGCGGCGGTCCGCCTCGGGGTGACGGGGCCGCTGCGGGCGCAGCGCGTGCTGCTCGACTTGCATCCGGTGATGACCGGGGCGCTCGAGGCCTCGCGCGGTCGCTCGATGGGTGACGCCGTGTCGACGTCGCCGCTGCTCGACCTCGCGCAAGGCGCGCATGACCGGCTCTATTCCCGGCTGTTCCAGTCTTGAAGGGGCTCGGACCGCATGCGGTGTTTCAGGCGCTCGATGACGTTCCAGGTTCTTCTCGGTTCCGTGTTGGTGCTCGACGACCGCGCGAGGCCGACGGCCGGTTGCTCAGCGTCGCGAGCCAAAGGCGGGACTCCAGTTCAAGGCGCCGAGCCATGCGAGCGGTCGTCAGCAGGCGCTCCGCAACGACGGGCTTCGCCTGGTCGACCCGTTGCGCGTTCGGTCGTTTGGAGAGGCGCGCTGGAGAAGCAGCTCGGTGCTTCCGACGGGTTTCGGGCCCCGCCGCAGTTCGCAGGCATGTCACTGGTTCAGCCACCCTGACTCGAGGAGAACGACCCATGGCGCACGTTCATGACCACGATGGACTCGGCCCCCACTCGCACGACGGCGAGCACGGCCACACGCACGAGCACTGGCTGCACCCGGGGCTCTTCCACGAGCGCGACGCGCCGCTCGACCGCGACTACACGAAGCGCGCCTTCACCGTCGGTGTCGGCGGTCCGGTGGGCAGCGGCAAGACGGCGTTGATGCTGGCCTTGTGCCGGGCGCTGCGAGACCACGTCTCCCTCGGCGCCGTCACCAACGACATCTTCACGAAGGAGGACGCCGAGTTCCTCATGCGCAACGAGGCGCTGCCGAAGGAGCGCATTCGGGCGGTCGAGACCGGCGGCTGTCCGCACGCGGCGATTCGGGAAGACATCACGCCCAACCTGCTCGCCCTCGAGGCGCTCATGCGCGAGGTGAAGCCCGAGCTGTTGCTGGTCGAGTCGGGCGGCGACAACCTGGCCGCGCAGTACAGCCGCGAGCTCGTCGACTACACCATCTACGTCATCGACGTGGCCGGCGGAGACAAGGTGCCCCGCAAGGGCGGCCCCGGCATCACGCAGTCCGACCTGCTCGTCATCAACAAGACCGACCTCGCGCCGCTGGTGGGCGCGAACCTCGAGGTGATGGCGCGCGACGCGAAGAAGATGCGCGGCGATGGGCCGACGGTGTTCGCGCAGGTGACGAAGCAGGTGGGCGTCGACGACATCTGCCGGCACATCGTGGGCGCCTGGCGCGAGGCCATCTCGCGCGCGGCGGTGAAGGCCGTCTGACGCGCGCAGAGCGGTATGGACCCGTCGAGGCGAGTACGCCCATTCGGGCGCCGCGGGTGGTGCCAGGCGGTGTCCTCATGACGCGGACGACGCGGAGGTGCCAGTGGCAGGGCATGCGCCCCGCGATGGACCGCACGTCGTTGGCGGACCCGGGAACTCGACGGCAGACTGAGCGAAGGACTGCATCACCCGACACGCGGTGCTGCTCCAGTGCGACGACACGACGGCCCCCAGGCGGCCGTGGCCCTGGCGAGCTGGTGGTCGGGGCGTGCACTGCGTCGTCGGTGGAAGTGGCTCGCGGCGCCCAGCCTTCGTGGCATCGTGCGCCCATGGCCGGAGGACCGAACGCAGCGGTGGTGCCGTGTGACGTGTGCCTGTTCGACGAGGGGTTGGTGACGCGCGCGCAGCGTGAGCGCGAGGGCGTCGAGAGCGATGACTACGAGTGTGCGCGTGGCCATCGCTTCGGTGTCGAGTATCGGCGCGGTCCCGCCTCGGAGCCGCTCTGGCCGCCGGGGCCCGAGGTCGAAGCCGAGGCGGCGCGGGTGCGCGGGGAGAAGCGGTGAGGGGCGGTAGGTCGGAGACGGCCCACCCGACCCAAAGTGTGTCGCTCGGCCTGGGAGCCTGAAAAATGGATCGAGCGACCGAGCCGCTTCGTGCTCAGGCGCGCTTCTTCCCCAGCACGACGCCCGTCGTCACCGCCGACGCGATGGCGACGAGCCCCGACGCGAGCAGCACGGCGGCCACCGCCATCGGCTCGCGCGGGAAGAAGCGCTCCACGAGCCACATGCCGAACTTCGAGGTGAAGGCCGCGCCGGCGAACGCAGCGATCAGGGAGAACAGGAAGATCTTCAGCGCGTCGGGCATGAGCTGCAGAGGCTACGCGAGGCGGGACGCTGAAGACGAGTCGGGGTACGAATCGCGTCGTCCATGCGTCGCCCTGCGCTCGTCCTTGGTCTCCTGATGTGCGGCTGCCCGAAGCCCTCCGTCACGCCTGCCGACGCGGGCGTCACGACCGCGGCGCTCGTCGATGACTGCACGCTCGCCACGCCGCTCGTCCCTGGCGTGCCTGGCAGCCCCGGGCACTTGATTCCCTCGGAGCGGAACCCCAACGGCGCCAGCGAGCTCGCTACGCACATGCGCCGCATGGCGGACGACCTGAAGACGGCGCGCGCGGCGATCGTCGACGGAGGCAGCGCGCTCCCGCTGTGGGCGAGCCACCGGAAGCTGCGCTGCGCCTGGCCCACGGCGCTGAGCGACCGCAACGAGGCCTACGACGCGATGGCGCAGACGTACCTCGAGGCGGTGCGCGCGCTCGACGCGAAGCCCTCGAGTCGAGCGGCCTACACCGGCGTCGTCGCTGCCTGCCGCGCCTGTCACGAGCAGACCTGCGACGGCCCCATCGCGGTCATCGACGGGCTGGGGCTCGACGCCGCGCCATGACGAACGCGCTCGCCCTCACCGACGTTCGCCGCCGCTTCGGCAAGGCCGTGGCGCTCGATGGACTGACGCTCTCGGTGCGCCGCGGCGAGGTGTACGGGTTCCTCGGCCGCAATGGGGCAGGGAAGACGACGACGCTGCGCATTCTCACGGGCGTGCTGCGCGCCGACGCCGGCACCGTCGAGGTGTTGGGCCAGGTGCTCAAGCAGGTGCCCGTCGAGCTCAAGCGCCGCATCGGCTCGGTCTCGCAGGAGCAGCACTTCTACCCGTGGATGACGGGGCACGAGCTCGGGCGCTTCGTCGCGGGGTTCTACCCGACGTGGGACCAGCCCGAGTTCGAGCGCCTGGCGAAGGTGCTCGACGTGCCGCTCCAGAAGAAGTCGATGGAGCTGTCGGGCGGCACGCGCACGAAGCTGGGCCTGGCCCTCGCGCTCGCGCCGAGGCCCGACCTGTTGCTGCTCGACGAGCCGACGACCGGCCTCGACCCGGTGGCGCGGCGCGAGTTCAACGACCTCGTCTCGGCCATCGTGAAGGAGCGCGGCTGCACGGCCTTCCTCTCGTCGCACCTCGTCGACGAGGTGCAGCTCGTCGCGCATCGGGTGGGCATCATCCAGGCGGGGAAGATGCGCATCGAGGGCGAGGTGCCGTGGCTGCTCGAGTCGGTGCGCCGGGTCGTGACGCCGCTGGCCTTCGAGCCGCCGCCCGGCTTCGAGCGTGTTCGTGGAGACGTCTGGCGTGCGGCGCCTGAAGCCTGGGCCGCGGCGGTGTGGCCCGAGGGGGTCGTCGACGAGCGGCTCTCGCTCGAGGATGTCTTCCTGGCGTTCGCGCGGACCGACGCCGTGGTCGCGAGCAGCACGCCGGTGGACTCCCTGAGGGCGTCACCGCCGAGGCTCGACGGAGTCATGTCAGCCGCCCCATCAGCGCAGGGTCCCGAAGCTGGAGACGCTGGGCGTGAGTCGCTGGTCCCTCGAAACGAATCAGAGGCCGCTGCCGACGGCGCGGACTCGCGCCCCGGCGACGGTGGTTCAACGCCCGGCGCCGCTTGATTCACTCGCCGCGACCGTCGCTGAGCGCCCAATCAGCGCCCCGTCGGACGCGACGACGCCAGACGGGCTACCAAACCGTGCGAAGTGCAGGAAGTGCACGAAAGCGCTCGTCGGCGGTCAGGAGAGGCACGTCGAGTTCGATGGCCGTGGCGGCGATGAGCTGATCGGCAGGGTCGCCATGGAAGTGCGCGGCGATCGAGCGACGACGCGCTTTCGGGCCCGCTTGAGCGGCGCGAGGCGTGCCCACGTTTGGTGATGACGACCTCGACGCCCGTCTTCTCGACCTGGTCGAGAAGCGCCAACAGCTTCGCCTTCGCCTCTGCCGCGGCCACCGTGCGCATGACCTCTTCTCTGGTCATGGAGTGACTGCGTTCAACTCGAGCTGGGTTCAGAGCGCGCAAGCACCCCAGGCCGGGTTGCAGAACGACGCGTCACGCCGCACGCGCCGCGTGGTGTCCGAGACCCAGGTGCGGCCGTCGGTCGAGAAGCGCAAGGTGAAGGCGAGCTCCGTCCACTTCGGGCCGTAGTACAGCCCCGACTTCGGCAGCTCGAACCGGTACCGGTAGTCGTTGCCGACGCGGCCGATGAACGAGAGCGACTGCGAGGGCTGCGCGACGCCGTCGAGCACCAGCACGGCCTCGGCGAAGACGGCGTGCGCCTTGAGGCCTCCGACGCCGTCGGTGAGGCCCGGCACGTACGCGTCGGCCTCGTACCAGACGCACGCGCGCTGCTGCAGGTAGCTGTCCAGCGTCAGCACGTCGGGCGCGCCCTCGCTGCGGCTGCACGCACGGTTGGTGGAAGCGCCGGGCCGGCCGACCCACTGCACCGGCGCGAAGGCCTTCGCCTCGACGTCGAAGCGGTAGTTGGCGCCCAGGTTCGAGTCCCACGCCTCACACGTCGAGCCCGCGCCGGTGGCGTTCTTGAACCACACCTCGGCCGTGCGCGCCGTCGACGGCACCTGGAAGGTGAAGGGCACCGACACCGCGCTCGAGTTCGACGGCGTTCCGCCCGGCGCGTTGAAGCCGCGCACCGAGCCGCTCACCACTTCGCCGCCGGGCGAGAAGCGCACGAAGGCCGTCACGTCCCACGCGGGGTGGCCGTTGTGCGTGCCGCGGCAGGTGGTGAGGCGCTCGAGCGAATACGTGATGACGCCACGCCCGCCGGCCACCAGCGCGCCGCGCTGCGAGAGCTGGAAGCCCGCGGAGAAGTCGAGGCTCGCCGGAGGCGCCGGAGGCCCGCACACGCCCGCGTCGTCGACGACCGCCCAGCCGCCCGCCTGCGAGAGCGCGTAGTTGTCGAAGTCGCCCTGGCCGCGCTGCTTGTCGAACAGCCGAGCGCCCGTGGGCATGCGGATGAATGGCGCCACGTCGATGCGCGCGCGAGACAGCGCCGTCGCCGACATGCCATCGCTCATGGTGTTCCGGTCGAGGCGGAAGCTGAAGCGCACGAACCCCTGAGGAGCCCCCGTCACGCGCCGCGCGGTGAGCGACGACCAGCTGCGCGCGTCCTGGTTCTTCCACAGCACGCCGGGTCGCGCGCCTTCGGCCACGGCCTGCTCCGACACGTCCAGCACGCCGGCCCACACCACCTGGCAGCCACCCGTCGCCGTGCAGCGGGTCGTGAAGCCCGGGCCGTTCGGCACGCGCGCCAGCGAGCGAAGCACCACGTTGCAGCTCCGGTCGCTCGCGTCCTTGCCGTTGGCGCCCAGCAGCGGCCCCTCAGCCACCTCGAGCAGCTCGTCGCCGCCCTCGTCGTCGATGACGACGGCTCCGGTTCCACACGCTGCCAGCGTCAGCGACAGGGCTCCGATGAGTGACCGCATGTGAACGCTCCTCCCGAGGTGTGACCGCGTTGTCGGTGCATGTAGGGAAGAACGCGACCTTGCGCAAGAGGGCCCAAGGGGCTGACTTTGCTCAGGATTATGGCGGGCGTGCGTCGAGTCCGCCGTTCGAGGGGGCGTGGCGCGTCGACCTGCTGTGTCGGAGTGGTGGCGCTGCCTCGCGTGATACCTTAATGTCTCCACTGGAGACACAAGCGCATGAACGGCCTCGAATTGACGACGCGTGATGACCAGCGGCTGGCCGCGACGCTCCATGTGCCGGTCGGCGAGCGGCGCGGTGGTGTGGTGGTGATTGGCGCGACCGGCGTGGCCCAGCGGTTCTACCGTCGCTTCGCGCAGGCGCTCGCCACGTCGGGCTTCGAGGTGCTCACCTTCGATTTGCGCGGCATCGGCGGCTCGCGGCCGGCCACCCTGCGGGGGTTCGAGTGTGGCTTCCGTCACTGGGCCGAGCTCGACGCCGACGCCGCGGTCGAGTTCATGTTGGCGCGCGGGCCGACGGCCGTGGTGGGCCACAGCTTCGGCGGCCACGCGTTCGGTCAGCTCTCGCGCCCCAACGACACCGTCGGCCTCTACACGGTGGCCACCGGCGCGGCGTGGTCGGGCTACATGCCGGCGGCCGAGCGCCTCAAGGTCGAGACGATGTGGAAGGTGTTGGGGCCGGTGACGACGAGCGTTTCAGGATTCCTGCCGGGCAAGGTGTGGGGCGGCGAGGACCTGCCGCTGGGCGTGTACCGCGACTGGAAGCGCTGGAGCCACATGCCGCGCTACTTCTTCGACGACCCGACGATGGACGCCGAGACGAAGTTCGCGCGCGTGCGGGTGCCGGTGCATGGCGTCACGGCCGAGGACGACCTGTGGGCGCCGCCGAGGTCGATGCGCGTCTTCCTCTCGCAGTACCTCGCGGCCCCGGTGACGCTCGAGGTGCACCGGCCCACGGCGCTCGGCGTCGACGAGCTCGGGCACATGGGCCACTTCAGGGCCAAGGCCTTGCCGGCCTTCGTCCCGCAGGTCACCCGCTGGCTCGACGAGCGCCTCGCGGCCTGAGCGGTAGCGACGACGGCCTCGAGTTCTCGACAGAGCAGGGCACGCGGTCTGGTGCGATAGAATCTGAGGTCGCTCAAGGGCGTACTTCGTGGCGACCACCGGCCTGACCTCGCGCTGCCCGAGGTCGAGTTCGTCGGCTCCGGGGAGCCGTTGCAGCGCTTCTCGCCGCTCCCGCTCGGCGCGTCCGCGGGGCTGGTCAGCAGGGGCCGGGGTGCTTCGATGACGGAGAGACCGTCGGCCAGGACGCCTGGCGCCATCGCAGGAGAACCCGAAGCGGTCCGAGATGGCGCTTGCGCCGGCGACTGCGCGCGGCTGAGCCCGAAAGGTCGCGATGGGCCTCAGCGACAAACGGAAACGCACTGGCTCGCGTCACAGCGCCACCCGGAGCCTCCGTCGACGCACGAGGGCCCGTTGAGCCCCGCGGGACAGTCGGCGTCCACCACGCACGCGCCCGGCTGGGTGCAGCGCGGCCCCGCGATGTCGTCGACCCGACAGAACAGGCCCTCGGGGCAGGCCGTCACCGCGCAGGGGCGGCCCTCATTCGGCACACACGCGCCTCGATGCAACAGCGCGACACCGGCTTCGCGGAGCTCGCAGGGGGTTCGGTAGGTGGCGAAGTCTCGCCCGCATTGCGGGTCCCACCGCTCGCTGGCGCAGGCCGAAGTGATGCAGACCCGCGCGAGCCGACAGGCCGTGACCGGGTCGAGCCCTCCGCCGACGGAACGCTCCCCGGCGCGACAGGCGGGCTGCGCCACGACGGGGCACGCCTGGCAGCAGCCGCTGCGGCAGGTCCCGGTGCCCAGCGGGCTTTGCTCCAGGCACTCGGCGGCGTCGTTGCACGGCTGGCTCTCGGCCGTGCACTGCACGCAGGACGGGTCGTTCCGGTCGGTCAGCCCATCACAGTCGTCATCGATGCCATTGGCGCAGCGCTCGGTGGCGCCGGGGTGTTGCGAACGGTTGCCGTCGTTGCAGTCGCCCGTGCGCTTGCCGGGGCAGGTGACCCCGGGCTCCTTCGTGAAGGCGTAGCCGTCGCCGTCGACGTCGCGGCAGGGGTCGAGCTCGCACCAGCCGGGTGCGCAGGGGCAGGTGAGGCAGGTGACTCCGGCGCGGCAGACGTGCCGCGGCGGGCACTGCGCGTCCTCCCGGCAGCCGGGCACGCACACCGCGTCGTGCGGCCCGTTGCAGCCTTCGCACACCATGCCAGCGGGGCAGGTCGAGTCCGAGGTGCAGGCCGCCGTGAAGGTCGTCTCGCCGTTGGCCGTGCCGCGCACCGGGAGCGTCTCGCCGCCACACGCGACGAGCCCCAGCACCATCAGAAATCCACGGCGAGCCACCATGCGTGGGAGGTCCCACAGCAGGGCGTGTGCCGGACGACGCGCGCGCCAACAGCCCGTCATCTCGACGCGGGGCGCTCAGCCCTCCTCGGATTCCCAGCGTGGTGGCTTCCAGGCGCCCTGGGGCGCTCCGAAGAACTCGTCGGCGCCCACCTTGAGCGGCTCGAAGGGCGCGCGCGGAAAGGTGATGCGGCCCAGCGCTGGCGGCTCGTTCGGGCGCGGCTCGACGGCGACGAGGTTCGTGTGGCCCCGAATGGCCAGCTTGCCGGTGGTGAGGTTGTCGACGCGGTAGTGGAAGTCGAGGGCGACGCGGCCGAGCTTCGTGAGCGCGACGCGAATCGACAGCTGGTCCTCGTAGCCGATGAAGCTGTCGTAGCGCACGTTGAGCTGCCGCATGGCGAGCCAGTGGCCCTTGCGCACGAGGTCGACGGCGGGCTCGTTGAAGCGGCGGAAGAAGGCCTCGCGGCCGCGCTCGAACCAGTGCGCGACGTTGCCGTGGTGCACGTAGCCGAGGCCATCGGTCTCCGAGAACGTCACCCGGTGCTCCACGTGCGCCGTCACCGCGTCCCAGTTCGTCGTCATCGTGGCGCGCTTCATCGGCGGGGCGCGGCCGGGCGTCAACGATGGTATTCGTCCGCGCCCGTGTCGAAGGCCTTCACCAGCGAAGAGACGGAAGACACGTCGGTGACGGCGCGGCCGGTGGCGCGTGTGGCGAGAGGCCAGGAGCGGCCCATCACGCCCGAGGGCTACAAGGCGCTGCAGTCAGAGCGTGCGCACCTCGAGGGCTCCGCGCGGGAACGGCTGGAGCACCTCGCCGAGCCCGAGCGTGAGGTGGCGAAGCGGCAGCTCGAGGCGCGGCTGGGGCAGGTGGTGGCCACGCTCGACAGCGTGCGCGTGGTGCACCCCGAGGCGAAGTCGGACGGCGTGGTGCGCTTCGGCAGCCGCGTGCTGCTGCGCTGGGCGAGCGGGAAGACGCAGTCGCTGCGGCTGGTCGGGCCGGACGAGGCTGACTTCCGCAAGGGGCTGGTGTCGGTCGACAGCCCCATCGCGCAGGCCCTGCTGGGGCAGGTCGAGGGCGCGTCGGTCGAGGTGGAGCGCCCAGCCGGGACCGAGGAGGCGACACTCGAGCAGGTGGCGTCAGGCTGAGATCGAGAACGACTCGGTCTCGGCCTCGTGTCGCGCTCTTCAACTCCAGCCGCGTTGGCGATGCTCGCCGTCATGAGCTGGAGCGCGGTCTCGATGCCCGACGGGTGGCGGCGCGCCAACCCGAGGTCGGGTCGTGCGTTTCACCGGGAGTCGGTTGGTGTTTCGTGAGACGGTGTTGCCGCGTCATTCCTCGTAAGGACCGAAAGGCCCCACCATGCTTCGCCTCTCCCTCCTCGCCTCCGCGGTCGCCGCCTCTCTGATGGCCTGTGGCGTTCCCGAGAGCTCGACGTCGACCACCAGTTCCTCACAGACGTGCAATCAGAAGCACCAGTGCGTCAACGGCGCCTGCGAGTGCACCGAGGGGCCGCGCAATGGCTCGAGCTGCTGCTCGCCGAGCGACAGCTCGTGCACCACCAACAAGTGCGACACGTTCTGTCGGTACTGTCAGTAAGGGCGACGCGTTGGGCAATCGGCTACACGCCGGTGCATGCCCGTTCACCTCACCCTCGAAGGCGCCGTCGCGCGGCTCACCCTCGATGAACCCGGTCGCAAGAACGCCATGACGCCCGAGCTGGGCGATGCGCTGCAGGCGCGCGTCGCCGAGCTGAAGCAGAACCCGGTCGTGCGCGCGGTCGTCCTCCACGGCGCCGGCGGTACCTTCTCGGGCGGCGGAGACCTCGCGATGCTCGAGCGGCTGCGCAGCGTCACTCCGGACGAGTCGCGCGCCTTCATGCGTTCGTTCTACGCGCGCTACCTGTCGGTGCTCGACCTCGAAGTGCCCACCGTCGCCGTCGTCGAGGGCGCGGCCATCGGCGCTGGGTTCTGTCTCTCGCTCGCGTGCGACCAGCTCGTCGTCGAGGACACCGCGAAGCTCGCGCTCAACTTCGTGCAGCTCGGTCTCCACCCCGGCATGGGCGCGACGTACCTCGTCCCGTTCCGCACGAGCCCGCAGACGGCGGCGCGGCTGCTCCTCGGCGGAGAGCGCTTCGACGGGCGCGCCGCGCAGGCCTTCGGCTTCACGTCGCACGTCACTCCAGCGGGAGAAGCGCTCGCGCGCGGTCTCGAGCTCGCGCGCAGCCTCGCCGCCCAGGCCCCGCTCGCCGTGCGCGCCTTGAAGCGGTCTCTCGGGCCCGACCGCGCCGCGCTCGACCGCTGCCTCGAGGAGGAGGCCCGTCAGCAGTCCATCAGCTACGCGAGCGCCGACATGGCAGAAGGGCTCGCCGCGGCGGCGGCCCGTCGCGCGCCAGTCTTCACGGGGCGCTGAGTCGCGGGCTCAGTCGAGGAGGAGCAGGCATGCGGGTCGTCAGGCTCGACGATTACCAGTCATGGCGGGTCGACGTCGGTGGGCTGCGTGTGCTCGTCGACCCGTGGCTCACCACCGAGATGACGTACGCCTTCGGGCTGGCGACGCGGCGCAGGGCCTTCGCTCCGCCAGAGGCCGAGCGCCAGGCCGACCTGCTGATTCTCACCACGCACTTCGGAGACCATCTCCACCCACCCAGCCTCGCGCTGGTGCCGAAGACGCTCCCGGTCTGGTCGACGGCCGCCGGGTGCCGACGCCTCGCAGGCCTCGGCTTCGCGCGCGCGCAGGTCGCCACGTTGAGGCAGGCGGTCCCGCTGGGGCCGGGGGCGTCTCTCACGTTCGTCTCGCCCGGGTTTCCCTTCTCGACGAGCGCGCTGGGCCTGGTCTTCGAAGAGGCGGGCAAGCGGGCCTACCTCGAGGCTCACGTGACGACCGAGCGGCGCCTCGGGCAGGTGGGCCAGGTCGATCTGCTCGTCAGCACTGCCGAGAGTGTGCGCCTCTTCGGGGTGCAGTTGTCGATGGACGCGCGGCGGGCAGCCCGCATGGCGGTGGCTGCGGGCGCGCGCGTCGTCGCTCCCACGGGGCTCCACCCGCACGTGACGAAGGGGGTCCTGCCGTCGTTGTTGTCGATTCGCAGTGAGCCGGAGGCGCTCCAGCGAGAGCTCGAGCGCTGTGGAAGCCAGGCCCTGGCCCGCTGGCTGAAACCCGGCGAGGCCGTCGAGCTGTGATGCGCCGCGAACCCCTCATCTGATTCGAAGGCTCGCCGAGCGCTCGTGCCACCTTCACGTCTGGCTGCAGACGATCTCCTCGGCGACGCCGGTCTCCACGGAACGGTGAGCGCGCCGTTCAGTACACGTACACGGCGCCCGAGGTGGGGTTCCCGTTGCCGGCCGGGTTGGTGGCCGTCGTCGAGTCTTCGTCGATGGCGCCGACAGCGAGCGTCTGCCCGTCGTCCGAGAGCGAGAGGTTCCACCCGAAGAGGTCTGATGGGTCGCCGTTGCTCGCCTTGAGGAAGCTGTCGAAGCTCCAGCTCGTGCCGGTGCGCCGATACACGTAAGCCGCGCCGGCCATCGACGCCGCGTTGCTCGAAAGGTCGCCATTGACGACGCGGCTGGCCGACGACTCGCGGTACGCCCCAACGGCCAGCACGTCACCCGCCGCGCCGAGCCCCACGGTCCACCCGAAGTAGTCGCCGGCGTCGGCGTTGGGCGCCTTGACGTAGGCCTCCTGGGTCCACGTGGCGACGAAGCGGAAGAGGTAGACAGCGCCCGCACCCGGAGCGCTGTTGTCGAGCTGGTTCGCACCGACGCCGCGCGCGCCCGAGGCTTCGTTGCGTGCCCCGACGGCGAGGGCGCGACCATCGGCGGACAGCGCGATGGCCATTCCGAACCAGTCACCGGCGTTCGTGTTGGACGCCTTGAGGTAGGCCTCCTGTGCCCAGACGCTCCCCGTGCGGCGGTACACGTAGACGGCGCCGGAGTCGCTCATCGCGTCATTTGTCTGCAAGCCGTTGACGCCGACGCCACTCGAGTCCTCGGCCCACGCGCCCACCGCGAGCACCGAGCCGTCGTCTGACAGGTCGACGCGCAGGCCGAACTGGTCACCAGCGCCGGTGTTCGAGGCCTTCACGTAGGCCTCCTGGGCCCACGTCGCGCCCGCCTTGCGAAAGACATAGACGGCGCCGGACTCGGGCGCAGCGTTGCTGCTCTGACTGCCGCCGATGCCGACCGCCGCCGAGTCTTCGTTGCGCGCGCCCAGCGCCAGCACGGTGCCGTCGCCGTTGATGGCGAGGCCCGTCGCGAAGCGGTCGTCGGCCTGGGTGTTCGACGCCTTGAACCAGGCTTCGTACTGCCAGGCGCCACCGACGCGGCGATAGAGGAAGGCTGCTCCCGAGTCGGGGGCCAGCTCGTTCGAGGCGGGGTTGACGCCCGTGGTGCTCGAGCTCTCGCCCCACGTGCTGATGACGATGGCCGTGCCGTCGGCCGAGATGGCGACGCCGCTCAGGCGGTCACCCGCCTGCGAGATGGGCGACTTGAGGTACGCCTCCTGGGTCCACACGCCACCGGAGCGGCGAAACACGTACGCCGCGCCCGAGTCCGTCGCCGCGTCGTTCGTCTGGGGGCCATTGAGGCCCTGCGCCGACGAGTCTTCCTTGTCGGCCGCCACGACGATGACGTTGCCGTCGGCCGAGATGGCGGTGAACCAGCCGAACTGGTCTCCGGCGCCTGCGTTCGATGCCTTCAGCAGCGCCTTCTCGGACCAGGTGGTGCACGACGAGCCCGACACCACCGCAGGCGGCGTGCAGGTGAAGCCGCACTGGCCCGAGACGCAGGTCGCGAGACCCTGGGGCGGCGTGGGGCAGGGCATGCACGACTGGCCGCAGCTCGCGACGCTCGTGTCGGGCACGCAGACGGTGCCGCACTGGTGCTGGCCCGAGGGACAGCTCGAGCGGCACCGGCCGGTGGCCGAGTCGCAGCCCAGCGCACAGGTGATGTCCGTCGGGATGTACTCGCAGGAGCCAGAGGTGAGGCAGCGCCCGACCGCGGCCCACGTTCGTTGGCTCGCGGTGTCCAGACACAAGGGCGCTGGAGGGGTGTTGCAGGGGCGGGCGGTACCGATGCACGCGCCCGTTGCGCCACACGAGTCGTTCTCGGTGCAGGCGTCGGCGTCGTTGCAGGCCGCTCCGATGTCAGCCTGGTACTGGCAGACACCGTTCACGCAGACGCCCGACTCGAAGCACGCCCGGGCGGGGCACGTCACGCCAGCGCAAGGGTCGCCCTGACAGGCCCCAGCGTCGCAACCGTTCGCGCAGGCCCTCGTCTCGAAGTCGAA
>JALOQF010000630.1 GCA_025459425.1 Myxococcaceae bacterium | reverse complement strand
TGCGTCGAGGGCTTCGAGTACGAGGGGCGCAAGTACAAGACGCTCTCGGCCATCGCGAACCAGATCGCTGGCTCGCGCTGGAACGGCTTCCTCTTCTTCGGGCTCAAGAAGCGCGGCGACAGCGCAAGTGAGGAGAGCGCGGCATGAGCAGCGACTTCTTCCGCACCCGCATGGGCCAGACGTTCTACGAAGCGACGATGCCGTCGCTCGTGCGCGAGCTGGCGCGCTTGAACCAGAACCTCGAGCGGCTCGTCGCCCTCGCCGAGAAGCGAGAGGCGAAGCCCGCCGAGCCCGTGCCCGTCGCGACCGCGCCGGAGGAGCGATGAGCCGGCGCCCCACCAGGAGCAGCGTCGAGCCCGAGACGAGGCGCGTCGCCATCTACACGCGCAAGTCGACGACGATGGGGCTCGAGCAGGAGTTCAACTCCCTCGACTCCCAGCGCGAGTCCTGCCTCGCGTACATCCAGCGCCAGCCGGGTTGGAAGCTCGTCGACGAGCGCTACGACGACGGCGGCTTCACGGGCGCGAACATCGACCGCCCCGCGTTCACGCGCCTGATGGCCGACGTCGAGGCGGGCAAGGTCGACGTCATCGTCGTCTACAAGGTCGACCGCCTCTCGCGCTCGCTCCTCGACTTCGTGAAGGTGATGGAGCGCCTCGGAGCGGCGGGCGCCTCGTTCGTCTCGGTGACGCAGAACTTCTCGACGGCCGACGCGATGGGTCGGCTGACGATGAACATGTTGATGTCGTTCGCTGAGTTCGAACGGGAGATGATCAGCGAGCGCACCCGCGACAAGATCGCCGGCGCCCGTCGCAAGGGGAAGTGGACGGGCGGCCCGGTGCCCTACGGCTACTCGGTGAAGGACAAGAAGCTCCTCGTCAACGAGCTCGAGGCGCGCGTCGTCCGCGAGGCCTTCGACCTGTTCCTGATGCACCGCCAGCAGGCGAAGGTGGCGCACCTGCTGAACGAGCGGATGCTCCTGCCGCGCGGCTCCAAGGTCACCAAGAAGCTCGCGTGGTCGAAGGAGGGCATCGGCCGCATCCTCAAGAGCCCGATCTACGCGGGCTTCATGATGTACGGCGACGAGCTGCACCCCGGCGAGCACCCGCCGCTGATCGAGGAGTCCACCTACCGCGCCGCCCAGGCCATCCTCGCGGGCACGAGCCGCGTGGTGCGGTGGACCGGCACGAACCCCGACTACGTCCTGCGCAGCCTCGTGCGCTGCGCGCTCTGCGGCGAGATGATGTGCCCGGGCTCGACGACGAAGCCCTCCACCGGGAAGACGCACAGGTACTACCGGTGTTCGCGGCGCGAGAAGTACGGCAAGGACCAGTGCGCCGGAAGGCCGCTGCCCGCCGCCGCGCTCGAGGAGTTCGTCGTCGCCCGCATCTCGAACGCGACCGCCGACGGCTCGCTGGCCGAGCGCGTCGCGAAGCACCTCGAGACGCTCACCGCCGGCAAGGGCGAGGACTTCGGCAAGCTGCGCGCGGAGCTGGCGACGAAGATCGCCGAGTCTTCGGCGACCGCCTCGAGGCTCACCGAGGAGTTGGTGCGCCTCGACGGTCGCGCCCGCGAGCTCATCGAGCAGAAGCTCGGCGTCGAGGCGGATCGTCTCGCCGCGAGCGAGCAGCAGCTTCGCGACCTCGAGCGCGACGCCGCCGAGCTGGAGATCGCCAGGAAGGACCACGCCTGGTTCGTCGCCGCGCTCCGCGACTTCGCCAAGGTCTGGGTGAACATGTCGCCCGACAACCAGGGGCGCTTCCTGCGCGCGCTCATCGACAAGGTGGTGGTCGACGAGGACAAGGGCACGTGCCGGGTCGAGCTGATCGACTTCGGCGCTGCCTCGGGCACGAAGGAGGCAGCGTGAGCGACCGGCAGACCAGCGACGAGGGCGCGAGGAAGAACACGCCGAGCGACTACCGGGTGATCGAGGAGCCGATCTTCTGGCGCCGGAGCCGCAGCGTGGAGCTCACCCCGACGCCGCCGCCCGACAAGCCCGAGCCCGTGCGACGCCCCGCCAAGGTCGCCCGGCAGCTCGCCCTCGCGCACCACCTCCAGGCCGCCATCGAGCGCGGGCTCGTGGCCGACCAGGCCGCCCTGGCGCGCAAGCTGGGGCTCACGCGCGCCCGGGTCACGCAGCTCTTCGACCTGCTCATGCTGGCCGCCGACCTCCAGGAGCAGGTGCTGGTCCTCGAGGCCGTCGACGGCGCCGAGCCGATGGCCGAGCGGACGCTCCGCGCGGTGGCCCACGCAGGGACGTGGGCTGAGCAGCGGGCGGCGTGGGAGAAGCTGCTGCCGTGCGCTACGCAGGACCGATGACGGTCGGCGCGCTCTTCACCATCGGCTACGAGGGTCGCACGCAGGACGAGTACCTCGCGCTCCTGCGCGAGGCGGGCGTGACGCTACTCGCCGACGTTCGCCGGAACCCCATCAGCCGTAAGAAGGGCTTCTCGAAGAGCACGCTGGCCCAGGGCTGCGCCGCCGTCGGCATCCGCTACGAGCACCTCCCCGAGCTCGGCATCGCCTCCGAGAAGCGGAAGAACGCACGCTGACGTCGACGCGCTCTTCGCCGAGTACGAGCGGGACTGGCTCCCGCAGCAGGGCCCCGCCCTGGCGAAGCTCCGGGCCTGGCTCGACGCGGGCGAGCGGGTGGCGCTGACGTGCTTCGAGCG
>JALOQF010000267.1 GCA_025459425.1 Myxococcaceae bacterium | reverse complement strand
GTCGCTGTCACCCGACGCGATGACGTAGGTGTTGATGTGCTCGCGCGCGTAGCAGAGCTCGAGCGCGTCGATGACGAGCCGCATGTCGGCGGCGTTCTTTCCCGCGCGCGTCGACGGCGGCACCTCGACGAGCTCGACGCCGAGCTGGTGCAGGTGGGCCTTCGCTTCGTGGAAGCGGGACCAGTCGCAGTACGCGCGGCGGAAGATGACCTTGCCCTGCTCGAGCAGCCGGTCGAGCGAGGGCTGCAGGTCGAAGTTCGAGGGCGTGAAGCCCGTGTTGGTGACGAGGTTCTCGAAGTCGATGAACAGCGCGATGCGGCGCTCGGTGCCAGGAGGGCTCATGGGCCCCGCATGACACGTTCACCGCCCGGGAGATACCGGCGTGTCAGGGGCAGCTCGTCGGGAATTGCGTGAAGGGCGTGTTGCCCGGCGCGATGGCGGTGACGGTCGCGGTCTGTGTGAGGCCGCGGTCGTCGGTGATGGTGAAGGTCAGCGGAGGCGTCAGCGCCGACGTCGGAGAGAACGTGAACGCGTTGAAGGACTGGCGGATCATCGGCTGCGGGGCCTGCGCGCCTGTTCGCACCGAGACCGATTGGACTGGCCGGCGAGTCTGTTCCACGACGACTGAGAGGAAGAAAGGGTTCGAGGAGGACTGAACGGCGACGAAGGGGCTGCCGGCGTCGCCGGGGCACTCGACGCGCTCGAGCAGCACGTTCCAGCGTCCGTCGGCGAACGAGCCGCCCGTCAGCGCAAGAAGTGCCTCGGTGCTGAGGTCGACCTGGTTTTGAGCACAGGTGGGGCAGATGTCTGCGATGGTGACGATGACTGGCGTCTGCGGTGGGCCGCTCGCGCCCGAGCCGCCTCCGTCGGCCGGCGAGATTCGAAGACAAGCACCGCACTGGCTCGGGGCGAGCGACGGTGCGACGGCCGCGACGAGACGGTTGCCCGACGAGAAGGTGCAGGCGCCATTGCCCCCGTAGATGTACGTCGTCACCTGGCCAGCGCTGAGGCCGCCGTCGAGCGAGCAGAAGCCTCGGCCGGCATCTGGAGTTCCAGCATCGGTGACCGCGCCGCCATCACTCCGAGCGCCAGCATCCGCCGTGACGCCCGCGTCCATCGTGACGCCCGCGTCCATCGTCTGGCCCGCGTCCATCGTCTGGCCCGCGTCCATCGTCTGGCCCGCGTCGGGCCGAGGTCCAGCATCGGGCTCCGGCGGGACCGGTACGGATTCACACGCTGAAACGACGAGTACCAGCACCCCGAGTCGACGCATTCGTCGAACGTGACATGGAAGCGGAACCACCGCGAGCCACGAATCAGCTCGCCCGTTCTCCCTCCAGCGCGAACGCCGTCAGCGGCCCGAGATGTACGTTCGCGAGATGCGCACGCGGCTGCCTGCTGGAGCCGGGTAGCCGTTGCCACCACCCCACGTGGCACCCTGCTTGGCCTCGGTGAAGCGTGCGCCGGCGGCGTAGTCGAGCGACACCGTTCGGCCGGTCGTCAACTCGCCGATGCGCGCGCGCGTCACGTCGCTGTCGGTGTGGGGAACGTCGTCGACCCAGATGCGGAGGCGGTCGGCCTCGAAGTCGATGAGCGCCTGCACCTTGTGCCAGCGGTCCTTCTCGAAGAAGGGCGCCGTCGGAAGAACGGGCACGTACTTCTGCTCGCCCTGCTGGTCGACGTACGTGAGGCGCCCGCGCCCCTGCGGCCCGAGTCGGGTGTGAAACCGGCTCCCGCAGCTCGCGTCGCTCAGCCCGAACCAGTTGATGACCTCGCGCTCGTACCAGAGCCACCACTTGATGCCGCTGCACCCGAAGTCGAACCCGGGCTCGAACTTCACGAAGAAGGCGACGTACGCCGCGCGACCCGGAGCCATGTTCGTCGCGAAGTAGGACATCTCGGGGTCGAGCCCATCGGCGGTGCCGCTGTAGTCCAGCACCTGCACCTGCGTGTCGAGCATCGCGTCGGGAGCCGTCGGGTCGCTGATGATCGAGGTGTCGCTGGTGCCGTACGGCAGCGACCAATCGGCCCCCGTGAGTGAAGTCCACCGCTGGTCGGAGATGACGGTGAACCCAGCTGGTTCATGGCTGCGCAGGTCCGCATCGAGCGTTCCACCACCCGCGCTGCCACCCGCCGAACCGCCCGCGGTGGCGCCTCCGCCCGCACTGTTGGAGCCGCCCGCCGCTCCACCTGCCGCGACCGTGCCGCCCGCGACGCCAGCGCCTCCTGCGGTGTCCGGTCGCGTGCCCCCGTCGATGCTGGCCGGTGGGGCACTGCAGCCCAGGTCGAGCGCCAGGCTCACGGAGACGGCCAACCCGACGGCCAGGCGCAACGCTTCCCGAGTCATGCGCGTTCCTCATCGAGGTGGAGCGTCGACACGCGCGCCGACGCCCCTCGCGACGCCGACCACCAGCCTCACTTCGTGTACAGGTCGCCGTCCTGAATCGCGACCGCGACCTTCGTCGTGCCGGCCTTGAAGATGGCGCCGTAGGTGTTGTCGCCCGCGCCGTAGTCGATGGACAGGTACTTCGCGCCCGTCTTCTTGTCCGTGCCCTCGCGCACCACGAACTCGCCCTGGTCGACCGCCGCGAAGGCGTCGGCGAGCGTCTTCACGTCGGTGTACGACGACTGGTGGCACGCGGCGATGATCTGCTTCGTCAGCTCCGGGCTGATGGACGAGGCATCGGCGCTGGTGAGCGTGCGCTCCGACGTCACCTTCACCTGGTCGAGGAACTCGCGGAACGTGCCGGCCTCGAGCGCGCCCTTGCCGGCGGCAGCGGCGGCCTTGAGCTCCTTGGCGAGGTCGACGGCGAGCTTCCCGGTGAGGCTCATCTTCTTCACCTCGGCCGCCGAGAGGCCGTTGGTGTTGAGGTCGTACTTCGCGACCAGCTTCTCCTTCGCGTACGTCACCGCGCGGCTGACGTCCCTCGCCGTCACCTGCGCGCCCGCCTTGAAGTCCCGGTGGTCGATGAACTTGAAGAAGATGTCGGTGAGTTTCTTTTCGGTGCCGGTGAGGCCCTTGAGCGCCTCCTTCATCTCGGCGCGGCTGGTGCGGCCATCGGCGCCTCCGGCCTTGTTGATGTTGGCAGCGGCGCGCTGCAGGGCGGCGTTGACGTCGGCTTTCGCGATGCGGGACATGGGCTCTCCGTGGGTACGACGAGGGGAGGCGCGACCGTCGCGAAGATCGACCTGGACCGGCAAGCAGATTCGACCGACACCAGCCCGTGACACGACGTCTCGGCGACGCACGAGCTCGGCCGAGAACGCACCGCTCGAGGCTGGCCTCGTCAGCCCAGCGGGTTGAGGTACACGGCGTCGAGGTCGAGCTCGATTCCGAGTGACGGGAGCGGCACGCGCTGGCCCGGGCCCCATGGCGTGAGCACCCATGACGCGCCGGCCCCACGAGAGAAGACCTCGATGCGCCGACTCGCTTGGGAAACGAGGACGTAGTCCTTCAGTGACTCGAGTCGCTGGTAGTGCGCGAACTTCTCGCCGCGGTCGCTCGCCTCGATGCCGGGCGAGAGGACCTCGACGATGACGACCGGGTTGACGACCGTGTTTGGATCATCTGGGTCCGTCTTCATCGCGCCACAGACGACGAAGGTGTCGGGGTAGGTCGCGCGGTCGGTCTCGTTGACCCGTACCCGAACGTCAGACGTGAAAACGACACACGGCCGGCCCTCCAGTGCGTTTCCAAGGAGTCGGATGACGTTGGCAGCAAGCCGGCCATGCTCCGGCGTGCCACCAGCCATCGCCCAGACTTCCCCGCGAAGGTACTCGTGCTTCTGGTCCGAGCGCTTCTCGAACTCGAGGAATTCCTTCCAGGTCAGAGCCGGAACGGCGGCGGCGGAAGCCATGTCGAGGTCGTACCGCAGCTGGTTCGTTCACCGCGACAGGCTCAGCTCCTCCAGCAGCTCGAGGTCTGCCGTCGAGTCCAGGTTCTCGAGCAGCTCGAGGTTCTTCACCACCTCGAGGTCCTCGGCCGACAGCGCGCGGTCGGTCGGCACCGCGGCGTCCATCGTCGCCGAGGTGCCGCCGTCGATGGCGAGCCACCAGGCCATCACCAGGGGCCGAATCATGGGCGGCGGCGCTCCCGCAGGCGCTCCCGCAGCTCCTGCTTCTGCTCGTCCGACAGCGAGCGCCAG
Organism: Myxococcaceae bacterium; assembly: GCA_025459425.1. Classification (GTDB taxonomy): domain Bacteria; phylum Myxococcota; class Myxococcia; order Myxococcales; family Myxococcaceae; genus Xiheimicrobium. The sequence goes on along the minus strand of JALOQF010000267.1, from coordinate 13,494 downwards.
CGCTGCAGGTTCTCGCGGAGCTGCTCGCGGCGCTCCGGGTTCTCGCGCAGCCAGTTGCGCAGCCGGTCGCGCATCTCGCGGCGCTGCTCCGGGTCGAGCTTGCGCACCTCGCGCATCCGTTCACGAAGCTCGGCGCGCTCCTGGGGCGACAGCTTGCGGAACGACTCGAAGTTCTCCCGCACCCGCGCCCGCTCGTCGGGGGGCAGCTGCCGGAAGCGCTCCCAGTTGGCGCGAATGCGCTCGCGCTCTTCCTGCGGGAGCGCCTTGAACGCCTTGAGCTTCTCGCGCAGCTCCTGCTTCTTCGCCTCGGGCAGCGCGTTGAAGCGCTCCACCGCGTCCTGGGTGGGGGCCTGCGCAGCGGCCATTCCGGCGAGCAGCATCACCACGAGCACCGTCGGCTTCATCGCGTCACCTCCAGCTCCTTCAGCTGCTCGATGACCTCGAGGTCCTCGGGCGCGGCCAGCCCGGCGAGGTCGAGGTCTTCCACCACGTCCATGTTCTGCGCGAGGAGCACCTGGTCTTCCTCGACGAAGGCCGGCACCGCGTCGTCCTGCGCCCCCAGCCGGCCCCGCACCACGAAGACGAGCAGCGCCGCGGCCGCCACCGCGAACAGCGGCACCGCCCGCTGCCACGAGAAGAACCCCGGCGGCGCCGCGTCGGCGTCGAGCTGGCTCAACACCTGGGCCTTCAGCTGCCGCGAGGGCGCCGGCGCCGGCAACGTCTTCACCAGCGCCACCGTCTGCCGCAGCCGCGCCTCGAGGGCCTTCAGCTTCGGGTCGGCCGCGAGCTGCGCTTCGACCTCGGCGCGCTCGGCGTCGGACAGCTCGCCATCGATGTAGGCGGTCAGCTCGCGCTGCCAGTTCTTCTCGCTGCTCATGCCAGACTCCTCGCAGGGCCCATGCCCTGCTGCCACGCTTCGACGTGCTTCATCACCGTCACCGTCGCCCGGTGAATGAGGCTCTTCACCGCCGACTCCGTCGACTCGAGCGCCTGCGCGATGTCGCGGTACGCCATGCCCTCGAAGCGGCACATGGTGAAGGCCGCCCGCTCGCGCGCGCTCATCTGCGCCATCGCCGCCGTCACCGCCGCCTCGAGCTCCTTGCCCGCGAGTGACAGCTCGGGGCTGTCGGGCGCCACCTCGACGTCGAGCGCCGTGTCCTGCTCGTCGCCCGTCATGCCCTTCGCCTCCTGCTGGCGCTTCTCGTCGAAGCGGCGCAGCTCGTTGAGGCAGTGGTTGGTGGCCACCCGGTAGAGGAACGTCTTGAACTTCGCGTCGGGCGAGTACCGCCCCGCCGACTTGTACAGCTTGATGAAGACGTCCTGCGCCAGCTCCTCTGCGCGCGCCGTGTTGTTCACGAAGCGCCCGCAGAAGCGCACCACCCCTGCCTGGTGCCGGTCGAACAGCGTCGAGAACGCGGCCTTGTCGCCTCGCCCCACCGCCACCAGCAGCCGTGCATCGTCGTCGTCGGCCAGCACGTCAGCTCCAACCCGCTTCGGGCGCGAAAGTCGCGTCGCCTCCCATCAGGCCAGGAGGTCGAAGAATCTCAATCGGTTGCGTCGAGGAAGTCGGTCTGCGCCGCCGGGTCGAGCGGGTCGCGTCGTTCTCGCGCGCACCAGGTGAGGAAGCCTGCGAGTACGTCGAGGCCGCGCTGCAGCGAGGCGAGGGTGTCGGGCCCGTCGAGCTCGAACCAGACGGCACCATGGCCGGCCGCGCGAGGGTCGTTGGACAGCAGCGCGAACGCCTGCGCGAAGGCCTCGGTGCGCCGCGCGTTCTTCTGGCCGAAGAGCGACTTTTCCTTGAGCTGACCGGCCAGCGTGAGGCGCAACAGGGCGCTGAAGGCCTTCGCGTCGGGCACCGGCAGCTGCGGCTCGGCGGCCTCGAGGAACTCGGTGAGCTTCTTGCGGTCGGCGCGGTTCTCGACGTTGAGGAGCCGCTTGAAGGCGCGCGGCTGCTTCGGGTCGGGCAAGAGGTCGAGCGACTTCGTGGCCCACTGCCACCACGCGATGGTCTTCGCGTCGGGGTCGTCTTCGTCGATGACGATGTCGAGCAGCGGCTTGCGGACGGCCTTCACGCCCTGGGCAGGCGTCATCGAACGCGGCGGCGGTGGAGGAGCCGCCTCTTCGATGATGTCGATGTCGCCGTCGGCGCCGGGCACCCAGGCACCGGGCGGCGTGAGGTCGACCGGAGCGGGCGGCGGGGGCGGCGCCTCGTCGACCTCGAGCACCTCGTCGGCGCTCTCGACGGCGACGTCGGCCTCGGGCGGAGGGAACCAGCTCCCCGGTGGCGTGGTGTTCGGCGGCGGCGGCGGCGCGATGGGGTGCTGGGTGGGCGTCGCGGTGCGCGGCACTTCGCCCGAGCCCGAGCGCGCCATCAGCGTGCGGAAGCTGGGCACCTGGGGCGCCTCGGCGAGGGCCGCCACCTCGTCGGCCACCTCGTCGGGCACGACGAGCTCGGGGTCGGTCTTCTCGCGGGCGCGAGGCGAGAACTCGGGGACGCCGGCGGGCGGCGTGACGGCCTCGCGCTGGGCGGCAATCTCGGCCTCGGCGGCGGCGATGGCCTGCTGGCGCGCGCGCCGGGCGGCCTCTTCCTCCATCATCTCGAAGAACTCGTCGAGGTAGGGCTTGAGCTCGTGCCACAGGTGCGCGAGGCCTTCGTCGTCACCGACGAGCTCGTGGGCCACCTCGTCCGACTGGTAGGCCTCCGAGAGCAGCCCGGCGCGGCGCGCGAACTCGGCGCGTGAGGTGTCGACGAACTGCCGCGCGAGCTCGAGGTGGTACAGGCAGCGGGCGAACTCGACGCGCCGGTTCCCCGAGGGCTCGAGCCGCTCGATGGCCTCCTGGAGCAGCGAGGCGTTGGCGCGGCGCTCCCAGCACTCGGCGAGGGCCTTCTTGAAGCGCTTCTGCTCGAAGGACACCAGCAGCGCCGTGGCCGAGTCCCACAGGGACTCGAGGCCGGGGTGCAGGGCGGCGTACTCGGCGCCACTGCCTTCACGCCAGAAGACGAGGAGCCGGTCGGCCACGTCGATGAGCTCGTTGCGCGCCTCGGGGTCGCCACGGCGGGCCCGGTCGAGGTCGAAGAGCGCGGTGGCGAACTGCGCGCGCGGGTCGGACGACAGCCGCAGCGCGTGGAGCTCGTCGCGCAGCCGGTCCAGGTCGCCCACCGCGTCGACGCAGCGGGCGATGGAGTTCGCGAGGTCTTCTGGGAGCTGCGCCGCTGCGTCCACGCCGACTTCAAATCCTGCCCGCGGGGCGGCGACAGCGCCACCTGAATCATGGGCGTGCCGGGCGAGGGCGCTCAGGCGTCGTCGGCCAGGACGACCGCCCAGCGCGAGCGACACCGAGCGGTTGCCCATGCCCGGAAAGCCCTCGCGCCAGCGCCGCTGCCCGTCGAGGCCGAAGCGCTCGAGCACGCCCGCCTTCACCACGAAGACGCAGTCGCTCTGCAGCACCATCGTCGCCTTGCCGGACTCGCTCGTCTTGACCCGGAAACGCTCCGTTCCGGTCTGGCGGTCGATGCCGACGAGCACGTCGTTCGTTCCCGAGGCGACCACGAGCGTGTCGGTGGTCGCGAACGTCACCAGGCCCTGGTCGCAGAGGTTCACCTTCCACAGGGTCTGGCCGGTCTCCGGGTGGAGCGCGACGACGTGGCCGTTGATGCCGACGAGCAGAGCGTGCATGGCAGGAGCACAGCACACCGGTTCCAGCGCGGCAGCCGTAACCTCTTTGGCGCGTCGGCGTACCGGCCGTGTGCGCTTCTCTGGCCCGCTCGTGCTCATGTCGCTCCTGGCCTCGCCCGACGTGCGGGCGCAGGCGTGCGCGAGCTGTACGCCGCTGGCGCTGCCCACGTCGGTCTCGTCGCCCGGAGGACCCACCGCCGGCGGCGCGTACCCCGTCATCGTCACCGGGCAGGTGGCTGGCGGGTGGCTCGGCTTTCCGTCTCAGAGCGCGGGTGGCCAGCCGTTCGATGACCCGAATCGGGCGCGCATCGACCTCGCCCTCGCGACGTTCGACCTCGGCGTGCAGCACCGCTCGGGGTTTGGAGGCGCGCTGCAGCTCCCCGCGGCGCTCGTCCACGCGGCTGACGTGACCGGCTCACGGGCCGACCCCGGGCTGGGAGACCTCGACGTGCGCGGCCGCTACGTGACGCCGACCCAGCGGTGGAGCTTCGGCGTCAACGCAGGCGTCGTGCTGCCGACGGGCCGCTATGCCCCGCGCAGCGGTGCGCTCGCGTTGTCGGCCGCCGCGCAGGCGTTGACGCCCGGTCGGGGCACGACGTGGGCCGTCACCGAGGTGCGCGGGCGGTTCTCGGTCGTCGAGCGGCTCTCCCTGGGCGTGAGCGCCGAGGGCCGCGTGCCGCTGGCCGATGCGCCCGACGGGTTTCGCTGGGGCCTGGAAGCGCGCGGCGCCGTCGATGCACAGCTCCGCCTGCCAGGCGACCGGGTCTTCCTCGGGCTCGGCCTCGAGGCACAGTGGCGCGGCACCTCGAGCGTCGAAGACCCGTTTCTCGGCGCGCGGGTCGACTCGGGCAGCACGGGCGGCGTCGTGGTCGCCGCGTTGCCGGGCGTCACTGTTCAACTGCCGGCAGGCGTGTTCGCGCAGCTCTCGGCGCGGGTGCCGCTCCACCAACAGCTCGCCGGCCTGCAGTTCAACCAGGGCCTGGGGCTCTTCCTCGGCGTTGGTGTCGCGATTCCCGTCGGGCCGTCACGGGCCGAGGTGAGCCGGGCGACGACGGCCGGCACGTGGACGGTCGTCGACTATGACGCCGAGTGGTGTGAGGCCTGTCGTGCGCTCCGGCCCGTCGTCGAGGCGGCGCGGGCGCGGTTCCCGGGCGTTCAGTTCACTCGCGTCGACGTCACCACCTGGACCCAGGACGAGCTCGAAGCGGCCGTTCCTGGCGCCACCGCGTTGCCGGTCGTCGAAGTGCGCGGCCCCGATGGCCGGGTGGTCGCCCGGCACGAGGGCGACTCGGCCCGTTCGTTCACCACCACCCTCGAACAGGAGTTGCCATGAAGCGCATCGCGAGCGTCACCACCTTCATCCTCATCGCCGCCTGCGGGCCGGAGGCGCCCGACGCGTCGGACCCGATGCTCCCTCCGCAGCAGCAGCTCCCGGCCGTCGCGGGTGGCGGAGCCGCAGGGGGTGCTCAGGGCGCGGGTGGTGGGCTGGCCAGCGCGGGCGGTTCGGCCGGTGGCGGAGCTGTGGGCGCGGCTGGAGGAGCGGCTGGAGGTCCGGCGGCCGGTGGCTCGGCGCAGTTCGTGTACCCGTCATGGCAACGGGAAGACATTCAGCCGCAGAGCCCACGGCGCGGTGAGGTGTACGGGCTCGAGGCGTTCCGGGGCCGCACCGTCGTGGCGGTGCTCCTCGAGGGGTTCTGCACCTTCTGCCGCAGCAACGTCGTCGTCGCCGAGCAGCTGCAGACGACGCTACGCGCCGAAGGCCGTGACGTCGAAATCGTCGTGCTGTCCGACGCGAACGCCTCGGACTTCTCGGGCCGCACCCGCTTGCGCCTGTTCCGCGACGGAGAGCCGGGGCGCCCCGCCTGGCGTGAGATGCGCCCCTCGCCGTCGAAGCACGACACCTTCGTGTTCAACGCCGCGGGCGAGCGGACGTACTTCTGGCAGGGCAGCTACACCGGTGATGCCACGCGGTGGACGGCAGACGTCGGGCAGGCCGTGCGGTCCGTCGCACCCGTTCGGTAACGCTGGGCGAGAGGCTCACTGCAGCGCGCGCGTGAGGAACTCGCTGACCAGCGGGCCCACCACGCGATTGGCCGCGTCGTCGAGCTCGGCCGTTCCGCCGTAGGCCGTACGAGGCAGGCCCGTGCCACGGTCGATGAGGTCGGCGAGCGGAAAACCGATGCGCGACGGGTTGATGGAGTGCCCCGCGCCCGGCAGGCACCGGTACTCGTCGCTCCACGTCGTCGCGTGGTCTGCGTCGACGAGGTGGGCGAAGGCCGGTGCCGACAAGGGGCATGACGGCCAGAGCTGATCATCGGCCGCCGCGACGAGCAGCACCGGGCCGGCGATGCGCTCGACGCGGGTGATGACGAGCGGGAGCAGCCAGCCTCTGCCGCGCTCTCAAGGCGCCTGACGGCCCACCGCCAGGTCGTGGGACGAGGCCGTGACTTGCGTCTCGGGCGGTCTCTCGGGCAAACGCCCCTCATGCCGTCCCGGTCCGGCTCCTGGTGGCTCAGCCTCGCGCTCCTCGTGAGCGCCCTGGGCTGCGCGCCGTCGCCGGAGTCCTGCGAGCGCGGTCAGGCCTACACCTGCTACCCGGGCCCGACGGGCACCCAGGGCGTCGGGCGGTGCAAGGCCGGACAGGCGGTCTGCTCCGCGGCTGGCCGGCTCGGGGGCTGCGAGGGCGCGGTCGTCCCCGAGGCCGAGCTCTGCAACGGCGAAGACGACGACTGCGACGGGCAGACCGACGAGGGCGTCACCAACGCGTGCGGCGGCTGCACCATGCTCGACGAGACCCCCGGCACGCGGTGCGAGCCCTGTGGCACCTGGGTGTGCGCGGGGCTCGAGGGCGTGCGCTGCGACAGCCGGCGGCCCAACAACTGCGGTGTCTGTGATGCGCCCGACGTCCCGGGCCTCAACCAGCCCTGTGTTGGTGACAACGGCTGCATGGGCACCACCATCTGCCCCGTCGACGGCGGCTCGAGCGCCACCTGCCTGGGCGCCCCGAAGAACAACTGCGGCGTGTGCAACCGGCCCGACGTGATGGACGTCGGCCTGGCCTGCACCTCCGGCGGGTGCTCGGGCACGCTCCAGTGCGCCACCAGCGGCACCGCTTCCTTCTGCGGAGGCCCCAATCGCAACAATTGCGGCGCCTGCGGCCAGCCTGACGTCACCGGCCTCAACCAACGCTGCACCCTCGTCGGAGCGTCGGGCTGCGGCGTCACCGCGTGCGACCCGAGCGGCACCGGCACCACCTGCGTCGCTTCGCAGGAAGACCCCGACTCCGATGGGGTGGCGAGCCCCTGCGACACCTGCCCGGCGCGCGCGAACCCCGAGCAGACCGACGGTGATGGAGACGGTCTGGGCAACGCCTGTGACAACTGCGCGACCGTCTCGAACGTCACCCAGTCCGACGGTGATGGTGATGGCGTGGGCGACGCCTGTGACAACTGCCCCCTGGTGGCGAACGGCGACCAGCTCGACGTCGACCGCGACGGCCAGGGAGACGCGTGCGATGGCGACCGTGACGATGACGGCGTGCCGAACGCTTCCGACAACTGCTCCGCCGTCTCCAATTCCACGCAGGCCGACGTCGATGGCGATGGTCTGGGAGACGCCTGCGATAACTGTCGTACGGCGTCCAACCCAACCCAGCTTGACGGAGATGGTGATGGGTTTGGAGATGTTTGTGATGTCTGTGTTTCGGTGGTGAATGCATCACAGGCCGACGCGGACGCCGACGGGCGCGGAGACGCCTGCGACAACTGCCCGCTGCTCGCCAATCAGAGCCAGGCCGACGCCGACACCGACGGGAAGGGCGACGTGTGTGACAACTGCGCGACCCTGCCCAACGCCCTGCAGCGCGACACCGACGGCGATGGGCGAGGCGACGCGTGCGACCTCGTCATCTCCGAGTTGGCCGCCGCGGGCCCCTCGGGCGCCGACGACGAGTTCGTCGAGCTGTACAACCCCGGGCAGGAAGACGTGTCGTTGGCCGGGTGGGCGCTCCAGTCGCGCGGGCCGACGGCAGGCAGCTGGTCGTCCATCAACACCTTCACCGGCACGGGCCTCGTCATTCGGGCGCGCGGGTACTTCCTCGTCGGCTCCGGCACGGCCACGGGCTACTCGGGTATGCCGGCCGCCGACTTCGTGGCGCGCACCACCACGGGCAACCCGAAGGTGATGGGCCTCGCGAACGCCAACGGGCACGTGCGGCTCGTGCTCCCGGGCGCGACGACGGCGACGCCGGGCACGGACCCGCTCGTGGCCGACACCATCGGCTATGGGAGCGGCGCCTCGTTCGGTGAAGGCGGTCCAGCGCCGCAGGGCGCGTGGGGCACCGGTGCGCCGTACCAACCGGCCAGCCTCGAGCGGAAGGCGAACGCCGGCAGCACGTCGATGTCGATGGCGCCGGGTGGCGCCGATGCGACGGCGGGCAATGGCCATGACTCGAACGTGAATGGGAATGACGTCGTCACCCGCGCGCAGCGCCAGCCCCAGTCGACGGCGTCACCGGCCGAGCCGTAGGCCGCTTCGACGAGCCGTGGAGCCTCGCCAACGCCGCGCCGCGTGCGTCATGGACGCGGGCACCCGCCGCGCCCCTCGTACGCCGTAACGCCCCGCGAAAGAGCGGCCCTCTCCCAAAGCGTGGATCTCTCGGGGCCCCTCAAGTAGAGCCGCTCCCGCCATGGCGCGCGACGCGAAGAAGCTCAAACCCGTCAAAGAGTTCAAGCCCCTCATCACCAAGAGCACCGAGCTGCCGCTCGACCCGGAGCGCCTGCGCTTCATGCACGAGACGATGGTGAAGGCCCGCTGCCTCGAGGAGCGCCTCATCGCCATGTACAAGTCCGGCCACGGCTACTTCTGGATTGGCGGGCCCGGCGAAGAGGCCTTCAACGTGCCGCTCGGCATGCTCATCAAGAAGGGCCAGGGCCCGGCCTTCGACTTCTGCCACTTCCACTACCGGCAGTCGGCGACGCTGCTCGCCATGGGCGAGGAGCCGATGGGCGCCATTCGCCAGATGAAGAACACCGCCACCGACCCGTACTCGGGCGGCCGGAACTTCGCGGGCCACTTCTCGAAGAAGGAATGGAACATCGTGCCCGTCTCGAGCCCCATCGAGGTGCAGTACTCGATGGTGGCGGGCACCGCGCTCGCCCAGAAGCGCCACGGCGGCGACGGCATCAGCATCGTCACCGGCGGCGACGCGGGCACCGCCGAGGGCGACTTCGCCACCTGCCTCGTGTGGACGAGCCGGCCCGGTGAAGAGCTGCCCGTGCTCATCATCGTCACCAACAACCGCTGGGGCATCTCGACGCCGTACGAGCAGGTGCAGGGCGTCGAGAAGATCTCCGACCGCGGCGTCGCCTTCGGCATGCGCACGAAGACCATCGACGGCAACGACCCCATCTCGGCGTACCTCGAGCTCAAGGAGGCCTTCGAGTACGTGCGCACCGAGCGCAAGCCCTACCTCGTCGAGGCGCGCGTCTCGCGGCTGTACGGGCACTCGTCGGCGTCGGGCGCGAACTTCAACACCGTCGAGGCCGACTGCCTCTCGCAGTTCGAAGACAAGCTCGACGCGCACGGCATTCGCACGAAGGCCGAGGCGAAGGCCCTGCGCGAGAAGTACGCCGCCGACTACGCCGAGCTGGCGCGCGTCGCGAAGGAAGAACCCTTTCCCGACGGCAGCTCCATCTGGAACCACGTGTACGCGGGCGAGGCGCCCAAAGACCCGCTGGCCGACTGAACCTTGTCCTTCCACTTCTGAACGACGGAGACCCACCCCGTGGCGAACATGGCCCAGGCCATCCGCATGGCGCTTCACTTTGCCGAGAAGAACCTCGGCGTGACGGACATCTTCGGCGAAGACGTCGGCCCACCGCTGGGCGGCGTCTTCACCTGCACCCAGGGCCTCGAGACGGCGTGGAACTCTCCGCTCGACGAGCGCGGCATCATCGGCGCCGCCATGGGCCTCGCGATGGCCGGCAGCCGCCCCGTCGCCGAGATTCAGTTCTGCGACTACGTCTACAACACCATCGACCTGCTCAAGCTCGCCGGCAACACGCTGTGGAGCTCGAACGGCCAGTGGAACCTGCCCATGGTGGTGATGACGCCGGTGGGCAGCGGCATTCGCGGCAGCATCTACCACTCGCACTCCTTCGACGCGACGATGACCCACATTCCCGGATGGAAGACGGTGATGCCGTCGACGCCGCTCGACGCGTACGGGCTCATGCTGTCGGCCTGCAAGGAACAGAACCCCGTCATGTTCCTCATCCCCAAGGCGCTCATGCGCGTGAAGGGTGACGAGGCGATTCCCGGCGAGCCGGGCGACGACAAGCAGCTGTCGAAGATGATCGACGCGCCCCTGGGCGACCGCTCGAAGTGGAAGCCGCAGTGGCCCGAGCTCGTCGACGCGTCGATTCCGCTGGGCCAGGCGAAGGTGGTGCGCGCGGGCAGCCAGCTGACCGTCGTGTCCTACGGGCGCACGATGCTGCTCGCGAAGAAGGCCGCCGAGACGCTCGCGGCCGAGGGCATCGACGCCGAGGTCATCGACCTGCGCACGCTGTGGCCGTACGACTGGCCCACGCTCGAGGCCTCGGTGAAGAAGACGGGGCGCGTGCTGTTCCTCAACGAGGACACCGAGGTGACGAACTTCGGCGAGCACCTCGCGCGCCGGGTGACCGAGAAGCTCTTCTATTCGTTGCTCGCGCCGCCGAAGGTGCTGGCCGGCAAGTTCGTGCCGGGCATCGGGCTGGCCGACACGCTCGAGGCCGCGTCGGTGCCGCAGCAGCACGACGTCGAGCAGGCGATGCGCGCGCTGGCCACCATGCAGCCGTGAGCTGAACCCACGAAGGGAGCCTGCTTGAAGCAGCCGGCGGTGCGGGACGAGCTGCGGCGGGTGGTGGCCTTCCGCCTCGGGCTGGTGGGCTGGCCCAACGTCGCGCCGCACGACGTGGCCCTCGTCGAGGCCACGCTCACCCGGCTGCGCGCCGTGCACGCGTCGGACGAGCGGGCGCTCGAGGTGATGGTGGCCGCGGCCCCGGGCGCCGAGAGCCTCGAGCGCACGCTGTCGAACTCGAGCCTGGGTGAGACGCGGCGCTCCGGTGACGCGCTCGAGCCGGTGCCAGAGCTCGAGGACGCGCAGCTGCCCGTCGAGACGCCCGGCCGTTACGAGGTGCTGCGCGAGATTGGAACGGGTGGGCTGGGCCGCGTGCTGCTGGTGCGAGACCTCGCCACCGCGCGCGAAGTGGCCCTGAAGGAACTGCACGGCGAGCCGAGCGGGCGCGAGTCCGACACGCAGCAGTCGATGACGAGCGCGGCCCGCTTCCTGCGCGAGGCCCGCATCACCGCGCAGCTCGAGCACCCCGGCATCGTGCCCGTCTACGAGGTGGGTCGCCGCAAGGACGGCTCGCTCTACTACACGATGCGCCGCATCGAGGGCCGCACGCTGGCCGACGCCCTCGCGCACGCCGGCAGCCTCGACGCGCGGCTGCGGCTGTTGCCGTCGCTGCTGACGGTGGCGCGCGCGGTGGCCTACGCGCACGAGCGGCAGGTGCTCCACCGCGACATCAAGCCGCAGAACGTGATGCTGGGCCGCTACGGCGAGGCGTCGCTCCTCGACTGGGGGCTCGCGCGGGTGAAGCCGGCGGCGCGCGCGTCGCGAAAGCTCGCGGCCGCCCCCGACATCACCGGCGCGCGCAGCACCGCGGTGGGCACCCCGGCCTACATGAGCCCGGAGCAGGCCCGCGGCGCCACCGACGAGCTCGACGAGCGCACCGACGTGTGGGGCCTGGGTGGGCTGTTGTTCGAGCTCCTCACCGGCCGAAGCCCCTTCGTCGGCACCAGCGCCCTCGAGGTGCTCTCGCGCATCGTCAACGAGCGCGTCGAGCCGCCCGGCCAGCTCGAGCCCGACGCGCCCGACGAGCTGTGCGCCATCTGCGAGAAGGCGCTCTCACCCCAGCCGGAGGACCGCTACCCCGACGCGCGCGCCTTCGCCGACGACGTGCAGGCCTGGCTCGACCGGCGCACGGTGAGCGCGAAGCGGTACTCGGGGCGCGAGCGGCTCGCGCTCTTCGTGCGGCGCAACAAGGCGCCGGTGCTGGTGGGCGCGCTGGGGTTGCTCCTGGCGGTGGGCGTGGCGCTCTCGGCGCTGGTGACGGTGCGGCGGCAGCGCAACGAGGCGCGCACCTTCGCCACGTCGCTCCTGCGCGACACCACGGCGGTGCTGCGCGACACCCCGTACGCGCGCCAACAACTGCAAGACGTCACCACCCGGGCGCTCGGCTTCCTCGAGGGCACCGACGCGCGCGGGCTGCCGCGAGACGAGCAGGCGCTGCTGGCCGACGCGTGGCTCGTCTTGAGCGACTTGAACCTCGAGCGCTCGCGCTTCGACGAGGCGACGCGCTTCGTCGACGCCTGCGCGGCCGTGGCCACCGTGCTGCCGGCGCCGCTCGACGGGCTCGACAGCGCCCTGGTGCAGGCGCGCTGTGGGCTGTTGCGGTTCCGCTTCGCGCTCGCGCGAGACGACCGGGCGGCGATGCAGCGGGCCTACGACGAGGGCCTCGCGCTGCTGAAGCCCCAGGGCCCCTGGGTGGGCGAGCCGGCGTGGCTCGACGTCTCGGCCGAGCTGGCCGACTCGCTCTACCGAATCGCGGTGGCCGACTACGACGGGCCCGAGGCGGCGCTCCTGCGCACGGTGTCGCGGGAGCACTCGGAGAAGCTGGTGGCGCTCCAGCCGGGGCAGCCGCGGGCGACGCTGCGGCTCGCGCGGTCGCTCACCAACGAGCAGCTCCAGGTGTGGCGGCCGGGCGCCGAGGCGCAGGCCGAAGCCCTGGGGGTGCGCGCCATCGCCCTGCTCGAGGGGCTGCTCGAGACGCCCTCGTCGTTCCCCGCGCTCGAGCTGCTCTCGCAGCAGCTGCGCCAGCACGTCATGTTGTTGCAGTGGGGCGACACGCCGGAGCGCGCCGAGCCCTTCATTGCCGCCGCGCGCACACGGTTCGAGGCGTTGCTGGCGTTGGACCCCGCCAACCGCCCGCTGCGGGCCGAATACGCAGACCTGCTGTTGCTGGCGGGAGAGCCGGCCGAGGCACTGGCGCAGCTCGAGCGCCTGCCAGACGACGCGCTGGTGGGAGACTACCTGGTGTCGTACCTGCTCGCCGCGCTGCTGGCCGACCGGGACGACGCGGTCGAGAAGCGGCGCGGCGCCATCGCGACGAGTGACGAACCGCAGGTGCACTGGCTCGAGGCGTTGTACCTCGCGCAGCGCGGGCAGCTGGCCGAGGCGAGCGCCCTCGTGCACGCGTGGGCCGGGCGGGCGGCGTCGGCGCAGGTCATCTGGCCGCTCCGGCGCTTCGAGGTGCTCGCCCTGCGTGCGCCGGCCGAGGCCGGGCCTGCGCTGCGCACGTTCGTGACGTGCATGGACACGGGCGTGCGCACGCTCGCCGAGAGCCCGACCTGTTACGGCGCGCTGGCCGACGACCTCGACGCAGCGGTGAAGGAGCGGTCGACGAAGGCCCCGTGAGCGGTCGGTGGTGCGCCCCGTCGAGCCCTCGTGACCGAGCGGACGGACGAGGGCGTCCACCAGGGCGGACGGGCGTGGCGCGAGTCGTCTTGTTTCACCGGGCACCACCGGAGCGTGCCCTGCACCGCCGCGCGCGTTTCCACCGTCACCGTGCCCTTTTTCGGGCGCTGGGGGACTTCATGCGTTCGTCGGTCTTCGTCTCGTTGCTCCTCGTCGCCTGCGCCAACGAAGTGCCACCGCCCGATGCGGGCCCTCCGCCAGCCGTCGTCGACAGCGGCGTCGTGCAGCCTCCCC
>JALOQF010000629.1 GCA_025459425.1 Myxococcaceae bacterium | reverse complement strand
TGGTGGCCGTCGCCACCAGGAGGCCCAACAGCAGCCGCGGCGGTGACGCGCCGATGCGCACCATGAGGTGCAGCGCGATGCGCCGGTGCAGGTTCCAGTGCTCGAGCGCGGCTCCCACCGCCATGCCGCCGAGGAAGAGGAAGATGTAGGCGTTCGTGTATTCGCCACCCGCCCGCGTGAGGCCGGTCGACAGATCGCCGCCGAAGACGCCGAGCAGCGGGAACGCGACGAGGGGAATCATCGCCGTCCACTGAATCGGCACCGCCTCGGTGAACCACCACACCGCCATGAGGAGCGAGATGCCAGCCGCCAGCGCCGGCCGACGCTCGAAGCCCGCGAGGTGAACGAGGGGCGTGTCGAGGAACGCCAGGGCGAGGAAGAGCACGGGCCCCAGCACGAGCCCCACCACCCGCGTGCGCGTCATCTACTTCTTCTTCACCTTCGCCAGCTCGTCCTGGAGCCGGCGGTTCTGCATCTCGAGCTGCACGATGCGCCGCGCCTGGTCGCCGCTGGCCTCGTCACCGGCGGAGCAGCTCTCTTTCGCGCGCTCGAGCTCCTTCTGGGCGGCCTTCAGGCGCTGGTTGAGCTCGTCGTTCGCCTTGAGCGACGTCCACGTGCGCTCCTTCTCTTCCACGAGCCGGTTGCGGCCCACGAAGAGCACCGTGACGGTGAGGGTGATGGAGACCGCCAGGAGGAGCCAGGGCAGCGGTGAGCCTCGGCGGGGGTAGCCCACCGCCGGCATCTCGAGTGATTCCCGCCTGACTTCGTCCCACGGCGACGGCATGTGCGCCCTCACCATACCCCAGCGGCTCCGGGGTGGTGGCGCGATGCGACCGCCGTGGACGGCTGCGTCACAGCAGGTCGAGCTGCACCGCTGCGGCCTTCTCGAGGCACCGGGGGTCGTCGAACGCCACCTGGTTGACGTGCGCGCTCACGGCCCAGGCGGTGAGGTGCGGCGGGTGCGCGCCATGGAGCAGCGTCGAGAGCTCGGCGGTGCCCGTCGTGGTGCCAAGCCACGCGTCGCGCGCGTCACGCGGAACGAAGAGCGGCATGCGCGTGTGCAGCCGCGACATGAAGGCGTCGGCGGCCGTGGTGATGATGGTGAACGTCACCACCTCGAGCCCGTCGGGCGAACGCCAGGGCGTCCACAGCCCGGCCATCGTCAGGAGCGGCTGGTCAGGCGAGGTGACGTAGTGGGGCGTCGACTGCTTGCCGTGGTGCTGCCACTCGTAGAAGCCGTCGCACGGCACCAGGCAGCGGCGGTGCGCCAGCGCGTCGCGGAAGAGCCGCTTCTCGCCCAGTGACTCGGCCCGGGCGTTGATGTGGCGCGCCCCGTCCTTGACGTCCTTCGACCACGACGGCGTGAAGCCCCAGCGGGCGATGACGAGCTCGCGCGGCGCGGTGTCGAGCACCACCCCAGCGCCCTGCGTCGGCGCGAGGTTGTAGCGGGGCTCGAGCACCGGCTCGTGATCGAGGCGCAGCTCGCGCTGCAGGTCGATGCCCTTCGCCTTGAGCGTGTAGCGCCCGCACATCGCGCTGCGAGTGTAGCCCCCGGTCGCAGTAGAACGCGCGCGCGATGGCGACGTTCCCGATGCGGCAGACGGTGCGATGGTCGGTCTGCGCCTTCGGCGTCGTGGCCGTGTGGGCGACCGCCAGCCTGTGGGCGCAGGCGCCCGGCCTGTACGGCTCGAGTGGCATCTCGCCCATCGCCGAGACGATGGCGCAGGTCTCGTCGGGGCGCGGGTCGTTCGTCGAGCTGCCCACGCTCTTCTGGCTGGGCGCTTCGGACGGCTTCCTGCACGTCGTCTGCGCGCTCGCGGTGCTCGCCTCGGTGTGCCTCGCGGCGGGGGTCGTGCCCCGGTGGGCCGCCCTCACGGTGGCGGTCTGCTGGCTCTCGCTGCTGCAGGTGGGCGCGCCGTTCCTCAACTTCCAGTGGGATCTGCTCCTCATCGAGGGCGCGGTGCTCGTCGCCTTCCTCGCGCCCAACGGCGTCCGGCCCTTCGCGGCGAGCGCCTTCGTCGAGCCGTCGCGCGCCGTCCGCTTCGCCTTCGCGGTGCTGTCCTGCAAGCTGACGCTCGGCTCGGGCATCGTGAAGCTCGCCAGCGGCGACCCGACGTGGCGCGATCTCACCGCGCTCTCCTGGCACTGGTGGACCCAGCCGCTCCCGACGTGGACGAGCGTCATCGCCAACGCGTGGCCCATGCCGGTGCAGCAGGCGCTCTGCCTCGCGATGTTCGTGCTCGAGCTGCCCATTCCGCTGCTCGCGCTCGGGCCTCGCCGCGCGCGGCTCATCGCTGCCGCCGGCATCGTCACCATGCAGGCCGGCCTCTTCGTCGCCGGCAACTACAGCTTCTTCAACGTCCTGACCGCGGCGCTCGCCGTGCCGCTCCTCGACGATGGCGTGTTCGGCGCGCGCGAGCTGCGGGAGCCTCACGGGGCGCGGGCGCTGAGCTGGGCGCTCGTCGGCGCGTACCTCGTCTTGAGCGTCGTCGCCTTCTCGCGGCGCTTCGTGGTCGACCCACCCTTGCGCGCGGTGCTCGAGCGGGTCGACCCGTTCCATGTCGTCAACGCCTACGGCGCCTTCGCCGTGATGACGAAGAACCGGGCCGAGATCATCGTCGAGGGCAGCCACGACGGGCTCGACTGGCGAGCGTGGGAGTTCGAGTGGAAGCCCGGGCGGCTCGA
>JALOQF010000032.1 GCA_025459425.1 Myxococcaceae bacterium | reverse complement strand
CGCAGCGGAGGCTTCACGCCGATGTCCATCTCGCGCAGCACGATGAGGCGGTCGCGCTCGGCGGCGGCCTTCTCGAACTCCATCTCGTCAGCGAAGGCCATCATGCGCTTCTCGGTGTCACGAATGAGCTCGCGCACCTCGTCCTTCGTCAGCAGCGCGTTCGCCCCTTCCGCCGCCATCGGCAGGTCGAGCGAGTCGGCGCCGTAGACGTACTGGGTCAGATCCGTGATGGCCTTCTTCACCTGCGTGGGGGTGATCCCGTGCTCGCGGTTGTGCGCGTCCTGGATCTCGCGGCGCCTGTTCGTCTCCTCGATGGCCTTCTTCATCGAGTCGGTCATCACGTCCGAGTACATGATGCAGCGGCCGTTCACGTTCCGGGCGGCGCGCCCCATCGTCTGGATGAGCGAGACGTGGCTGCGCAGGTAGCCCTCCTTGTCCGCGTCGAGGATCGCCACCAGCGACGTCTCGGGGATGTCGAGGCCTTCGCGCAGCAGGTTGATGCCGACGAGCACGTCGTACTCACCCTTTCTCAGGTCGCGGATGATGGCGGTGCGCTCGATCGCGTCGATGTCGGCGTGCAGGTAGCGCACGCGCACACCCACCTCGGCGTAGTACTCGGTCAGATCCTCGGCCATGCGCTTGGTGAGCGTCGTCACCAGCACGCGCTCGCCCTTCTTCGCGCGAACGCGGATCTCCTCGAGCAGATCGTCGACCTGGTTCCCCGCTGGCCGCACCTCGATGATCGGGTCGAGCAGGCCCGTGGGCCGGATCACCTGCTCCACGAGCACGCCGCGGGCCTTGTTGATCTCCCACTCCGACGGCGTCGCCGACACGTGAATGGCGCGCTTGAGGAACTGCTCGAACTCGCCGAACTTGAGCGGGCGGTTGTCGAGCGCGCTGGGCAGGCGGAACCCGAAGTCGACCAGCGTCTCCTTGCGCGAACGATCGCCCCGGTACATCGCGCCGATCTGAGGCACCGTCTGGTGCGACTCGTCGATGATGAGGAGAAAATCCTTCGGGAAGTAGTCGAGCAGGCACGGCGGCGCCTCGCCCGGCGCGCGCCCCGACAGGTGCCGCGAATAGTTCTCGATGCCGTTGCAGAAGCCGAGCTGCTCCATCATCTCGAGGTCGAACATCGTGCGCTGCTCGAGGCGCTGCGCTTCGACCAGCTTGTTCTGCGCGCGCAGCTCGGTGAGGCGCTCCCGCAGCTCCTCGCGGATCGCGCTCACCGCCCGGTGCCGCTGCTCGAGGTCGGTCACGTAGTGACTGCCGGGGAAGATCGTCATCTTCGGAATCGTCCCCAGCGTCTGGCCCCGGAGCGGGTCGAACTCCGTCATGCGCTCGACGGTGTCGCCGAAGAACTCGACGCGCACCGCGCGCTCCTCTTCGTAGATGGGGAAGATCTCGATGGTGTCTCCGCGCACGCGGAAGGTCCCGCGGTGGAAGTCCATGTCGTTGCGCTCGTACTGACACTCGACCAGCCGCTTCATGAGCGCGTCGCGCCCGAAGTCCTTCCCGCTCTCGAGCGCGATGGCCATGCCGAGGTACACGCGCGCGACGCCGAGGCCGTAGATGCACGACACCGACGCCACGATGAGCACGTCGTCGCGGGTCATCAGCGAGTGGGTGGCCGAGTGCCGCAGCCGCTCGATCTCTTCGTTGATGCTCGAGTCCTTCTCGATGAACGTGTCCGAGGCCGGCACGTACGCCTCGGGCTGGTAGTAGTCGTAGTAGCTGACGAAGTACTCGACGGCGTTGTTGGGGAAGAGCTGCTTGAACTCGCCGTAGAGCTGCGCGGCCAGCGTCTTGTTGTGCGCCATGATCAGCGTCGGGCGCTTCACGTTGGCCACGACGTTCGCCATCGTGAACGTCTTCCCCGAGCCGGTGACGCCGAGGAGCACCTGGTGCTGGTCGCCGCGCAGCACGCCCTCCGTCAATTCGGCGATGGCGCGCGGCTGGTCTCCGCGGGGGACGTAGTCACTGACGAGCTGGAAGTCGGCCATGGCAGAGACGTCTTAACCGGGCCGCTGACGCACGGGTGTCAGGATCCCCGCGCGGGTGTGGCACACTCGCGCTCGGCCGTTTGGGGAGGTGCCATGGGACGTCGACTGCCGGTGCTGGGCCTGGTCTTGGCGCTGGGGTGCGGCACGTCTGGAGGCCCACCGTCACCGGCCCCGGCCTGCTCGGCCTCGACGTGCGCGGGGTGCTGCGACGAGTCGGGCGCGTGCCGTGACGGCACCGAGCTGAGCGCCTGCGGCCGCCTGGGCCTCACCTGCGCCACCTGCGCGAGCGGACAACGCTGCACGGCCGGTCTCTGCCAGGGCACCGTCGTGACGGGCGGTGGCGGCGCGGGGGGCGGCGGAGCAGCGGGTGGCAGCGCAGGTGGAGACGCCGGCGGCGCGGCAGGCGGAGACGCAGGCGGGTTGGCGACGGGCGGTGGGAGCGCGGGCGGAACGGCCGGCGGCAGCGCGGGTGGCGGAGCCGGCGGGAGCGCGGCGGGTGGTGCGGCGGGCGGAATGGCTGGTGGTGCTGCAGGCGGCTCGGCCCGCGTCGCCACGCGCTTCGCGGCGACCGTCGTGCGCTGGTCCGTGCCGACGGTGGCGGGCATCAACGGCTCGATCAACGCGCTGGCGTCGGCTGGGCCGAACCAGAGTCTCGTGTGGACCACGCTCGACGTCTCGGGTGACGGCGTGGCCGACCTCGTGCTCCCGGAGTCGCCGCTCACCGGCAACGTCTGGAGCACCAACAGCGGGCCTTTCTGGAACGTCCACCTCGGCGGCCGTGGTGGCTTTGCAGCGACGCCCACCACCTGGCCCGTGCCGACGAACGCCGCTATTCCCAATGGCTACAACGCCACGTCGGCGAGCCAGACGATTCCCCCGCTGCAGTGGCTCACCACCGACGTGAACGCCGACGGGGCGCCCGATCTCGTGCACACCGCGAACCCCAACAGCGGCGGCCCCTACGTGTCGCTCGTTGGAATGGCGAACGACGGGTGGCTCGTTCGCCTCGGGACGACGGCCGGCTTCGCCACCACCGCGACGCCCTTCACGGTGCCCAGGCTCAACGGCCTCATGGGCGGTGTCGATCGGTTCTCGAGCGACGCGACCGGCCGGCGCTGGACCGTCACCACGCTGACGGCCGACCGCGTGCCCGACCTGGTGGTGACCGCAGACCCCGCCACCGACCTCGTGTGGATGCAGGCGGGTCAAGCCCAGTGGCTCGTCTGTGCCGGAGGGAGCGCTGGCTTCTCGGGCGCGGCGGCGTGCGTGCGCGTTCAAGTTCCCGCGAGCGGTACCGCGAGCGGTTTTCGCAGCGCCTTCGCGGCGGGCTGGGCGCTCACCGATCTCACCGGCGACGGGCGCGCCGACCTCGTGCAGACGCAGAGCCCCGGCCTCGGCACGCCCTTCCAGAACCTCACCCTGAACCGCTCGTACTGGCGCGTGTGGCCCAACACCTCGAGCGGCAACAACGTGTCGCTCTCGGGCACGAGCGTCGAGTGGTACGTGCCGAACGCGGCCTTCAACGCGCTCAGCGGAGCCACCGTCAACACGTCGTGGCAGGTGTTCGACCTGACGGGCGACGACGTGCCCGAGCTCGTGCAGCCAGCCGACCCCGCGACGAACCGACCATGGCTCGTCAACGGCAACCCGGCATGGCGCTACTACCCGCAGACCTCGACGCGCACCGCCTTCCAGGCCACGCCGCTGAGCTTTCCCGTACCGACAGGCCCCACCGTCGACGGCTTCCGCACCAGCGCGGGCCCGCAGTGGGCGACGATCGATCTCACCGGCGATGGGCTGGTCGACCTCGTTCAGTTCCGCGACGTCGCCACGGGCCAGGCCTTCACCGACCCGGCCGGTTCGTTCTGGCGCGTGTACCCGGGCCAGCCCTGACTACTTGCCAGCGGAGCCCTTCGCGGCTCCGGGCAACAGCGCCTGGAAGGACTTGAGGCGCGCCGCCTCGAACTCGTCGCCGCGCGTCCACGTGGGCATCGCAGGCGCATCGCCGAGCTTCATGACGAGCTGGTACACGAGCTTCACGTCTTCGACGGCGCCCGAGAGATCCCACGTGGCGTCGAGCTCGTCGCTGGGCTGGTGGTAGTGCATCGACTCCCACTTCTCGCGCTGCTCGCGGCCCCAGTTCTCGGGCCGATCGACGAAGACGTGCCCCGACGAGAAGTACGTCGCCGGCACGCCGGCCTTCGCGAAGTTGAATTGATCGGAGCGGTAGAAGAAGCCGCGGTCGCTCAACGCGTCGGGCTTCACCACCCGGCCCTGCGCCTTCGCCAGCGCGCTCAGCACGCCGTCGATGCTCGTCTTGCCGTAGCCGATCACCGACACGTCGCGCGTGCGCCCCCAGATGTTAAGCCCGTCGATGTTCACGTTCGCCGCCATGCGGCCGTGCGGCACGGGCGGGTGTTCGACGAGGTACTGCGAGCCGAGCAGGCCCTGCTCCTCGGCCGCCACCGCCGCGAAGAGCACGCTGCGCCGGGGCGCCTTCGGAGCCGTCGCGAGCGCGCGCGCCAACGTCAGGAGCGCCGCCACGCCCGACGCGTTGTCCACCGCGCCGTTGTAGATGACGTCTTCGTCCTTCTTGCCGCCCACCTTGAGGCCGAGGTGATCGTGGTGCGCGGTGAGCACGAGCCACTCGTCGGCGAGCTTCGGGTCGCTCCCGGGCAGCACGCCGAGCACGTTGGCCGTGGCCTTCTTCGCCACCGCGTTGGTGAAGCTGGCGCTGACCGACACCCCGAGCGGCACCGGTTGGAAGTCACGCGACTGGGCCTGGGCGCGCAGCGCGTCGAGATCCTTCCCGGCGATCGACACGAGCTTTCGGCTGGCCTCTTCGGTGAGCCAACCCTTCACCTGGAGCGACGAGGGCGAAGTGGCGGGCAGGTCGAACTGCTCTCCGGTCCACGACGTCTGCACCACCTGCCACGGGTACCCGGCCGACGGCGTGGTGTGGATGATGAGGCACCCCGCCGCGCCCTGCTTCATCGCCTGCTCGTACTTGTAGTCCCAGCGGCCGTACCAGAGGCGTGTCTTGCCGGCGAAGAGCCCCGCGTCGTCCTCGGGGTCGTTGTTCATGACGAGCAACACCTTGCCCTTCACGTCGAGGCCCTTGAAGTCGTTCCAGCCGTACTCGGGCGCGACGATGCCGTAGCCGACGAAGACGACCTCGGCCTTGTCGAGCCGCGACTTCTCGAGCTGGTGGCCGCTCACCGCGATCATGTCGGTGTGGAAGTTCGTCACCAGGGTGTCGTTGCCGCGCTTGAAGGTGAGCGCCGTCGGGTTGCCGGTGACGCCGATCAGCTCGAACGGCTGCCGGAAGCCCTCGCTGCCCGCGGGAGACAGCCCCAGCGTCTCGAACTGGGCCGCGACGTAGTGCTGGGTCAACAGGTCGCCCCGCGTCGCAGGCCCGCGCCCCTCAAGCGCATCGGAGGCGAGGAAGCGCACGTGCCCGCTCAACGCCTGCGGGGTGATCTGCGCCGCTCCACCCTTGTCCGCCGCCAGCACCGCCGTCAGCACCATCAGGACCGTCATGGTGGGCGCGTGTAGCACGAGCCCCTCCCCGTCAGGCCCGATTGACCATGCGGTCAGTCACTGTTAGACAGGGTTGACCAGATGGTCAGCCGAGGAGGCACGATGCATCCCATCCAGCTTAAAAAACTGACGAAACGATACGGAAACCGGCGCGGAGTCGAGGGGCTGAGCCTCGAGGTTCCAGCGGGGGTGATGTTCGGCCTCATCGGGCCGAATGGCGCCGGCAAGAGCACGACGGTGCGCACGCTGCTGGGGCTCTTGCGCGCCACGGCGGGCGAGACGTGGCTGCTGGGGCGCAACACGGCCGTGGAAGGTGCCCGGGCCCGGGTCGACGTCGGCTACGTGCCCGGCGAGAACCAGTTCGACCCGGCCCTCACGGTGCAGCAGGTGCTCGAGTGGCGGTCGTCCTTCTACCCCGGTGATCACCGCGCCCGGCGCGACAAGCTCGTCGAGACGTTCGAGCTCGAGCTGGCTGCGCGCGCCGAGGATCTGTCGCTGGGCAACAAGAAGAAGCTCGCGCTGGTGGCCGCGCTGCAGCATCGACCGAAGGTGCTGATCCTCGATGAGCCGACGAACGGGCTCGACCCGGTGATGCAGCAGCGGCTGTTCGACCTGCTCGAGGCCGAGGCCCGCGAGGGAGCCGCCGTGCTCTTCTCGTCGCACGTGTTGTCCGAGGTGCAGCGCACCTGCAAGACGGTGGCGGTGCTGTCGGAGGGGCGCCTGGCGGCGATCGAAGACGTCGAGGCGCTCCGCCGCCGGCAGCTGCGCCGGGTGCACGTGCAGGGCGGGGCCTTGGGCCTCTCGTCGCTGGTGGGCGTCAGCGCGTTCGTTCCGTCTCCGTCGGGAGCCACCTTCCTGTACGCAGGCGCCCTGCCCCCGCTGCTCTCGTCGCTCGCGGCCCTCGACCCGACCGACGTGCGCATCGAAGAACCTTCACTCGAAGAGATCGTGCTGCAGCACTACCTTTCGCCGGAGCCGCGCTCATGATCCGCCCCCTGCTCCTCATCGCCCGCCGTGAGCTCGTCGCGCAGCGCAACGCCACGCTGGGGTGGCTCGTTCCGCTCGCCCTGCTGATGATGCTGTATGCGTCACTGCAGCCGCAGGTGGCCGGTGACGACGGGCTTCTGGCCGCGAAGCTGGCGGTGCTGCCAGAGGGCCTCAAGCAGGCCTTCAACCTGAACGCGACGGACTTCGGCCGGCCGGTGGGCTACCTCTCGACGAACTTTCTCGTCGTCACCCTCGGCGCGAGCCTCTTCTCCGGACTGCTGGGCGCGAACGTGGTGGCGCGGGAAGACGCGCATCGCACGTCGGAGTCGGTGCTGACGCTCCCCGTCGAGCGCTGGCAGGTGTTGGGCGGCAAGCTGCTGGCGGCCCTGACGTGGCTGGCGGTCTTCTTCGTGGTGGTTGGCGCCGCGACGGCGGGCTCCCTCGCGCGCGTGGCCACGCGCCCCATCGAAGGCGGCCTCATCGCCTCGATGTTCTTCGGCGCCTTCCTGCTGGGCATCTTCTTCCTCGCCGCGGGCATGCTCGGCGCGACGGTGCTGCAGGCCCGCGTCGCGCCGTCGATGGCGATGGGGCTCGTGCTGGGCACCTACTTCCTCGGCGTCATCTCGAAGGTGGCTCCGAAGGCCGAAGGCGCCGGTGTGGTGTCGCCCTACCGCCTGGTCGAGCCCGCCGACGTCGTTCAGGCCGGTGGGCTCGAGCCCCGCGCAGCGCTGCTCGTCGTCGTCTCGATCGTCGCGCTGGCGGGCGCGTTCGGCTGGTTCTCGAGGAAGGACGTGCACGCATGACCGAGCCCCTCGCAGAAGCCACGCCGGCCCGGGAGCGGATCCTCACGGCCGCGCTCGAGGAGTTCGCCACGCGTGGCTACGAGGCCGCGTCCACCAACACGATCGCCTCGCGCGCCGGCGTGGCGAAGGGCCTCGTGTTCCACCACTTCGGGTCGAAGGAGGCGCTCTTCGAGGTCCTCTTCGAACGAGAGGTGACGCGCTTCACCGACCTCGTGCTCGAGCCGCAGGGCCCATCGGCGAGCGACCTCTTCGAGCGGCTCCACCAGGTGACGCTGCGCAAGCTCGAGCTCGCCCAGCAGTTCCCGCTCACCGCCGAGTTCCTCGTGGTGGCGCTGACCGAGGCGCCGCTGACGCTCAAGCCGAAGCTCGCCGCGCGCCAGGCGCAGCTGCTCAAGGAGTCGTGGCCGCGGGTGCTGGCTGGCATCGACCCGTCGCCGCTGCGCGATGGCCTCGCGCTGGGAGACGCCGTCGAGACGGTGGGGCTGCTCTCGGAGGGCCTCGAGAAACAGCTCACGGCGATGCTGAAGAGCCGAACGCTGACGATGGCCGAGGTGGCCGCGCGCGCGTGGAGACACTTCGAGCGCCTGCGCGACGGCCTGTACCGCCGCTGATCAGAACGGGGCGTCGTCGTCGCTCGGCGGAGGAATGCCCGAGTCGTCGGGCATGCCGCTCGAGCCGCCCTGTTGGCGGGCGATCTCACCCTCGATCGCCGCGAGGAGCTGGCGCTCCTTGTCGTGCCAGCGCGACTTGCCGGGATCGTTGAGCGTGCGCCGGCAGCCATTGGCGTAGAACTCGAGGTCCTGCATCGAGGCGCCGACGATCGGCATGCCCTTGCTGCGGCCGTACGGGGGGAACACCATGCCCGAGGCGTCACCACCGCCAGCCGGCGCCCGCGCCGACGTCGGGCTGCTCGCGCTCGCCCGGCGTGGCGCCTCGGCCTGGCCGCCGATGCGCAGGTCACCGAGGCTCAACACGAAGCCATCGCCCTGCCGCGTCGCGCTGCCCACGCGCACGTACTCCGTCGAACCGTCGTTCCGCGTCACGGCCACCGTCACCGGGTAGGTCTCGCTCATGCGGCGGCTTCATCACGCCTGCGCGCACCCTGTCCAGCACTCCTCACGCGTCCTGCAGCTCGGTGCGGCCACACTTCGGGCAGCGCGGCTTTCGTTGCGTCACCTCGCCGCCCCACCCGCACGCACACACGACCCACCGCTTCGGCGCGGCCTTCGTCTCGGGCTGCGACGACAGCAGCCGCTTCAGCACGAGCACCACCACGACGATCGCCACGGCGAAGCCGATCGACCGCCACCCGCCCACTTTCGCCACCACTGTATTCAGCTCGTCCATGCGGGCCATTCTCGACGGGGACCGCGCGACGCGCGAGACTTCCGCGCCGTGGTTCCCAACTCCGTGCTCCTCATCGACGACGAGCCCATCGTGCTCGACGTGCTCAAGATCGCACTCGAGAAGAAGGCCTTCGGCGTGGCGGTCGCGACCCGGGTGGCCGACGCGGTGAAGCTGCTCGAGACGCAGCGCTTCGGCTGCCTGCTGGTCGACAAGAACCTCCCCGACGGCTCGGGCCTCGACGTGATTCGTGCCGCGCGGAGCCGCCAGCCTTTCTGCGCCTGCATGATGATGACGGGGTACCCGAACGTGACGTCGATTCTCGAGGCGATTCGACTCGGAGCGGTCGACTACCTCGAGAAGCCCTTCCCGCAGATGAGCCTGGTGCAGGAGAAGATCCGCTCGGCCATCGAGCACCAGCGCATCCTTCAGGAGCGCGAGGCCCTCATCCACAAGCTGCAGGAGCTGCAGAAGGCCGGCAACGGCGTGTTCGAGCGCGACACCGAGGTGGCGATGCTCCAGCAGGCCCTCGAGCTGGCGCAGGAAGAGAAGCAGTACCTCGCCTCGAAGCACCAGCTCGAGGTGAACGAATGGCAGAGCCGCCTCACGGTGCTCAAGAACCGCCACCTGCAGGCCGTGGCCTCGATGCGGGCCGCCGCCGCTGCCCTCGCCAACGTGCTCGACGGCCACACGGTCAGCCCCGAGGCCGAGCGCGACCTCCGCGAAGCCCGGCGCCTCATCTCGGCCACCCTCGACGAGCACCCGACGCCGCTGCCCTCGAGGTAGGCCCAGCACCTACCCCGCCGAAGGCCGGGAAGGTCGGGGGGATGCACGCGGTTGTGCCCCTGACTACACTTGGAACTCCTTCATGCAGGTTCGTTTGAGCCAGCCCCGAAGTGACTGCCTCGTCGTCGAGCGTGGACGTCGGTGGCGGCGGTTCGTCTTCGCGGCGGTGGGGGTCGTCGCTGGAGGCGTCGCCGTCGCGCTCGTGCCCCTCGACACCGCCTTCGGCCTCGTTGGGCTGCTGTCGCTGGCGCCGGTGCTGGCGGTGCTGGCGGTCGTCATGGCCCGCGCGATCCGCCCCGCCACGTGGACGCTGGTGCGCACGCAGGGCCGGCTGCTCATCGACGGCGAGCCGCTCGAGATGGCGCGGGTCGAGCTGCGCGTCGATCAGATGCCGGTGACGAAGGTCCCCACGGGGTACACGCTGTCACTCTGGGTGATGACGGCCAGCGGGCCCGTCGACATTCCCCTGGGCTCGTACCGCACCCTCATCGACGCCTCACTCGTGTCGGGCACCGTCGAAGACTTCGTGCAGCGCGCGAACGTGAAGCAGCCTGGCCACACCGGCGCCTGAGTCTCGCGTCGGTCCTCCACGCCCCGCAGACACGCATTCTCGTTTCGAGGACAGGGACTTCTGGTGGCCCTCCTGCGCCCGGGATGCAGAGGCGTTCTGGCGTGGGCTCGGCGCCGGTGGTCGAGACGTGCCCAGTGCGCGCTGAACGACGAGCCGGTTACCGTACGAAGACGAGCGCGCGCGTCCCGAACAACCGGTCGATGAGGGTGCGTCGGTTGGCCGAGAGCCGAAGCAGGCTGCCCAGCACGCCCAGCGAGAACGTCACCGCCAGACCGGCCAGCAGCCCGAGCTGCACGGGGGTCGACCACGAGTTGTAGAGCGCAGCCAGGGCCAGGCCACCGAAGACGAGCCACAGGTGCTGCACCACCCCTCGGAGCACCAGCGTGCGCGTCGAGAGCTCCTCGCCGGAAGGGCTCGTCAGCAGCAGGCGCATCATCCACAAGCCCGGAGTGGCGCGCGTCACCGTGGCGCCCACGGCGAGGAACCAGACCAGCACCACGAACGAAAGGCCGACACGCACACCGAGGCCGAGCGGGAGCGCCGCCGACGTCACCAGGGCCATCGCGAACACCGTCACGTCGATGGCCCACGCCATCACCCGCGGCAACACCCCGGCGTCGATCTGCGGCTTGGGCGCGGCCGCCTCGAGCGCGGCGATCAGCTCGTCCCACGACTGGAAGCGCTTCGAGACGTCGCGCTCGAGGCACCGGTCGACGATGGCCGCGAAGCTCGCCGGAATGCGCCCGCGACGGGGCGTCAGCGGCGGCGGCGGTGGCCCGTCGTGAAACGCCTGCAGCTCGGTGAGCGTGACGGCGCTGGTGGGTGGCGCGCCGGTGAGCAGCTCGAGAAAGGTCGCGCCCAGCGCGTAGAGATCGCTCCGCGCGTCGAGCGGCTCGCCCATCGCCTGCTCCGGAGACATGTACGGCGGGCTGCCCATGACCGAGCCCACCTGCGTCAGGTTCGGCACGGCGGGGTTCACGACGCGCGCGAGATCGGGCTGCGTCACCGCGTCGCGAGACAACACCGGGCCCGCCAGGCCGAAGTCCGCCAGGTGGGCCTCACCGAAGCGGTCGAGCAGCACGTTGTCGGGCTTGATGTCGCGGTGGATGATCTGCAGCCGATCGGCTTCGCGGAGCCCGTGCGCCAGCGCCAGGAAGTGCTTGTGCGCCGTCTTCCAGTCGAGCGGGCCCTTCTCACGCAGCAGCCCGCCGAGGGAACCACCCTCGACCAGCTCCATCACCATGAAGAGCGTCTCGCCCTCCTGGCCGACGTAGAAGACCTGCACCACGTTCGAGTGCACCACCTGCGCCTGCGCCCGCGCCTCACGAATGAAGCGGCTCGCGAACCCGGGATCCTTCGCGTACTCGGGGCGAATCACCTTCACCGCGACCGGCCGCTGCAGCGAGAGATCGAAGCCGAGGTACACGCGCCCCATGCCGCCCTCGGCGATGGCCCGGTCGAGCCGGAAGTGGTGCAACGAACGGCCAGACTGCGAGGGGGCGGCGGTCATGTTCGACGGGCTCACGCTTCGACATTGGACCACATCGGCGCGGCCAGCTCCTGATTCGAGGGCGCGCTACGGGGCGCCGTCCCGAGTGGATTGTGAGCGACTCTCCAACGGGCAGGGCTACAGTTGCGCACATGGCGAGAGACGACTCCGTTCGCGACCTGGTGAACCGCCTCGAGCTGCCGTTCAACGCGCTGGGCGTCGACCCGTACGGCATCTCGAAGAAGCACCTCGTGGTGGGCTTCTCGCTGCTGGGCTGGTTCTACCGGAACTACTTCCGCGTCCACGCCGTCGGCGCCGAGAACGTGCCGCAGCGGGGCCGGGCGATGCTGGTGGGCAACCACTCGGGCGGCTACGCCATCGACGGCGCCATGGTGCTGGCGTCGATGATGCTCGAGCTCGACCCGCCCCGCCTGGCGCAGGGCATGGCCGAGAAGTTCATCAACCAGCTGCCGGTGGGCAGCCTGTGGTCGAGCCGCACCGGCCAGTTCACCGGCCTGCCAGAGCACGCCGAGCGGCTGTTGCAGGACGACCGGCTCCTCATGGTGTTCCCCGAGGGCGCGCGCGGCACCGCCAAGCTCTACAAGGAGCGCTATTCCCTCGTCGACTTCGGCACCGGCTTCATGCGCCTGGCGCTCAAGACGAAGACGCCCATCGTGCCGCTGGGCTTCGTGGGCGGCGCCGACGCGGTGCCCACGGTGATGAACTCGTACACGCTCGGCAAGCTCGTGGGGGTGCCCTACGTGCCGGTGACGCCGTACGGCGTGGCGCTCCCGCTGCCGGCGCCCTGTGAGGTGCACTACGGCGTGCCGATGACGTTCGAGGGCACCGGCGACGAGGAAGACTCGATCATCAAGGCCTACGTGGAGCAGGTGAAGCAGCGCATCGCCCAGCTCATCGACGAGGCGCGCAAGGCCCGGCGGGCGCGGGTGAAGCCCGGAGGTGCGTCATGAGGGTGCTGATCGCCGGCATCTCGGGCGCGCTGGCCCGACAGGTGGCGATGCTGCTGAAGAGCCGTGGCCACGAGGTGCTGGGGCTCGACCGCCGGCCGTGGCGTGACGCCCCCGAGGGCATCGAGGTGTTCGAGACCGACGTGCGCAAGCGCGCCGCCGAAGACGTCTTCCGCACCCGCAAGCCCGAGTGCGTGGTGCACATGGCGACGGTGAACGCGCTCACCGCCGGTGGAGACGAGCGCGCGCGCATCAACGTCGGCGGCACGAAGTCCCTCTTCGAGCACGCGGTGAACCACGGGGTGAAGCACGTCGTCTTCGTGGGGCGCCACACGTACTACGGCGCCAGCGCGGACTCGCCGCTGTACCACACCGAAGACGAGCCCCCGCACGGCATCGGCAGCTTCCCCGAGCTGGCCGACCTCGTCGCCGCCGATCTCTACGCGGCCAACGCGCTCTGGCGCGAGCCCAAGCTCGTCACCACCGTGCTGCGCCTCGTCTACACGCTGGGGCCGTCACAGCAGGGCACGCTCGCCTCGTTCCTGCGCGGCAAGCGGGTGCCGATGGTGCTCGGGTACGATCCGCTGTTTCAGTTCCTCTTCGAGTCCGACGCCGCTCGCGCCATCGCGCTGTCCGTCGAGCAGCGGGTGAAGGGCATCTACAACGTGAGCGGGCCCAACCCGGTGCCCTTGCGCCTCATCGTCGAGCACACCGGCCGCACGGCGGTGCCCGTTCCCGAGCCGCTGCTGCGTGGCCTGCTGGGCCGGCTCGGCTTCCCGCGGCTCCCGCCCGGCGCGCTCGAGCACATCAAGTTCCCCATCGTGGTCGACGGCAAGGCGTTCAAGCGCGCCACCGGCTTCGCGCACGAGGTCGACGAGGTGGAGTGTCTCCAGCGGTACCGCCTGCTGACCGGCCGGTAGCTTCAGGCCGCCTGGCCGCTCACACGGCGAGCAGCGTGTCGGCCTGCGGCGGCGTCTGCGACGAGCCGATGACGTGCACCACCTGCGTCAGCGTGCCGATGTGCTTGAGCATGCGCGCGAACAGCGCCTGCTTCGGCGTGTCGATGACGCCGCCGAACGCGTCTTCGATCAGCACCGGCAGCTTCGTCTGCGCACCGGCCTTCTCGGCGAGGGTCAGGCGCAGGGCGAGGTAGAGCAGGTCGAGATCCTTCGCGGGCAGCTCGCCGGCGGGCACCGTGCGCCCGGGCGCGTGCACCGTGGCCCGGCCCGCCGCGTCGAGATCGATCGCGTGGTACCGCTTGTCGGTGAGCGCCACGAGGTACTGCACGCAGCGGTCGCGCATCACGCCCCACAGCGTCGGCAGATCGGCCGAGAAGATCTCACAGGCGAGCCGCATCGGCGCCGGGCAGGGGTCTTCGAACGTCGCCTCGGGCCCGGTCGGGACGGGCGCGAAACCCTCTCCAGAGACCGCGGTGGGGTTCTTGCCGGCCAGCGCTTCCTTCATGCGGGCGATGTCGCGCTCGATGTCGCGCACCTCGCGGGCGTAGCCGCCAGACAGGCCGAGCAGACGCTGGTTGAGCTCTTCCTGCTCGGCCTTGAGCCGCGCCACCGTGTCGGCCATCGACGCCATCTCGGGGTCCGACTCGAAGTCGGCGAACTCGAGCTCGAGCTGCGCGACGGCAGGCTGCAGCTCTCCGCGGCGGGCCATGACGGTGAAGAACTCGTCGGGCGTGTTGGCCTCGACCTTGTCGAGCGCCGTCTGCACGATGCTCGCGCCCATCGCGTACTCGTCTTCGATCTTCCGCTGCCGCGTCTCGAACACGTCGCCTTTGGCGGCTTCCCGGCTCCGGTACTGGAGCTCTTCGATGAAGCGCAGCGCGAGCAGCCCGCCGAAGGTGAAGGCCGGAATGGCCAGCAGCGCGAGGAAGCGGCCCATGCCCTCGAGCACGCCGCCCGCCACCAGCAGCCCGAAGCCGACGACGACGGCCGCGAGAAACCGCGAGTCCTTCCACAGGGGCGGCACCGGAGGGAGCGCCTCGGCCGCCAGCCCCGCGGCGGCCTTCTCCTGCGCGAGCCGGGCGAGGGCGTCGTCACGTCGCTTCTTCTCGTCTCCGGCACGACGCACCCGCTCGACGATGTCGTCGGGGAGGCCCAGGTTCTGCGGCGTGGGCGCCTTCTGCAGCTCCTCGCGGGCCGCCGCCAGCTTGCCCTTGAGCTCCTCGTAGGCGCGCAGCCGGGACTCCTGCTTGAAGACGTCGGCCTGCACGCCATCCATCCGGAACTGGATCTCGGAGACCTCTCTCGCCGTCGCCAGCTCGCGCTCCAGCGTCGCCAGCTTCTCGACCGATGGGCCGGTGTCACTCGCGAGGTCGGCGTACTGATCGAAGGCCGACTGCACGCGCGCGACCGACGACGTCGCCCCCTTGTACCCGGGCGCCTTCCCCCCGGGCTCCGGAGGCCGGGCCGGCTGCTTCGGCCGCCGCGAGGGGAGCTGCCCGACGGCGACGGTGAAGAGCTGCTCGAAGGTGGTCCGCGCTGGCAGGCCCGCCGCGCGGAGCACCTGCATCATCTCGCCCGAGTCCTGCGTGAGGACCTGAAACTGGTTCGACGCGCGATCGAGCTTGTGGAGCGTGCCCTGACCGCCCAGGTCGCGCACGAGCCGAAACACGTTGCCGTCGGCGGCCTGGAGCGAGAAACCCGCCCGGCCCACCTTCGCGCCCGGCGACAGGAAGGCAGCGTCGCCACCACGCCCGTCGGGGAACAGCAGCGCAAGCGACAGCCCCGCCAGCGGCGCTGGAATGTCCGTTGGGCTCTTGAGAACCGTGTAGCCGGGCTTGAGGGCAATGCGGGCCGAGGGAGAGAACCCCCGAACCCCCTGCACTGCCAACTCCAGGACGAGCATCGACCCTCTCGCGAGAAGCCGAGCTTACGCCTTCGCGGGAGCCGCCGCTGCCTCGTCCTGCGAGTCGAGGCGGGCCGCCTTGCCGCGCAGCGCGCGGAGGTAGAAGAGACGGTTGCGACGCACCGAGCCCTTCGTCACCACGTCGATGCTGCTGTAGCGGGGCGAGTGGAGGGGGAAGATGCGCTCGACGCCGACGCCGAACGACATCTTGCGCACGGTGAAGGTCGCGTCGACCGAGCCCTTGGTCTTGCGAATGACGACGCCCTCGAACGCCTGCTCGCGCTCCTTCTCACCCTCCTTCACCTTCCAGTTCACGCGCACGGTGTCACCGGTGCGGAACTCGGGAGCGTTCTTGCGGAGGTGGAGCGAATCGACGAACTGGATGGCGGCGGGACGCATGGGAAAGCCTCTTCGGTGGGTCTGAAAAACGGAAAGGACGGCGCACCTACCAGAGGGGTTTCGCCACCGCAAGGCCCGGGCTTGACCTGCGGCGACGCTCACCGTAAGGGCCTCGGCGCTTCGACGACGGACGACACTTCGGGGCCTGCCACCGGGGCAGGATGCCGGGTTCGCACGGGACGTTGAAGCACCATCGGTCGCCGGCCTCCGGCGGCCCTTCGAAGGAAGCACCGCACATGGCTCTCGAGACCCGTCCCCTCAACGCGAAGGTTCGTACTGGCGCCGGCAAGGGCTTTGCCCGCCGGACCCGCGCCTCTGGCCTCGTGCCCGCCGTCGTCTACGGCCCGCACCTGGAGAAGCCCCTCAACATCGCCGTCGACGCCAAGGAGACGAAGGCGGCCATTCAGACCCCCAAGCGCATGAACACCGTGCTGGGTCTGTCGGTCGAGGGCAAGCTGATCACCGTGCTCCTCAAGGAGTTCCAGCTCGACCCCGTCACCAAGGAGCTCCTCCACGTCGACTTCATCGACGTGCGCGAGAACGAGCAGGTGAAGGTGAAGATCCCCGTCATCCTCACCGGCAAGGCCGAGGGCGTGACGAACGGCGGCATCCTCTCGCAGATCCGCCGTGAGATCGAAGTGTGGGCGCTGCCTGCCGCGATCCCCGAGAAGATCGAGGTCGACGTGACGCCGCTGAAGATCGGCGGCTCGCTGCACATCAACGAGGTGCAGCTGCCCAAGGGCGTCACGGTGAAGACGTCGGTGAACTTCACCCTCGCCGTCGTCACCGCGCCCGAGGTCGAGAAGGTGGTCGAGACGGCCGCGGCGGCGCCCGGCGCGGCTCCGGCGGCTGGCGATGCCAAGGCGGCCGACGCGAAGGCCGGCGATGCGAAGGCGGCGGACGGCAAGGCGGCTCCTGCGGCCGCCGCGGCCAAGGCCCCTGCGAAGAAGTAAGCCGCGCGTCTCGTGTCAGCGCCCGCGCCGTCCTGGTGTCATGCCGGGGCGGCGTTGGTGTTTCTGGAGGGTTTCGTCATGAAGATCATCTGTGGCCTTGGCAACCCGGGCCGGCAGTACGAAGGCAACCGGCACAACATCGGCTTCATGGTGGTCGAGGCGCTCGCCTCGAAGTGGCGCGCCTCGTTCACCTCGACGAAGTGGGACGCGAAGCTGGCCCAGGCGTCGTTCGCCGGCGAGACGGTGCTCCTGGTGCTCCCGCAGACGTTCATGAACCTGTCGGGCGTGTCGCTGGGCGGCGCCGCGCGCTTCTACAAGGTGGGGCCGGCCGACGTGCTGGTGGTGCACGACGAGCTCGACCTGCCCTTCGGCAAGCTGCAGCTCAAGGCCGGCGGCGGCTCAGGTGGGCACAACGGCCTCAACTCGATTCGCGAGTCCTGGGGCCAGGAAGCCTACGGGCGCCTGCGCTTCGGCATCGGCAAGCCCGACGGGCCCGGCGCGAAGGAGCGCGTGGTGGGCCACGTGCTGGGCGACTTCTCGAAGGACGAGCAGCACGCGCTGCCCGAGTTCATCGGCAAGTCGATGGAGGCGTGCGAGCTCTGGGTGCGCGAGGGGATGCAGGGCGCGATGAACAAGTTCAACCGGAAGTAGCGGGCGCGTCGGCGCTCCATCTCGTGCGCAGCCACCCCGCGACCTTCACCAGCCCGAGCAGCACCGGCACCTCGACGAGCGGGCCGATGACCGCCGCGAAGGCCTGGCCGCTGCCGATGCCGAAGGTCGCGACCGCCACCGCGATCGCCAGCTCGAAGTTGTTCGACGCTGCCGTGAACGACAGCGTCACGGTCTGCGCGTAGGGAGCACCGGCGCGCCGCGAGCCGAAGAACGACACGAAGAACATGACGACGAAGTAGACGAAGAGCGGAGCGGCGATGCGCAGCACGTCGAGGGGCAGCTCGAGCAGCGACCCGCCTTTGAGCGAGAACATCACCACGATGGTGAAGAGCAGCGCGACGAGCGTGAGCGGACCGATCGCCGGGAGGAACCGCTCGACGTACCAGCCATCACCCCGCCACTGACGCAGTCCCACCCGCGTGACGAAGCCGGCGACGAAGGGCACCCCGAGGTACAGCGCCACCGTCTTTGCCACGTCGAGGACCGAGATGTCGACCGTCGCGGCCGGCAGGCCCAGCGCCCGTGGCAGCGCCTCGCCGAGCGCCCACGCGTAGAGGGGGAAGAACAACACCTGGAAGATCGACTTGAAGGCCACCAGGCCCGCGCAGTACTCGCCGTCACCGTCGGCCAGCTCGTTCCACACCAGCACCATGGCGATGCAGCGCGCGAGCCCGATGAGCACGAGCCCCAGCATGTAGTCGGGGCGGTCGCGCAGGAACGCGACGGCGAGGCCGAACATGAGCAGCGGGCCCACCACCCAGTTCTGGACGAGGGAGAGCGCGAGCACCCTCGTGTTGCGGAAGACCCGGGGCAGCTCTTCGTAACGGACCTTCGCCAACGGCGCGTACATCATGAGCACCAGGCCCACGGCGATCGGCACCGAGGTCGTTCCGACCTGCATCGCCTCGAGGGCCTTCGCGAAACCGGGCGCGAACGCAGACAACGCCACCCCAACCGCCATCGCGAGAAAGATCCACAGCGTCAGGAACCGGTCGAGAAACGACAGCCGCTTCGCCATGTCAGAGCGCTCCGATCAGGGCCCGTAGCCGCCGCAGGGTTCGCGGCTCGAGGCAGTAGCAGGTGCGTGGTCCTTCGATCTCACCACGAATGAGCCGGGCGTCCTTCAGCACCTTCAGGTGCTGCGACACCGTCGACTGCGCGAGGGGCAACTCGTCGACCAGCTCGCCGCAGACACACCGCTGCCGGGCCAGCAGAATGCGCAGCAACTTCACGCGCACCGGGTGACCGATCGCCTTCGCCAGCTGGGCGAGCTCCGCGTCGGCAGCCTCACCTTCGACCGGCCGCAGGTCGATGCGCTCGTCAGGTGGAGGACACGCGGGCTCGACACTCGTTCGCTTCATCGTTGAATACCGATGTATCACCCAGCACCGAAGCGTCTGTTGCTCGTGTGTGTCGAGAACCCGGCGCGGTGCCAGGTGGCCGAGGGATCGGCCCGGGTGAAGGCGGGGAGCGCAGGGAACCGGCCCGCGCACGTCAACCCCCTCGCCGTCGAGGTCATGCGCGAGGTCGGCGTCGAGCTCACGGCGCACCGGAGCAAGTCGGTCGACGAGTTCCTCGACGACCCACCCGAAGTGTTCATCACGCTCGGCGCCGAAGAGGTTCGCCCGCTCTTCCCGAGCCAGGTGCGGCGC
Organism: Myxococcaceae bacterium; assembly: GCA_025459425.1. Taxonomy (GTDB): domain Bacteria; phylum Myxococcota; class Myxococcia; order Myxococcales; family Myxococcaceae; genus Xiheimicrobium. The sequence continues at coordinate 14,386 of JALOQF010000032.1, read as the reverse complement.
ATTCACTGGCCAATGCTGGACCTGGCCGGGCACGACGACGCTCCCGTGCCGGCGCCGCTCGAGCGCTTCCGCGCGGCCCGAGACGAACTCGAACGACACCTCGCGCGCTGGGCCGCGATGGACCTCTCCATTTCATCGTCACCTGACGATGATTGGCGAGAACCCGCCCGAGACCACCGTCACGTGCTATCGGCGTGGGCACACCGGGGAGCCACCCTGCCCTCGTCGGGCCAGCGGCTGAGAGGAGCGTGGCTGCGCTCGACCCGCCGAACCTGATCCGGTTCACACCGGCGGAGGGAGTGCCCATGGCGAAGCCCCACACGAAGCTGTCCATCGATCCGTCTGCGCTCGCGGGCATCACGCGCGAGCCGTTCCCCCGCTCGCGCAAGGTGTACCTCGAGGGGCCCCGCGGGAAGGTGCCGCTGCGCGAAGTGGCGCTGTCGCCCACCCGCCACGCCAATGGCCGTGTCACCGAGAACGCGCCGGTGCGGCTCTACGACACCTCGGGGCCGTTCACCGACCCGGCCGTCGAGCTCGACCTGCGTCGCGGCTTGCCACCCGTGCGCACGTGGACCGATGGCCGGCCCGACCTCGAGCGCCTCGACGGCTCGACCTCGGAGTACGCGCGCGCCCGCCTCGCCGACCCGCGGCTCGCGGCCTTGCGCTTCCACGTCGACCGGGCGCCGCGGCGCGCGAAGCGGGGCCAGAACGCCACGCAGCTCCACGCCGCCCGGCGCGGTGAGATCACCCCCGAGATGGAATACGTCGCCCTGCGCGAGAACCACCGCCTCGAGTCCGCGCGCGCGCAGCACCCCGGCGAGTCCTTCGGCGCCTCGATTCCGAACGAGATCACCCCCGAGTTCGTGCGCGACGAGCTTGCCCGCGGGCGCGCCATCATCCCCGCGAACGTCAACCACCCCGAGCTCGAGCCGATGATCATCGGCCGCAACTTCCTCGTGAAGGTGAACGCGAACCTCGGCAACTCGGCCGTCACCTCGTCGATCGAAGAAGAGGTCGAGAAGATGGTGTGGGCCATTCGCTGGGGCGCCGACACGGTGATGGATCTCTCGACGGGCCCCAACATTCACGAGACCCGCGAGTGGATTCTGCGCAACTGCCCCGTGCCCGTCGGCACCGTGCCGCTCTACCAGGCGCTCGAGAAGGTCGGCGGCGAGGCCGAGGCGCTCACCTGGGAGCTCTACCGCGACACCCTCGTCGAGCAGGCCGAGCAGGGCGTCGACTACTTCACCATTCACGCCGGCCTGCGCCTGGCGCACGTGCCCCTCACCGCCAGCCGCGTCACCGGCATCGTCTCGCGCGGCGGCTCGATCATGGCCCGCTGGTGCCTCGCGCATCACCGCGAGTCCTTCCTGTACAAGCACTTCGACGAGATCTGCGAGATCATGAAGGCCTACGACGTGTCGTTCTCGCTCGGAGATGGCCTGCGCCCCGGCTCCATCGCCGACGCGAACGACGCAGCCCAGTTCGCCGAGCTCGAGACGCTGGGCGAGCTGACGAAGGTGGCCTGGCGCCACGACGTGCAGACGATGATCGAGGGCCCGGGCCACGTGCCGATGCACCTCATCCGCGAGAACATGACGAAGCAGCTCGCGGTGTGCGGCGAGGCGCCGTTCTACACGCTGGGCCCGCTCACCACCGACATCGCCCCCGGGTACGATCACATCACCTCGGGCATCGGCGCGGCGATGATCGGTTGGTTCGGCACCGCGATGCTCTGTTACGTGACCCCGAAGGAGCACCTCGGCCTGCCCGACAAGGAAGACGTGCGGGTCGGCGTGGTGACCTACAAGCTCGCGGCGCACGCGGCCGATCTCGCCAAGGGGCACCCCGGCGCGCAGGCCCGCGACGACGCGCTCTCGAAGGCGCGGTTCGAGTTCCGTTGGGACGACCAGTTCAACCTCTCGCTCGACCCGATGAAGGCGAAGGAGTTCCACGACGCGACGCTCCCGGCCGACGGCGCGAAGACGGCGCACTTCTGCTCGATGTGCGGGCCGAAGTTCTGCTCGATGCACATCACCGAAGAGGTGCGCGCCATGGCCGAGCGGGGCCTGGCCGAGAAGGCCGAGGCGTTCCGCGCTACCGCGAAGGGCGTGTACGTGCCTTAGGCGACGTTCGCGAGCGGTACGGCCTCGGCGCGCGGGAGCCTGATGGTGAAGGTGGCGCCCCGGCCGGGCCCTTCCGACTCGGCCTCGATGTCGCCGCCCACGCGCCGCACGATGCCGTACGCCGCCGTCAGGCCCAGGCCGATGCCCTTGCCCACCCCGCGCGTCGTGAAGAAGGGCTCGAACACGCGGCGCAGGTGCTCCTTCGCGATGCCGACGCCCTCGTCGCGCACCTGCACCACCACCTCGTTCGAGGTGCTCCACGTGCGCACCACGACGCGCTCCCGCTTCGGCGTCGCCTGCCGGGCGTTCTTGACGAGGTGCCCCAGGGCCTGGTCGAGCTGGAGCGGCGCGATGTCGGCCTGCACCGTCGCCTCGAGCAGGAGCTGCACGTTCGCCGGCTGCTCGCCGTACTCGCTGCGCACCACCCGCGTGACCGACGAGTTGGTGTCGGCGGGCTCGCGCCGGCCGATCTCGAGCCGCGAGAGCTCGCGCAGCCCCTTGACGATGTCGCTCACCCGCCGCGCCCCATCGAGGGACTCGTCGATCATCTCGACCGCCTCGTCGAGCGTCTCGAGATCCGGCTCGTCGAGCGACGCGATGAGCTCGGCGAGATCGTCGTGCCGCTTGTCCTTGACGAGGCCGATCACGTCGGCGAGCACGCGCATCGGCAGCCGCAGCTCGTCCACCACGCCCCGGAGCGAGCGCAGGTTCGAGGTGACGAACCCCACCGGGTTGTTGATCTCGTGCGCCGCGCCCGAGGCGAGCTGACCGACGGCGGCCAGGCGCTCGCTCTCGCGCAGCCGCTCCGCCATCGAGCGCGACTGCGTGACGTCCTGGTACGTCACCACCACCGAGCTCGAGCCAGGGTCGTCGCTGAGCCAGTACCCCGACAGCTCCACCGTCGACTCCTTCGCGGTGCTCGGGTTCGGAATCGTCAGCTCGGCCGACAGCGCCACCCCGCGGCCCTTGCCCAGCGGGCAGTTCGGGCATGGCGTGTCGCGGCCGGCGAAGACGCGGTGGCACGTCTTGCCAGGCAGGTCCTGCACCGGGAGCTTCACCCGTCGCGCGTACGCCTGGTTCGCGCGCCGAATCACGTAGCCGTCGAGCAGGGCGATGGGCTCGCTGATGGCGTCGAAGGTGCGCTCCCATTCCTGCTTGGCGCGGGTGATCTGCTCGGTGCGCTCGCGCACCTTCTGCTCGAGGCTGGCGTTCGCCTGCAGCACCTCGCTCTGCGAGCTGCGCAGCTGGGTGGTGATCTGCACGTTGTGCACGGCGATGGCGACGTGGGGCGACAGCTGCACCAGCCGGTGCAGCGTCACCGGGGTGAAGGGCAGGCGCTCCACCGAGCGCACGGCCATCAACACGCCCAGCACGTCGCCGCTCAGAATGAGGGGCACCGCGACGATCGAGCCCGTCTGGAAGCCCGTCTTCTTGTCGAACGAGGGGTCGAAGTCGGGGCACTCGGCGGCGTGGGGCACCAGCCGCGGCCGCGCCTCGACCGCCACCTTGCCCGCCACGCCCTGCCCCTTCGCCAGGCGCACGCGCTCGATCTTCCCTTCCGCGCCGCCCTCGACGGTGTCGAAGCAGAGCGCGCCCGTCTCGGGGTCGACGAGCAGCAGGCTCGCACCGTCGGCGTCGCACAGCTCACGCGTCTTCGAGATGGCCTCGCGCACGAGCTCGGGCAGCGTGAACTTCGACGCGATGGCCTGGGCGAACTCGTTGACGCGATCGGCGCCGGTCGGCTCGAGGCCCGCGAGGCGGCCATGCGCACGGAACACCGACGCGATGAGCTCGCTGGGCTTGCCGGCGTAGTCGACGCCTCCGAGCGGCTCCTGGGGCGGCCTGCCCACGACGATCGGCACTGCGCCGGCCGCCTTGAGGCGCTCGAGGTACAGCCGCAGGCCCTCGCGCACCTCGCACAGGACGATGCGCGCGTGGCCCGAGTCGACCAGCGTGAGCGCCTGCTCCGGAGGCGCCTGCATCGCCAGCACGCCCCACGGCTCGAGGAGATCCTCGACGCGCGCCACCAGTGACGGAGACTCGGCCACCAGCAGCACCGCCGGTGATGTCGTCCCGGACGTCATGACGCGCTCAGGACGCCGCGAGCCTCAGATCGACGCCCGCTCGCAACGAGTCCGGCTCCTCGTCGAGGAGGATGTAGCCCTCGGCGTCGCGCACCACCGTGCTGATGCCTGGGTTGTCGTGCTCCAGCGACTTCAGCAGGTCGTACTGGCGCCGCACCATCGCGAGCAGCCGGCGGTTCTCGCGCTCGAGATCGAGCTGCTCGAAGGCGAGGAAGAGCGTCACCTTGAGCTCGGTGTCGTCCCACGGCTTGGTGAGGAACCGGTAGATGTTGCCCTGGTTGATGGCGTCGATGGCCGTCTGCATGTCGGCGTGGCCCGTCAGCATGATGCGCATCACGTCCGGGTAGCGGTTGCGCACGAGCTTCAAGAACTCGAGCCCCGTCATGTTGGGCATCAGGTGATCGCTGATCACCATGTCGATCTTCTCCTGCTTGAGCACCTCGAGCCCCTGCGCCGGCTCGTGCCCGAAGAAGAGCTCGTAGCCCTCCTTGCGCAGGCTGCGGCGCAGCGCGTGGCAGACGTTCTCTTCGTCGTCGACGATCAGGATCCGGCGGGGGGCTTCGGGCTTCTCCATGAGGGGCTCCTTCGAGACGACGAGGATTTCAAGGCGGGTGCCACCGGTTCACTTCACGACGGCGGCCGGTTGGCGCGTCACCCCGGGGGACGTCGGCGACGACTGGGGTGCGGAAGACCCGGTGAGGAGCGCTTCGAAGCGCGCGGCCTCGTCCCGGTCGGCCAGCCGGTACACGAGCCACCGACCGCGGCGCTGCGCCAGGCCGAGCGTCTCGCCGAGCGCGGGAACCGGGTGGTGCTCGACGATCTGCTCCAGGTCGCCCAGGCGCCCGCCGGGCACCGTCACGCGCACCTGCCGCTCACACGGGGCCGCGCCGACACAGGACACGGCCTGCACGTCGAGGCTGGTGACGATGAGCCCCGGGTGCGTCGCCGACCGATGCGACACCTTCGCCCGGACGACCGCCGTCATGACGGGGCTGCGCTCCTGCGCCTCGGCCCGGCCCGCGACGAGCCCGGCGCCGACGAGACCGACGAGCAGGCCGAGCCGCCGCGCCGAGCCCCGAGACCGCCGCGCCACCACGCGCACCACCGAGGCGCTGGGACGACGCGCGAGCACGAGGGCGACCAGCAGCCCCGCCACCCACCAGGCCGCCCCGCCAGCCGTGGAGCACCCGACCTGGCTCACCGGCGCCTCGGGCACCGTCAGCGGCTCGCCGTACAGCGCCGCGAGGCCCTGGCGGTCGTCGTCCTGCAGCACGCGCTTGCCGATCTCTCCGGCCGCGGCGCGCGGGTACATCACGACGCGCTGGTCGATCGGGTTGTGCATGAGGCCCAGCGCGTGACCGAGCTCGTGGGTCAGCGTGTTCTGCACGTCGTCGAGGTCGCCGCGCATCGCAGGCCCGTCGAGCACCCGGAAGGTGTGCTGCTCGACGTTGAACACGATGTCCGTGTCGAGGATCTCGTCGGTTCGGGCGTTCAAGGTGACGACGGTCGAAGCGAGCGCATGGTCGGTGTACGGCCAGTCGTCGAGCGCGACGATGACGTTCCGGTTCGCGCCGCCCAGCTCGAAGCCCGGCCCGTCCACCTCGGCCTCTTCGAGCCGCACCGCCAGCTCGGCCGTCGCCTCGTCGATCTCGGCGATCGCCGCGAGCACGGCCTCCTTCACGCGCGGCTCACCGAGCGCCTGGCCGAGCGAGCGGTCCATCACGAAGACCACCTCGCGGCGCCAGCGCACCACGTCGCCCTGCGAGTCCTTTCGGAGCTCGAAGGCCGACGCCGACGGCGGGAACGACAGGAGAGCCAACACCACGAGCGACGCGCGCATGAGCCAGGGCGTTTCACGCTCCGTGCCCGGCAGGAGCCGCCGGGACCGCCGCTCACCCGGCCGCAATCACTCGGGTTTGTCGGCCTCCGGCGAGGGGCCAGCGGGGGTCGAGTGGGTCTGGTCGGCGGCGCTGGGTCGACCCTCGCCCTGAGTCGCGAGATACGGGCTCGTGGGTGGAATCGACCCCAAGCCGAACGCCCCCTCGAGCACCCGGGCCAGTCGCTGCGCAGCCTCGAGCTGTGCCGCCGGCACCTGGGCCACCAGCACCTCCTTGAGGGGCACGCCCTCGCGCGTGAGGTCGACCGTGAGGCACAGCGCGCCGTCAGCCTGCTCGAGCACCGCCACCGCCGTCACCGCATCGAAGGGCACGACGAGCGTCTGGGGCTGACCGGCGATGGGGCTGGCGAAGTCGAGCCGCAGGCTCGTGGTGGCGAAGTTGACGACGAAGGCCCGTCGCCTCACCTCGAGCCGCCCCACGCGCACCGAGGCCCACAGCGCCCACGCCCCGCCCAGCACGAGGCCGCCGCTCGACTCGAGGCCCCATGACGCGGCAAGCGCGACCACGGCCAGCGAGACGAGCGTCAGACCGAGGGCGGCGAGCGCGAAGGGCCGCCACGTGCGCCGGCCCGGAGCCGACGCGCCAATGAGCATCGACGGCGCGTAGCGCAGCCGAACGTCGCCCAGCGTCGACGGGGCCGGGTTGTCTCGGAGCGCGCGCGCGAACTCGTTCACCGGGGAACGGCTGTAGTCCCAAACGACGACGGGCGGGAACTCCACGAGGAGCCCCGCCCGCGTCACGTCAGGTCACCTGACGACGGCTTCGTTACTTCTTCACCGGCGCGTCATCGCGGAACTCCGTCGCGATCTCCTTGCCGTTGAGCCACTCCTTCTGGATGCCCTGGCGCTTCCCGTCGACCCAGTTCTCCTCGAGGATCTTCTGGCCCTTGATCCACTGGGTGCGCTTGCCATCCCAGAGATCGTTCTTGAACGTCAGCTCTTCCAGCTTGCCGCCCTGCTCGTCGTAGGCGACCCACAGGCCGGTGCGCTTGCCCTCGAGGTACGCACCCTCGACGCGCTTCTTGCCGGACTTGTAGAGGCCCAGGTAGGGGCCGTGCATCAGCGGCTCACCGAGACGGCCGGCCTTCGTGCAATAGAACGAGGCGCCGGTGCTCTCCCGCGCGTCGACCAGGGTCGTGCCCGATGGGCACCGGAAGCCACCTGGAAGTCCGGCGTCAGCCTGGCCGAGCACGAACGGCACGAGGAGTGAAGCCACGAAGACTGGGGTGTGCATGGCGTCTCTCCCCAAAAAAGAGGACGGCACCAGCAGGTGCCGCCCTCCTGACTTCGCCGAAAAGGTTACTTCGCGGCGCGGTCGTCGACGAAGTTCGTCTGCGCGAGCAGCTTGCCACGCGCGTCGAACTCCTTCTGCAGGCCCTGCTTCTTGCCCTGCACGTACGTCACCGAGAGCTTGATCGAGCCGTCGGCGTGGAACTCGACGTACTCACCGTCGTACGAGTCGTTCTTGAACTCGATCTCACGGACCTTGACGCCCTGCTCGTTCCAGTAGCGCCACTTCCCGAACCGCTCACCGTCGACGTAGAGGCCTTCGGCCTCCTTGACGCCATTCTTGTGGAGACCGACGTACGGCCCGTTGAGGCGCTCGCCACCGGGAGCCCCGGTCTTGGAGCAGAAGAACCCTTCACCGTCACTCACCGCACGCGCCCCCTTGGGGCAGTTGAGCGTGTTGAGGGTGGGGCGAATGGCGCCTTGAGGCGTGGTTGCCTGGGCGAACGCCGAAGAAGCGAGGACAGCACCAACGAGAGCGATGAACTTGTTCATGGTTTGGTTCCTTTCGCGGCCGGCCGCTCAGCTACGAACGGTTCGACCAGGGAGAGATTCACTGCACCGTCGTGCACACGGGGTTGCCATTCTCGTACGCGTACCCGACCGAGGCGGAGTTGGTCGCCGTGGGGAAGCACAGGTTCACGCGGAACGTGACGTTCTTGTTCGAGTTCGACGACATGTACGACTGGATCTGATTCGCCGAAACGGCGATGTCCGACCCATCGGTCCGGTAGTAGCGGAGCGAGGGCTGCGAGGTCTCACTGACGAGCCGGCCCGGCGTGCTCGGGTCGTACGCCGTGATCTCGAGGATCGCGCGCTTCGAGTTCGTCATTCCACAGAAGCCCTCGTTCACGGCGAAGCTGAGCTGGGTGATCTGGGTGATGACAGGGCCATTCTGCATCGCGGGGTTCCACGCGCGCGGCGTCGAACCAGCCGCGAAGTTGCCGCACGAAGCCGGAGCAAAGGGAGCCTCGGCACACGCCGCGCCGCTGCAGGCCTGACCCGTCAAGCAGCCCGCAGGCTGCGGCATTCCGCTCGTGCAGGCCGCGGCGGCACCACAGGTGCCCTGGTTGCAGATGGCCGGCGCAGTGCAGGTGCCGGGCGTGCAGGCAATGCCGGCATCCACGCCAGTCATGCCGCCGTCGCCAGCGCCGCCGTCGGTGGCCATCGTCGCCGCGCTGCACTTGCCCGTCATGGTGTCGCAGGTCGAGCCCGTGGGGCAGTCGCTGCTCGCGGTGCACTTGGCGCCGCAGATCTTCGTCGCCGGCTGGCACACCTGGCCGGCCGAGCCGCGCTCGCACAGCGCGTCGGTCGCGCACTGGCAGAACGCCCGCACGCCGGCGTCGTTTCCGGCCATCCGGCCATCGAACGTCGCGCACGTCCTCGAGGAATCAGGGCAGTCCACGGCCGCGGTGCAGGCCGTCACGCAGCGGCGCAGGACCGGGTGGCAGGCTTCACTCGCAGCGCACTGCGAATCGGCCGTGCACGTGGTCGTCATCGGAGTGTCGGTACCGCCGCATCCGGCAAAGCCGAACGCGAAGCCCGCGGCGGTCGCCGCCACGAGCCAGAGGCTGGTCTTCTTCATCATCATGTGGAACGTCTCCCGGGTGCTGCGTTGAATGATCGACTGCCTTCGAAGGGTCCGAAGCGGGCCGGACTGTAGGAATGCCCGATCCAGAGTCAACGAAAGTTGACCGTCCCACTGACGCATGGGATGTGCCGAGCTTCACTCAAGAAATCAGCGCAGTTGCAGGCGATTTCCGGTGACTGGCGTCGACACCGAGACGGCCGTGCCCGGGCACCCGCGTCAGCCCCCGTTCCAGAGGCGAAACCCCACCAGCCCCACGAGGAGCAGCGCTCCGGCGGCGAGCTGCATGAGGCCCAGGCCCAGGGCCCACTGAGCGCCGGCCTTCGAGGCGGCAGCAGCCTCACCACGCTCGATGGCGCGAAGCTCGAGCCACGCCAGGGCGATCCCGATGGGGGTGAGCGGCACGCAGCCCAGGCAGCCCGCGAGCACCAGCGCCAGGGCGAGCCCCGAGCGGGTCGAACGACCGTGCGGTTTGGCGAAACACGCGGTGCACAGCGCGACGCCGTCCTGTGCGAATTGCAGGCACTCGCCGCAGACGAAGCGGCCGCAGCGCTCGCACACCTCGACCGCTGGAACGGCAACGTGCACGGGGCACGTGGCCCCGGTCGCGACGGGCATCGGGCGCCCTAGAACTTGAAGGGGAACTCGGTCGGCTCGCCCTGCTTCTTGTGACGCGGGAACTTCATGCTCTTGATCAGCGTCGTCATGCACTGGGCCATGTAGCTGCCCTTGAGCTCTTCGGTCACCACCGACACACCCTTCACCGAGCCGCTCGGGTCGATGGTCCACCGCATCACGATCTTCCCGCCGCCGCCTTCGCGCTTGCGCTGCTCCTCGGCGCACTTCGCCAGGCCTGCCTTGTTGGCGATGACCGTCTCGAAGACGTCGCTCTTCTCGAGCGTCTCCTTGAGCTCGCCGCCGCCGCTCCCGGGCGCCGGAGGCACGTAGACCTCTTTCTTCTTCATCGGGCTCGTCTCGGCGCTCTTCGGCTCCTCACGCGCCACCTTCTTCTTCGTGTCGCCGAAGACCGAGTCGAAGTCGTCTCCGTCACCCGACGACTTCGTCTCCTTCTTCTCGGGCGGCGGAGGCGGCGGATCCTTCTCCTTCGGCGTGGGCGACGCGACCGCCAGCTTCGTCCCAGTGCCGGTCCGGCTCCCCGCGCCCGTCACCTTCGTCGTTGGCGTCGGGGCGGCAGGGGCCTCGGGCGGCGCGGGCGCAGGGGCCGGCGTCGGCGCGGTGGCCACGGCGGTCGGAGGCGTGGCCCCGGGCGCTGCGACAGGCGGTGCCGGAGCGACCGGTGGAGCGGCGGCCACTGGAGGCGGCGGGGTCGGCGTCGTCGGCGCGGGCGTCGGGGCAGGAGTCGGCGCTGCCGCGACGGGAGCTGGAGGCGCCACCACGACCTTCGGCTCGCGCAGCGCGAGGAAGATGACGAGGCCCATGAGTGACAACAACAGCACGCCACCGCCGACGCCGAGGCCAATCAGCAGCCCGCGGTTCGACGGCGGCCGGTACTGCGTCACGGCAGGCGCGCTGAAGGTCGCGCCCGGGTTCGCCATGTACGGGTTGACGGGAGGGGGCGGCGCCGCAGGGCGCGCAGCCACGGGCTCCGGCGCACGCTCGGCCGGCTTCTCTTCGGCCGCTGGCAGATCGAGCAGCCCACCACCGGTGTCGGCGGCCGGCTCTGCCTTCTTCGGAGGCGGCTTCGCCAGCACCTCGAGCTCTTCCTTCACCAGCGACGCGAGCGCCGAGCCAGCCGAGGGACGCCACGTGCCCGTCTCTTCGATGGCCGCGATGTTCGCCGTCGGGGCGGCCGCGATGGGCACCTGCACCTCGGACTGCACCGTCGTCACCACGCCGCCTGCCGAGAAGGCCGACTGCACGGGAACGCTGACCACGGCCGGCGTCATGAGGCCGGGGTTCACCGTCGCCGCCGGAGCCACCACGATGGGCTTCGCCGGCTTCGGCGCGAGCACCGTCGCGAGAATCTTCACCTCGCTCACCGGAATCCAGTCGCTGAAGCCCGCGCGCCAGCACAACGAGTCCGGGCCCACCTCACCCTTGTCCCAATGTGACTTGAGCGCGTCGAGCGACATCGGGCCCGTCTGCTTGTCGTTGAGGGCCACGTACCAGTCCTGCTGCGGCACCTCTTCGGCCTTCACCGGCTCGCTCTTCGCGCCCGACTCGTTCGACTCTTCGGCGAGCTTCTTCACCAGCTCGGCATCGAGCACCTTGGTGGACTCGCGGTCGCCCTCGATGGGAGCCTTGGCGTCCTTCCCCGTCGGCAGCGTCGTGGGCCCCGTCGAGCCACCCGCGAGCACCGAGTCGAACACCGCGCCAATCTCGTCTTCGTCCGCCCCGAGGAAGCTGTCGCCCGGGCCCTTCTCGCCCTTCGAATCGGTCGTCTCGGCTCCGTTCTTCGCGGCGGCCGTCTTCGCGGCCTTGGCGTCCATCGCGGCCTGCACCGCGGGATCGTTCATGTTGACCCGCGAGGTCGGCGGGTCGGCAGCGGCGCCTCCGGGGTTCGTCAGGTCGAGCGTGGCGTCGGCACCAGCGGCCAGCGGGCTGTTCATCACCTGCGTCGCGGTGGCGTCATCGGGATCGGACGAGTTGGCGACCGGGCCAGTCTTCGCCCCCCCGCCCTCGGTGCGCTTGACGTGAATGACGTAGCCGCACTTGCGGCAGCGGACCTTGACCCCCTTGGGCCCGACCTTCTCGTCATTGATCATGTACTGCGCGCGGCAGCTCTCACAGACGAAGCGCATCAGGCGTCCTCGGGCCTAAATACCGAAAAACTGTAGGTTTCCATTCGCAGGGAGTCAAACGCACGGACGCCGCTCCCGGTCGGCGAGTTCCGGTGAGTGCCCGCGATGGCGCGAAGAGTCAATCAATCTGGTCACTTGCGCAGCTGAACTTCGACGCTGGTGCCGACCGCGACGCGGAGGGCGTGGAGATCGTCACCCAGCGCGAACACCATGAGCTCGCGGATCTTCGAGCGCGGCTGCACCCGGAACGAAGGGCCCGTCTCGGCCATCACCATGCGCTTGACCGGCTCGATCTCACCCGCGACGAACGCCCCCGCCCGCACGGCGGTGAGCTCGGCGCCCTCGAGGTAGTTGCGCAGGTCGTTCGGCGTCGCCACCTTCACGTAGTCACGCGTCACCCGCGCCAGGGCGGCGCGCGCCTGCTCCGACAACGAGCGCTCGAGGAGCTTCCGCTCGGCGTCGATGGCCCGCAGATCGGCCGTGAAGCGGAACCGATCGACCGACAGGCTGATCGCCGCCTGCAGCACGGCCTCGAGCCGCTCCGCCGAGAGCCGCGCCGTGAGCACCAGCTCGGGCCGCAAGAGCGCCATCGTGCGGCCGAGCAGGTACCAGGCCTCGCGCTGGCCCTGCTCGCTGAAGAACTTGCCGCCCACGCGCAGCCCGACCGGGTCGGTGTGAACGAGCTCGACGCCCACCATCGGGTCTGGCGGCGCCTCGCTCGTCTTCTTCGCGATGCGGTCGCGCTGCGCCACGAGGAACGGTGAGTAGAGGGCGATCTGCTGCATGCCGAGCAGCCGGCTCACCGCGCGGTAGTGCGTGAGGTGGTACTCGGCGCCCTGGCTCACGTCGATGAGGTGCTTCTTCGGCACGATGTTGTAGCGGGCGAAGTCTTCCTTCCACAGCGCGCCCGCCTGCTCGAAGAGAATGCCCATCAGGTCGGCGAGGGGCCCCCGCACGCGCGGGTGGAACAGGTGCTGCTGCCACAGCCGATCGGTGAGCGACCGGTCGGTCGTCTCACGCTTCTTCGCGTACGGCGTCAGCTTGGCGAGGATCTCCTTCTCGGCCGCGCCGATGTCGCCGATGAGGCCCGCCGAGACCTGCGCCGCGAGCCACGCCGAGTCGTAGTCCTTCCGCCGCGCGGCGAGCTCGGCGAGAGCCGAGGCCACCTTGCCCGGCGTGCTGGTGGTGGGCAGCGTGCGGCGCCAGGCGTCGACCGCGTCCTGCTCGTAGCCGGCCTGCGTCTGCGCCAGCGCCGCGAACTGCTCCTGCACCTCGAGGTTGTCGGGCAGGCCCGCGGCGACGACCTTGTAGATCTCGACCGCCGCGTCGGGCGCCTTCATGACGTTGAGGTACATGTCGCCGAGCGCGCGCCAGATCGTCATGCGCGCCAGGTGCGTCTCTTCCGTCTTGGGGAAGCGCGCGAGCATGCGCTTGTAGTTGTCGTCGAGCGTCTTCCACTTCTTGTTGCGCCCCAGCATGCCCTCGAGCGCCGTGAAGGCCTCGATGAAGCGCCAGTCGAGATCGAGCGCCGCGTTGAACGAAGTGACGGCCTTGTCGATGTCCATCAGCTCGTCGCGCGCGATCTCGCCCAGGGCGAAGTAGACGCGCTTGGCCTTCGAGGGCTCGCTCTTGAGCGCGTCGGTCACCAGCATGCGCTCGAGCATCTCGGCGGCCTTCGCGCCCTGCTTCGTCTCGCGGTACAGCACGTAGAGTGCGTCCATCACCTCGAGGACGGCCGGGCGCTCCTTGTGCGCGGCGAGGTAGGCGTCGATGGCCACGTACGGGTCGGACAGCCGGTCGCGTGCCAGCGCGCCGAGCGCGACGCCGTTCTCGAAGCGCGCCTCGCCCTCGACCACCTGGAGCAGCTTCTGCCGGAAGTCTCCGGCGCGCTCCCAGTTCTGCGTGGCCTCGGCGATCGCCACCATCGAGCGCAGCGACGGCTCGTGGTTGGGGTCGATGGCGAGCGCCTTGTCGAACTGGTTCTCGGCGCGATCGAACTGCTTGAGCTGGTGGTGGAGGTCGCCCAGCGTCCAGTGGATCTCGGCCACCTCGAGGTCGGTGAGATCGCCGCGGTGGTGGAGCAGGATCGACTGGTACACCTTGAGCGCCTCTTCGAAGCGCTTCACCTGCACCAGCAGGTTTCCGTACCCCTCGAGCACCGCGAGGTTGGTGGCGTCGAGCTGGTAGGCCTTCTCGAACGACGAGAGCGCCTTGTCGCGCCGCGCGTTCTTCTCGCAGACGTAGCCGAGCCGGTAGAACCGTCGGCAGAGCTCCTTCGCGAGCTCGTCGTCCTCGGGCGCCGCCGCGTAGCGCTGCGACATCTTCGCGGTGACGACGTCGAGCATCTTCTCGCAGCGCTCCCAGTTCTCGACCGACAGGTAGATGTCGGCGAGCTGGCGGGCGGCCTCGAGCGAGTCGGGCACCAGCTTGAGCGCCTCTTCGTAGTACTTCGTGGCGTTGTCGCGGTCTTCGCGGCCCTCGTAGTACCGGGCCACCGAGAGGTACGCCTCGCTGCGCTCCTGGGTGTCCTCGGTCTGGCGCGCCTCTTCCAGCAGCGCCTTCTCGTAGTTCTCCCAGTCCTGCTCGACCTCGTAGATGCCCTTGAGCGCGCGGATCGCCGGCAGGTACGCCGGGTCGATCTC
>JALOQF010000266.1 GCA_025459425.1 Myxococcaceae bacterium | reverse complement strand
GGCGCAGCTCGAGGCGGTGGTGAAGGCGAACCCCGACTTCCTGCTCGCGCGCGTCGACCTGGCCGACCTGACGAGGTGACCCGTCAGAAGAGCAGGGCTTCACCCTCGGCGGCGACGGCCGCGGCGCCGGGGCGTTCGACCAGCTCGAGGCCCGGCTGCACCTCGACGTCGAGCCACCCGTACGCGCGCCCTTCGCCAAGCGTCCACACGAGCGGAGCGGCGTCGCCGTCCATCACGGGTGACAGCCGCTCGCCGCGAATGACGAGCGGCGTGGTGATGACGATGTCGACGTCGTAGGCCGCCAGCCGGTTCTTGAAGCGGCCCACCAGCTGGTTCGTCAGCTCGGCGATCCAGTCCTGCGGGCGGTCGCGCTCGGTCTGCCGGCTCGCCTCGAGGGCCTCGGGGTTCATGCCCAGCATCAACGAGCCACGCAGCGAGTCACCGGTGAACCCGATGATGGCCGCGACGCGGGCGTCGAGCCCTTCGACGCGCGCGGGCCGGCTCGCCTCCGTCGAAGAAACGCCGTACGCCTCGAAGAGGGCGCGCCCGCACTCGGACAACAGCGCTGCAAAGGTCTCGTGTGGAGTCATGGCGTTCACCCGACGATCTTCTTCACGGCAGACAAGAGCTGCTCCGGCTTGAAGGGCTTCACCATCCACCCCTTCGCTCCCGCGGCGCGAGCCTTCGCGATGAGCTCGGCGCGCCCCTCCGTCGTCAGCATCACGATGGGCACGGCGCCCGCTGCCTTCTCGGCGAACTCGATGCCGCCCATGCGCGGCATGTTGACGTCGCAGATGGCCATGGCGCAGCCCCCGAGCCGCTCGAGCCCTTCGACACCGTCATTGGCCTCGACGACCTGGTAGCCGCCCTGCTCGAGGCACATCGCGACCTGCTGGCGCACCGACGGAGAGTCGTCGACGACGAGAATGCGTTTGTTCATGGGCCGTCCTCGGCGCTGCGGGTGAGTTGATCCACCCGAGAGCAAGCCCCGGGCCCACCTCAACCGTGCCTGCGCTGGAGCCGTCGCCCGGGTCGAACGCCGCCCCGGGGTCGCGCTGACTCCGGCGCCTGGGGTGTCGCGGCCCCTGTCGTCGACCGCAACCTCGGCCCCGGCTGCCCAACCCGCGACGAGGTGGAGTCGGCACGCCGGGTGCTTCGTGCGAGCCCACCTTCGAACGCGGAGCCCTCGATGTCACCGTTGCGACGCAAGCTCGCCCGCCCGGCGCTGCACCTGCTGGTGGCCGGCCTCACCTTCGCCGCGTTTCACGTGCCGGTCCTCTTCAACCGGGGCCCCATCGCGACCTGGCTCTCGCTGTACGGCGCGTGGGCCGCCTCCATCGTGGTGCTGGTGGTGCTGTCGTTCGCCGACGACAGCCCCGAGGAGGACTGAGCATGTTCTCGCCTTCGACCGTCGTCATCGTCATCGCCGGGTACGTGGCCCTGCTCTTCGCGTTGGCCCAGGCCGGCGAGCGGAGCGGCTGGGGTCGCCGCGTGGCCGCGCACCCGCTCACGTTCGCGCTCGGCCTCACCGTGTACTGCACCACGTGGACGTTCTTCGGCAGCGTGGGCCGCTCGGCCACCGGCGGCATGCTCTTCCTGCCCGTCTACCTCGGCCCGACGCTCGCGATGGTCGTCGGCTGGCGCCTGTTCCGCCGCATGGCCGAGCTCAAGCACCAGCACCGCCTCACCTCGGTCGCCGACTTCGTCTCGGCCCGCTACGGGCGCTCGCAGACGGTGGCGGCCCTGGTGACGGTGATGCTCTCGGTCGGCCTGGTGCCGTACCTCGCGCTCCAGGTGAAGAGCCTCGTCAGCTCGTTCACCATGCTGACGGGCACCGAGAGCGCCTGGTTCGCCCCGCTGCTCGTCGCGGCCATGGTGGCGCTCACGATTGCCTTCGGCCTGCGACACCTCGACCCGACCGAGCGGCACCCCGGCATGGTGGTGGTGGTGGCGTTCGAGAGCGTGGTGAAGCTGCTGGCGTTCCTCGCGGCGGGCGTCTTCGTGGTGGGCCTCGCCTTCCCCGACACGGCGAGCTGGTTCTCGCGGCTCGACGAGCTGGGCGCGAAGCTGCCGACGCTGGGCCCTTCGGGCGCCAACGACGTGCTCTCGTTCGTGACGGTCACCGTGCTGGCGGCCGGCGCCTTCGCGTTCCTCCCGCGGCAGTTCCACCAGGGCCTCATCGAGAACTCGGACCCCGCGCACGTGAAGACGGCGATGTGGGCGACGCCGCTCTACCTGTTCCTGATGAACGTCTTCGTGGTGCCCATCGCCCTCGCCGGCAAGGTGCTGGCGCTGCCCGGCACCTCGCCGGACACCTACGTGCTGGCGCTCCCGCTGCAGGCCGGCCAGGCGGCCCTGTCGATGTTCATCTACGTGGGCAGCCTCTCGGCCGCGCTCGGCATGGTCATCGTCGAGACCATGGCGATGACGACGATGATCTCGAACCACCTCGTGCTGCCGCTGGCGACCCGCCTGCGCCCGCTCGGTGTGCTGAAGCCGCGCATGCTCCAGGTGCGGTGGGCGGCGGCGGCCCTGCTGATGGTGGCGGCGTGGCAGTTCGCGGTGCAGTTCGGCGGCGCCCAGATGCTGGTGAGCATCGGCCTGGTCTCGTTCGCGGCGGCGTTCCTCCTGGTGGTGCCGCTGGTGGGCGGGCTGGTGTGGAAAGAGGCCAGCCGCGTCGGCGCGCTCGCCGGGCTGGGCGGGGGCTTCGCGGCGTGGGTGTGGACGCTGCTCGTGCCCACCTTCGTGAAGAGCGGGTGGCTCCCGAAGGCGCTGCTCGACGAAGGCCCGCTCGGCTTCACGGCGCTCAGGCCCGAGGCCCTCTTCGGCGTCGAGGGGCTCCCGCCGTTGGTGCACGGCGCGCTCTTCAGCGTGGCGGCGGTGGTGGTGGGCTACGTCGGCGGCTCGGTGCTCGCGCCGCCCTCTCGTGACGAGGCGCTGCTCACCGAGGCCTTCCTCGGGCAGGCCAGCGACCAGCTCGCGCACCTCGACGGCCAGCAGGCGACCATCGAGGTGGCCGAGACGACCCAGAAGGCCGTCACCGTCTTCACCGAGTACATGCCGGCCGACAAGGCCCGCGCGCTGGTGGACGAGGTGGTGGGCGGGCTCACCCCAGTCGACGGCAAGCTGACGGTGGTGCAGTACGCCGAGCTCTTGCAGGGGCTCGAGCGGGTGCTGGCCGGCGCCATCGGCAGCGCGTCGGCGCACGTCGCGATGAAGGCGGTCGGCAGCGTCGAGCGCAAGGACAAGAAGACGCTCGAGCGCGAGTTCGCGCGCGTGCTGGCCGAGCTGAAGCTCAACCCGCGGGAGCTCAAGCAGCGGGTCGACTTCGAGCAGGAGAAGGCCGCGCTCCTCGAAGAGCAGTTCCGCGCGCTCGAGGCGAAGAACGGCGAGCTCGAGGGCCGCGTGCGCGAGCGCACCCGTGAGCTGCGGGCGATTCTCGACAACGTGCTGTTCGGCTTCCTCGTCGTCGGCCGCGACGGCGTCGTGCGTGAGGGCCACACCCGGTCCTGTCAGGAGCTCCTCGCCGCCGACCGCGTCGCTGGCGAGCCGCTGGGCGGGTTGCTGCGGCTGTCGACCGACGAGGCGCTCACCTTCGCCCAGGGCATCGACCAGGTGTTCGACGACTTCCTGCCAGACGACGTGGCGACGGCGCAGCTCCCGCAGCGCTTCAAGGTGGGCGACCGCTCGCTCCGGGTCGAGGCCCGCGCGGTGCGCGACGACGCCGGCGCCATCGGCGCGCTGCTCTTCACCGTCACCGACGTCACGCGCCTCGAGGCCGTCGAGCTCGAGAACGAGGGCAACCGGGCGCTCCTCAACATCCTCAAGCAGAAGCCGGCCTTCGAGGCCTTCCTCGACGAGACGCGCGCGCAGCTGGCGAGCGCCGCCGACGCCGCCAGCCGGAGCGACGCCCAGACGGTGCGCCGCGTGGTGCACACCATCAAGGGCAACGCGGCCTCGTACGGCCTCTCGCCCGTCGTGCGCCTCGCCCACCGGCTGGAGGAGCACGAGCACCTCGAGCCCGACCACCTCGAGGAGCTGTCCCTGGCGTTCCGCGAGTTCCTCGAGACGCACGAGCCGGTGCTGGGCGTTCGCTTCGACGCGGGCCGCCGCCGGACGGTGCAGTTGTCGGTCGACGACCTGCGGGCGCTCGAGCGCCTCGCCCCGCACCTGCCCGGCGACGAGCGCGGCGCGCTCTCACGCTGGCTCGAGCAGGTCTCGCAGGTGCCGACCCGTCAGCTCCTCGGCCCCATCGAGGCGACGGTGTCGTCGCTGGCGACGCGCCTCGGGAAAGAGGTGGCCCTCGAGCTCAAGGGCCTCGAGGCCCGCGTCGACCCGGAGCGGCTGCGGCCCTTCTGCCAGAGCCTGGTGCACGTGCTGCGCAACGCCGTCGACCACGGCCTCGAGCGCCCGTCCGAGCGCGGCGCCAAGGGCCCGACGGGGCACCTCACCATCGAGCTGGTGCGCGGTGACGAGGCCGACGTGGTGCACGTCGTCGACGATGGGCAGGGCATCGACGTCGAACGCCTCGTCGCGGTCGCCCTCGCGCGGGGCGTGGTGCAGCCGGCCGAGGTGGCGCGGTGGTCGGACTCAGAGAAGGTGCAGCTCGTCTTCCGCGACCAGGTGTCCACCGCCGACGAGGTGACCGACCTGTCGGGCCGCGGCGTCGGCATGGCGGCCGTGAAGGCCGAGGTCGAGCGGCTGGGCGGCTCCATCGACATCGAGACGACGCGCGGCAAGGGCACGCGGTTCTCGTTCACGCTGCCGAAACCGCAGCCCGTCGTCCTCGCGCGGGCGGCCTGACAGCAGAACGAGCCGCGCCGTGAAGCCGGTACGTCAGGGGGTGCAGTCGAACCAGACCGCGAGCTGGCCGAGGTTGCGGTCGACCTTGCCCTTCACCGCCTTGCCACCCAGCGCCGTCGCGAGGGCCTCGGCCTGCGCTTTGCCCGCGGCGTCATGGGTGACGGTGACGCCGGCGCCCGGGCGCGGGCACTCGGCGCTGCTCCCCGCGACGAAGCCCGCGTTCTCGATGCGACGCTCCAGCGCGCGCCGCTCGTCGAGCGAGAGCCCGGGCTTCGTCCACGAGAAAGCTTTGGGCGCGACCTCTGCCTCGATGACCTCGGTCTGCCGGCTCGTGCCGTCATCGATGTCGAGGGTGATGGCGACTCGACGGCCGGTGGGGTCGAAGAAGCTTCGTGCGGTCGTCTTGCCCAGCTTCTTGCCGAGGTCCTCGACCAGCATGCTCCGCACGGTCTGACGGACGATGCCCTTCTCCACCAGCAGCTCGAGCTTCACCGCTTTGCGCGTGCCGCCGAAGGTCGTCGCGACCTTGCCGTCGGCCTTCACGGTGACCTTCGCGCCCTCGAGCGTCTCGAGCTTCACCAGCGGGTGCGCCGAAAGCCACGCCTCCCAGCGCGCCGCGTCCTTCCCCTTCCTGAAGGTCGTCTCGGCCGGTGCGCGCACTTCGAGCTCGAAGAAGTCGCCCGTCGCCGTGACGACGTTGCGGACCTCGACGACCCGCTTCACCAGCACCGGCGGCTCGGCGGCGTACGTCCTCGTTCCGACCCAGGCCATCGACTCGCCGTCGTTCGTCCAGCCGAGGAACGCTCCGTCGTCGAACGAGAGCGGAGCACCAGCGAGCGTCAGGGCAACCAGCGTCGTGAGCATGGAAGCCGGTACCCTGCCGGAGGTGAGGTGACGAAACAATCGCGCTCGACGCGCACCCGGTGAGGGAGCCGCCGGGCTGATCCACCGACACGCGTCTGGCGAAGCGCCGAGGCGGGTCGGACTCAGGGGCACACCGGCACCCGCCGAGTGGGTGGGGCATCCTTCGAGTTCGTCGAGGCAACCGATTCGGCACACGGGCTGCACAGCCGCGCTGCATGGACCGCTCTCTCGCAGTGACGCTCGCGCTCGTCGCAGCGACCAGCCTCGCCCAGCCCGCGACGCCCCCGGCGCCACCCGAGCCGCCGCCTGCGATGCCCGCGTTGCCTCCGACTCCGCCCGCCGTCACGGCCCCGGCCCCTGCGCCAGCGCCAGCCCCCGCGGCCGAGCCGCCATTCTGGGAGCTCTTCCGCGTGAGCGGGCTGGTGAAGCCGACCGTCACGTTCTCCACCGATGCCGTCGAGAGCTACTCACAACCCAACGCGTCGGCGCCCACGGCCGCCGGCAACCCGCTCCTGGCCAACTCGCGTGACGCCTCGCGCTTGACGTTCCAGGTGGCCCAGTCGCGCTTCGGCCTGCACTTCAACGAGAAGGGCGCGCTGCGCGGCCTGCTCGAGTTCGACTTCATCGACTTCTCGAAGGCGTCACCCACGGTGGCCAGCCTTCCGCGCGTGCGCATCGCGGCCTTCGAGTGGAGCCCGATGGCGGGCCTCTTCATCGGCGCTGGCCAGGAGTGGGACCTCTACGCGCCGCTCAACCCGCACACCGCCAACCTCGTCGGCTCGAACTTCCAGTCGGGCAACGCCGCCTTCATGCGGCAGCAGGTGAAGGTGCTGTACCGGCCCGGGCCCTTCGAGGTGGGCGCCGCTGCGGGCCTCGCCGCGGCCAACGCGGGCGCGAAAGACGGCAACATCGAGCTGGGCTCGATTCCCACCGGAGCGGTGCGCTTCCAGTGGCTGCCCAGCACCGGCAACCGGCTCGGCCTCAGCGCCATCGCCACCTCGCTGCGCTTCGAGGGCGCGTCTGGCCCGGAGCGCCGCCTCGCGGGCGCCGTCGCGCTCTTCGGCGAGCTGACGATGGGCCGCACCAACGCGCGCCTCGAGGCCTCCATCGGGCGCAACTCGGCGAACCTCGGCCTGCTCACCATCGGCACCGGCTACGCAGGCACCGACGTCGACGAGGTAGGCGGCTTCGTCTCGGTGCGGCAGGGCCTCCACGCCCAGCACTTCGTGAGCGCGCGCGCCGGCTACGCCCGCCTCATCGACGCCGCGAAGGTGCGCGCCAGCTACGGCTACCAGACGAACTCGACGGTGGCCGTCAGCATGGGCACCGGCGCCGGCATCAAGTCGAACCTCTCGACGGCCGCTGCCTACGAGTTCCGCCCGCTCAAGAACCTCGGCTTCGTGTTCGAGACCACCTACTTCCGCACCGAGCACCAGCTCGTCTCGAGCGACGTCGACCAGATGAACGCGACGCGTGAAGCGGTGGTGTTCGACCTCTCGGCCCTGGTGACCTTTTGATGCGCCCGCTCACGCTGTTGCTCGCCCTCGCTGCGCTCACCGCCACCGCCCAGGCGCCGACGTGGAAGCTGGGCATGAGCACCGTGCTGTCGGGCCCGTCGCAAGCGCTCGGGCAGCACATGAAGCACGGCGTCGAGGCCTACTTCGCGTGGAAGAACGCCGCGGGCGGTGTGCACGGGCGGCCGCTCGAGCTGGTGGCGCTCGACGACGGGTACGAGCCGGCCCGCGCGGCGTCGAACATGCGCACCCTCATCGACCAGCACCAGGTCTTCACCGTCATCGGCAACGTCGGAACGCCCACGGCCGCGGTCACGGTGCCCATCGCGAACGAGAAGCAGGTGCCGCTCTTCGGCGCCTTCACTGGCGCGGGCCTGCTGCGCAAGTCGCCGCCCGACCGGTACGTGGTGAACTTCCGCGCGTCGTACGCCGAAGAGACGGCCGAGATGGTGCGCGGCCTCGTCACGGAGCTGGGCATCGCTCCCGCGCAGCTCGCCTTCTTCACGCAGAACGACGCCTACGGCGACGCCGGGTTCAACGGCGCGGTGCAGGCGCTCAAGGCCCTCGGGTATGCCGACGCGGCGAGGCTGCCCCACGGCCGGTACCCGCGGAACACCGTCGACGTGGAAGACGCGGTGAGCCGCCTCATCGACCCCCGGGTGCGCCCGCGGGCCGTCATCATGGTGGGCGCCTACAAGCCGTGCGCGAAGTTCATCAAGCTGGCCCGCCAGCGTGGGCTCGACGCGCTCTTCGTCAACGTCAGCTTCGTGGGCAGCGAGGCGCTCCTGCGTGAGCTCGGGCCCGAGGGCGACGGCGTCGTCGTCACCCAGGTGGTGCCGCTGCTCGACCGCACGGCGCCGTTGGTGAAGGAGTTCGAGGCGGCGGTGGCGCCCGAGGCGCGCAACTTCATCAGCCTCGAGGGCTTCGCTGCGGCCCGGGCCTTCACCGCCATTCTCGAGGCCGCCGGCCCGCAGGCGACGCGAGAGGGCTTCCTCGACACCCTGGAGCGCGGCGTGCCCGTCGACCTCGGCTTCGGCGCGCCGGTGTCGTTGTCGGCGAAGGACCACCAGCTGAGCCACCGCGTCTGGCCGACGGTCATCCGCCGCCAGCGCTTCGTGCCCGTCGAGCAGTGGCGGTCGCTCCGGGGAGGAGGGGTGCTGTGAAGCGGCGCGACGAAGTCGAACAACACATGCGCGTCATCGCGGGCGCCGGCGGCCTGCTCTTCGTGTGTCTCGTGGCGACGCTCTTCTTCGTGCAGACGCGCCTCGCCTCGTCGCAGGCGGTGCTCGCCGAGTCGGTGGTGCCGCTGCAGGCCGCCCTCGCGAGCCTGTCGGCGGGCGTGGGAGACGTCTTCGAGCGCCAGAGCCAGCTGGGCTCGACGCGGAGCCTCGCGCAGCTCGAGGCCCTCACCATCGACCCCACGCTCGCCGACCGCGTGCGCGAGAGCCGCCGCACCGCGAGCGCGGCGCTGGCCTCGCTCGACTCACGCTCCGACGCGCAGCAGGCGGCCGAGCAGGAGCTCGAGGGGCAGGTCGAAGCCTTCCTCGTCGCCGACCGTTCGCTCCTCGAGTCGGTGCGGCGCCGCCACACGCTCCAGGCGCAGTTCGACCAGGGCGTGCGCACGGTGGAGGACGAGCTGCGGGCCGTCACCGAGGCCTCGTTCGGCATCGCGGGCGTGCTCCGGCTCGACTACGTCACCATGCTCCGCCGGCTCGACGAGCAGGCCCGCACCGGGCAGGTCGACGCGGCCGCGGTGCGCGCCTCCATCATGGGGGCCGAGCGGGCGCAGCTCGACGCGATGAACCAGCTCGACGCCGCGGTGCTCCGGCTGTCGGCCCTCTCGGGCAAGGTCGGGCTGGCCGCCGACGTCGACGCACTCAACTCCATCACCGCGAACGAGCTGTCGCAGACGCGGTCGGCGCTCGGGCGCGCGCTCGACGAGATTTCCAGCCTCACGCGTGGGCACCCGGACCTGGCGCCACGCGTGGCGGCGCTCGAGAAGGCCTGCACCGCGGCCCTCGCGCACATCGGCGACGAGGCGCGTGACGACAGCCTGGTGCGCCTGCGCCGACGCGTCTTCGAGGAGTGGAAGCTCGCCGAGAACATTCGCACCTCGGCGCTCACCAGCGCCCGGGCGCTCGAGACGAGCCTCGCGGCCTTCGACGCCGCGGCCGAGGCGCAGAAAGAAGCGTCGACGCGCCAGGCGGCCGCGACGGTGTGGGGAGCCCGCGCGGCGAGCATCGTCATCAGCCTCGTCGGCGTGGCGGTGTGCCTCATGGCCGCCTCGCGCCTGCGCCGGAGCATCGTCGCCCTGCGCGCCAAGAACGCGGCCCTCGAGGACCTGTCGGCGAACCTCGAGAAGAAGGTGGCCGAGCGCACGCTCGAGCTGAAGGCCCGTGAAGAGGCGATGCAGGTGGTGCTCGACAGCACGGGCGAGGGCCTGGTGACGGCGCGGCCCGACGGCACCCTGCTGCTCGAGCGCAGCCGCGCGATGACCGAGTGGTTCGGGCCGGCCACCGAGGGCCAGACGCTGTGGGGCCTCTTGTTCCCGGACCGGCCGAAGGAGGCCGAGGCGCTGCGCATCGGCTTCGAGCAGCTCGTCGATGGCTTCCTGCCCTTCGACGTCGCGGTCGAGCAGATGGCGCGGCGCGTTCCAAAGGGCGAGCAGACGCTCGAGCTCGACTTCCGGCAGGTCTTCAAGGACGGCCAGTTCGTCTCGGTGCTGGTGGTGGTGCGCGACGTGACGCGGCGGGTGGCAGCGGAGCGGGCCGAGTACGCCGCGCGCGAGCTGCAGGCGCTGGTGGGCACCATCCTCCGCGACCGCACGGGCTTTGGCCGCATCGTCGCCGACTGCGAGTCGCTCCTCACGTCGCTGCGCAGCTGCGACCTGCTCACGGGCCGGCGGCTGCTCCACACCCTCAAGGGCAACGCGGCGGTGGCGGGCTTCCTCTCGGTGGCCGACCACGTGCACGCCCTCGAGACGACGCTCGAGGGCGAGGAGCGGCACCTGCGCCCAG
>JALOQF010000628.1 GCA_025459425.1 Myxococcaceae bacterium | reverse complement strand
TCGTCGATGAAGGCCGAGCAGGCCGCCGAGTCGCTCACGTCGAACCGCTTCGCCTGCGCCTTGACGCCCGCGTCGGTCAGCAGCTTGAGCGTCTCGGTCGCCGCGGCCTCGTTGCCCGCGTAGGTGATGACGACGGTGGCGCCCCGGCTGGCGAACTCCTGCGCGATCGAGCGCCCGATGCCGCGCGAGCCACCGGTGACCACCACGACCTTGTTTGCGAAGTCCTTCATGCCTGTCTCCAAGAGGGCGCCGGGCGGTGGTGCACCTCGCCCGACACGCGCGGCCTTTATGGAGGCTCGAGGCCGTTGTCGAGGCCCGGCAGGTGGCGAAGTTCGTTCGCACCTGCGCCGAGGTGCACAATTGGTTTCGCACCTGCGCTCGTGGTTGGGGGTGGCCTGGGGCAAAGAGGGCGCAGGCCAGGCGGCAAAGGCGGTGGCCGGACTCGTGACGAGCTGCGGCCGCGACGCGGCTTTCGGTCACGCCGGTGTTCGCGGTCCCACCATCGTCCGAGCGCCCAGAAGCTGCTCGCCCTCGACGAGATCGATGCCCTCACCGGCGCGAACACCGGGAAGCCCCGGTGCTGCGGCCCTCGCGAATGGTGAGCGCCCGGACTGCATGGGCGGACGTCAGGCGCTCGGCGCGAGCGCCTTCTCGAGGCTCGCGGGATCCTCGACGTTCACGCACTCGAGGTCCTTCGCGATGCGCCGCACGAGGCCGCACAGCACCTTGCCCGGCCCAAGCTCGATCACCTTCGTCACCCCGCCCTGCTGGAGCGCCTGCACGCACTCGATCCACCGCACCGAGCCCGTCACCTGCCGCAGCAACAGCTCCTTGATGCGGGCGGCGTCGGCGTTCGGCGTCGCCTCGACGTTCGTCACCACCGGAGCCACCGGCGCCTTGAACGCCACCTTCGAGAGCACCTCGTCGAGCCGCGGCACCACCGGCGCCATCAGCGCACAGTGGAACGGAGCGCTCACCGGCAGCGGCAACACCCGCTTGGCGCCGGCCGCCTTGAGCAGCTCTCCGGCACGCTCGACCGCCTTCGCGTGACCCGCGATCACCGTCTGCGCCGGCTCGTTGAAGTTCGCGCACGAGACGACCTCGCCCTGCGCGGCCTCGACGCACAACGCCTGCACCTTGTCGGGCGAGAGCCCCAGCACCGCCGACATCGCCCCCACGCCCGCCGGCACCGCCTCCTGCATGAACGTGCCGCGCGCCCGCACGCTGCGCACACCGTCGGCCAGCGACATCGCCCCCGCGGCCACCAGCGCCGAGTACTCGCCGAGCGAGTGGCCCGCGACGAAGGCCGGCGCCTGGCCGAAGCGCTTCGAGAACACCGCGTGCGCCGCCACCGACACCGTGAGGATCGCCGGCTGCGTGTTCGCCGTCAGCTTCAGCGCCTCTTCCGGGCCGTCGAAGCACAACGCCGACAGCTTCTCGCCCAGCGCGTCGTCGGCCGCGTCGAACACCGCCTTCGCCTCGGGAAAGGCCTCGGCCAGCGCCTTGCCCATGCCCACGTACTGGCTGCCCTGCCCCGGAAACACGAACGCGACGGAACCCATGTCCGCTCCTTGAAGAACGCCTGTCGAGTGGCCCTACCAGCGAACGATCGCGCTGCCCCACGACATGCCGGCGCCGATGGCCATCATGAGGATCGTGTCGTTCGGCTTGAGCCGCCCGGCGCGATTGGCCTCGTCCAACGTCATCGGCAGCGAGGCCGACGACGTATTGCCGTATTTGTCGATGTTCAGGAAGACCTTGTCCTTCGAAAGGCCCACGCGCTCGAGCACCGCGTCAATGATGCGCACGTTCGCCTGGTGCGCCACCACGTGCGTCACGTGATCGGCCGTCAGCTGGTTGGCGGTGAAGGCCTCCTGCACCGCCTCGGACAACGCCCGCACCGCGAACTTGTACACCTCGCGGCCGTTCATCGACACGTACTGCAGCCGCTGGTCGACCATCTCGTGCGTGACCGGCGTCTTCGAGCCTCCGCCGGGGATGCAGAGAATGCCCGTCTGCGCGCCGTCGGTGTGGAGGTGTGTCGAGACGACGCCCCGCGCCTGGTCGCTCGAGGGGCCCAGCACCATCGCGCCCGCCGCGTCGCCGAAGAGCACGCAGGTGTTCCGGTCCTTCCAGTCGATGATGCGCGTCAGCAGCTCGACGCCGATCACCAGCGCCCGCTTCGCCCGCCCCGTCTCGATGAACTGCGAGGCCACCGACAGGCCGAAGAGCGAGCCCGCGCAGGCCGCCGAGAGGTCGAACGCGAACGCCTTCGAGGCCCCCAGCTTGTGCGCCACGAACGCCGCGCAGGCCGGCATGGGCATGTCCGGCGTCACCGTGCCCACGATGATGAGATCGAGCTCGTCGGCGCGGGTGTTCGCCAGTTCGAGCGCGCGCACCGCCGCCTTCACCGCCATGTCCGAGGTGTTCTCGCCCGGCGCCGCCATGTGCCGCTGCCGGATTCCCGTGCGCTCGACGATCC
The DNA here is from genome assembly GCA_025459425.1 of Myxococcaceae bacterium. Lineage (GTDB taxonomy): Bacteria > Myxococcota > Myxococcia > Myxococcales > Myxococcaceae > Xiheimicrobium. The sequence goes on along the minus strand of JALOQF010000628.1, from coordinate 211 downwards.
ACTCGTCGCTCGTTTCGACCAGCTTCTCGAGATCCCGGTTCGTCACCACCTTCTCGGGGACGTAGCTGCCAGTGCCGATGATCTGAGCGCGCATGGTGTCGCGCTCATTACCCACAAAACCTCACCCATGTCACTGCGTCGGTTTTGTGACCGGCGCCCAAGGCCCACGGCCCCGTGGCGAAACACAAAGACCCCTCACGGCCCCGGGGCC
>JALOQF010000265.1 GCA_025459425.1 Myxococcaceae bacterium | reverse complement strand
TTCAGGCGTAGACCTCTTCGCTCTCGGCGCGCTTGCCGTGCCATCGGCGCAGCGACACCCGGGGCGGCCCGTCGCCCCACTCGATGAAGGCGTAGTGCAGCTCGAGCCGCTGCCCCAGGCGGCCCAGCCCGAGATCGACCATCGGAATCCACGTGCCGGTGTTCACGAACACGCGGTTGCCCGCGAAGGTGCGCAGCATGGGCACGTGCGTGTGGCCCATCACCACCGCGTGAATCGAGGGGTCGGCCTTCATGATCTTCTCGGCGTAGCGGTCGAGGTGCTCGAAGAAGCCCACGTCTTGCCGGAGGAACTTCGAGAGCTTCTCGAAGGGCCGCTTCTGCCACCACGCCGGGTTGAAGCGCGCCTGCACCAGCGCCGACAGGCTGGTGCCGATCATCTTCGCGGTGAAGGTGGTGTCGAAGAGCATGCCGCCCACGAAGAGGGGCCAGAACGGGTGCACCTTGTCGAGGTACGGGCGCTCGCGCACCAGCTCGTTCACCACGTGGAGGATGAAGAGGCTCCCCCAGGGCAGGTTGAGAATCGGTTCGCGGCCAGCGCGGGGCAGGGTGAGCCGCTTCCAGTCCATCGCGTGAATCGCCTCGAACTGGTGCCCGTGGTGAAACTGCACGCCGTCGAGGGTGAAGAAGGGCTCCTTCGTCGAGAAGCGCACGCGCGGGTGCTCGTCTTCGCCGGTGATGGCGCGGCAGAAGAGCCGCTGCACCCCGGGGAAGTGGAACTCCATGTCGTGGTTGCCCGGCTGGTAGGTGATCAGGTTCTTCCCGTTCTCGAGGAAGCGGGTCAGCGCCGCGAAGACGGCGGGGTGGCCTTTGATGCAGCGGTACAGCTTGATCTTCGCCAGGCGCTCCGAGATCGCGTCGGGGAAGTCGCCCATCACCGGTACCTTGAGCAGATCGAAGACGTCGCCGTTGAGCACCAGGTGCACCGTCTCGTCGCCGAACTCGCCCGAGGCGTGCTTGAGGAGCAGCTGCGCGAGCCGGTCGTCTTCCTTGAAGTCGTCGTAGACGTTGATGCGCCCACGGCGGTGGCCCGTGCCCAGGTGCAGGTCGGACAAGACGAGGCCGAAGCGCCGCATGGCCTGCAAGTGTAGTCACGCCCGGGTGAAGTGGAACTTCCTACAAGGCGTTGGAGAACCCGGGGCCGGGCGGTACAAGCCCCGCCATGACCGAAATCGTTCACGTCAAGGCGCGGGAGATTCTCGATTCACGCGGTAACCCCACCGTCGAGGCCGAGGTGGTGCTCGACACCGGCGTCTTCGGGCGCGCGGCCGTCCCCTCCGGAGCCTCGACCGGAGAGCACGAGGCCAACGAGCTGCGCGACGGCGAGAAGGGCCGCTACCTCGGCAAGGGCGTGCGCAAGGCCGTGCAGCACGTCAACGAGATCATCGCCCCGGCGGTGACGGGCATGGACGGCGCCGAGCAGTTCGCGGTCGACGCCCGCATGCTCGAGCTCGACGGCACGCCCAACAAGGCGAAGCTGGGCGCCAACGCGATCCTGGCCGTGTCGATGGCCACTGCCCGCGCCGCGGCCACGCAGGTGGGCCTGCCGCTCTATCGCTACGTCGGCGGCGCCCAGGCGCGCACGCTGCCGGTGCCGATGCTGAACATCTTGAACGGTGGCGCGCACGCCGACACCCGCGTCGACGTGCAGGAGTTCATGGTGCTGCCCTGGGGCGCCGGCTCGTTCGCGGAAGGGCTGCGCTGGGGCGCCGAGATCTTCCACGCGCTCAAGAAGATCCTCAAAGGCAAGAAGCTCGCGACCGGCGTCGGTGACGAGGGCGGCTACGCGCCCGACCTGCCGGCCAACGAAGAGGCCCTCAAGCTGATCATGGAGGCCATCACGGCGGCGGGGTTCAAGGCCGGTGAGCAGATCGCCCTGTGCCTCGACGTCGCCGCGAGTGAGTTCTTCGACAAGGCGTCGAAGACCTACAAGCTCAAGGGAGAAGGCAAGGCGTACGACTCCGCGGCGCTGGTGGGCTGGTACGCCGAGCTGGCGGCGAAGTACCCCATCGTCTCGATCGAAGACGGCTGCGCCGAAGACGACTGGGACGGCTGGAAGAAGCTCACCGACACCCTGGGCAAGAAGGTGCAGCTGGTGGGCGACGATCTCTTCGTCACCAACGTCACGCGCCTCTCGCGCGGCATCACGGCGGGCGTGGCGAACTCGATCCTCGTGAAGGTGAACCAGATCGGCACGCTGACCGAGACCTTCGAGGCGGTGCGCATGGCCCACCGCGCGGGCTTCACCTCGGTGATGAGCCACCGCTCCGGCGAGACCGAAGACACCACCATCGCCGACCTCGCCGTCGCGCTCGACTGCGGGCTCATCAAGACGGGCTCGGCGAGCCGCTCGGACCGCGTGGCCAAGTACAACCAGCTCTTGCGCATCGAAGAAGAGCTCGGCGCCGGCGCCCGCTACGCCGGGAAGGGCGCCATCAAGGTCGCCTCGTGACGACGCCGCGCATCCTCGTCAGCAACGACGACGGCATTCACGCGAAGGGGCTCGAGGCGCTGGTGAAGGCCATGGAGGGCCTCGGTGAAGTCTGGGTGGTGGCGCCGCTGCACGAGCAGAGCGCCACCTCGCACTCGTTGTCGCTCCACGATCCCCTGCGCATCCGCAAGGTGGCCGAGCGGCAGTTCGCCATCGACGGCACGCCCGCCGACTGCGTGTACATCGCCGTCAACCACCTGATGAAGGACGCGCGGCCGACGCTGGTGGTGTCGGGCATCAACCACGGGCCGAACCTCGCTGACGACGTCATCTATTCGGGCACGGTGGCGGCGGCGATGGAGGGCGCGATTCTCGGCATCCCCGCGGTGGCCTTCAGCCTGGTGAGCCGCCGCACCTTCGTCTTCGAGCACGCCGCCGAGTTCGCGCGCGCGCTCGTGAAGTCGCTGGTGGCCAGGCCGCTGCCTCCGCGGTTGCTGCTGAACGTGAACATGCCCGCGTATGGCGCCATCAAGGGCTACCGGGTGACGCGCGCGGGGCGGCACAGCTACGGCGCCGACGTGATCGAGAAGGAAGACCCGAGAGGCCGCAAGTACTACTGGATCGGCGGCACCGGGTACGAGCACGAGAAGGAAGTCGGCACCGACGTCACCGCCGTGCACGACGAGCAGCTCGCGTCGGTGACGCCGCTGATGATCGATCTGACGCACCACGCGCAGCTCGACCTCGTGCGCTCGTGGCCCATCGAGGGCTTCGAGCAGACGAAGGGCTGAGGCGGTCACCGCGCCTGCTGTCGTGCGAGGCAGCGCCAGGCCAGTGTCTGGTCGGCTCCGCCTCGTCTGGAAGACGCACCAGGCCTCGAACGCACGAACGGCCGGCGGTCGACGGACCACCGGCCGCGCGGACTGCAGGGGACGCCCTTACTGCCCTTCGACGAAGCTCTTGAGCCGCTTCGAGCGCGAAGGGTGACGCAGCTTGCGCAGCGCCTTGGCCTCGATCTGCCGAATGCGCTCGCGCGTCACCTCGAAGTCCTGGCCGACCTCTTCGAGCGTGTGGTCGCTCTTCTCGCCGATGCCGAAGCGCATGCGCAGCACCTTCTCTTCGCGCGGTGTCAGCGTCGCCAGCACCTTGCGGGTCTGCTCGGCGAGGTTCATGTTGATGACGGCGTCGTCGGGCTTCACCAGCGCCTTGTCCTCGATGAAGTCGCCGAGGTGGCTGTCTTCTTCCTCGCCGATGGGCGTCTCGAGCGAGATGGGCTCCTTGGCGATCTTCAGGACCTTGCGGACCTTGTCGAGCGGCAGCTCCATCTTCTCGGCGATCTCTTCGGGCGTCGGCTCGCGGCCGATCTCCTGCACCAGGTAGCGGCTGGTGCGGATCAGCTTGTTGATCGTCTCGATCATGTGCACCGGAATGCGGATGGTGCGGGCCTGATCGGCGATGGCGCGGGTGATGGCCTGGCGGATCCACCACGTGGCGTAGGTCGAGAACTTGTAGCCGCGCTTGTACTCGAACTTGTCGACGGCCTTCATGAGGCCGATGTTGCCTTCCTGGATCAGGTCGAGGAACTGCAGGCCGCGGTTCGTGTACTTCTTGGCGATCGACACCACGAGGCGCAGGTTGGCCTCGACGAGCTCGCTCTTGGCGCGCTCGGCCCGGCGCTCACCGAGCTTGATGGCCTCGTGCTTCTTGCGGAGCAGCTCGATCTCCATGCCCGCGTCTTCTTCGACCTTCTTGATGCGGCGCAGGGCGGTGCGCACGTCGCGATCGAGCGCCTCGACGAGCTCGTCGGTGGTGTTCAGCTTGCGCGCGAGCCGCTTGAGGGCCTGCGGGTTGCCGGTCGATTCCTTGAGCCACAGCTTGAGCTCGTTGAGCGGCACGCCGTACTGGCGCTCGATGTCACGCAGCTCGTCTTCGGCGCGCACCACCGTGTCGATCATGTCCGAGACGTGCTTGACGACCCGGTCGATCATCTTCTTCGACAGGCGCATCTCTTCGAGCGCCTCCATCAGCTTCTCGCGCAGCTCGACGGCCTCGGCCTTGAGCTCCTTGCGCTTGACGTCCGAGAGCTTCTTGCGGCCGCCCAGGTCTTCCTCGACGTCCTCGAGGTCCTTGTAGACCTTCCGGAACTTGTCGATCTGCTTGTTGATCGTCTCGATGCGGTTGAGCTCGGCCTGGTTGAGCTGGATCTCCTTGGGAGCGCCCGGCACGCCCTCGGCGGCCTCGGCCCCTTCGACGACCGCCTCGGCCTCGTACTCGGCCTCTTCCTCTTCCTCGCGCTGCGGCTCCTCGGGGGCGTCTTTCAGCACCTCACGAATGCGCAGCTTGCCGGCCTTGAGGCGCGGGCCGATCTCCATCACCTCGAGCACCGCGACCTTGCAGTCGAGGAGCGCGCGCATGACTTCCTTCTCGCCGTCTTCGATGCGCTTGGCGATCTCGACCTCGCCCTCGCGGGTGAGCAGCGAGACCGAGCCCATCTTGCGCAGGTACAGGCGCACCGGGTCGTTCGACTTCGCGCCCGGCTCGTCGGCGATCTTCGGCGCCTCTTCCTCTTCCTCTTCCTTCTCTTCTTCCTTCTTCTTCTCTTCCTCTTCTTCGGCGGCGACGGTCGGCTTGACCTCGGTGTTGTCGACCGACTTCTGCGCGTCGACGACCTCGATCTCGTTGTCGCCGAACATCGACATCACGTCGTCGATCTGATCGGACGACACGACGTCGGCGGGCAGGGCGTCGTTCACCTCGTCATAGGTGAGGTAGCCCTTCTGCTTGCCGGACTCGACGAGGTCCTTCACTTCCTTGCGCTCGGTGACGGGCTCTTCTTCGGCCTCGTCCTTCTGCGCGTCGGGGTCGACCTCGGCCTCGAGCATCGCCTCTTCGGCCTGCTCCTCGACCTCGTCGCCCTCGACCTCGGAGATGCCCTTGCCCTTCGTCTTCAGCAGCTTCGCCTTCGCGAGCGAGGTGGCGTCTTGCTGGGGACCGGTGGCGGTCGCGCCAGCGGGCCTCATCGTCGGCTTCACGAGCACGCGCTTCTTCTCGGGCTCGTTCGCCTTCGCCGGCACCACCTTCTTCTTCGGATCCTTCTCGGACTTCTTCTTGTCGGCGGCGCGGGCGTTCTTGTTCGGCATGTTCAGGAGCACCTTCGGGGTGTGGAAACCTGCTGAAAGTCCCGGCCCTTACCCCAAAGGCCGGACGGAATTCAAATAACTGCCACCCTTCACCCACAACGCCCTGACGGCCTACTTCTGTGACAGCAGACGCTGCTTGAGGGCCAGCAACTGCCCTCGCTGTTCGAGGAGGGCCCTCGCCTCGTCGGTGAGCTCCGAAGCCCCCGGAGTTTGAGCCGTTTCGCGAGCGATTCGGGCCAACTGTTCCTCGATGGAGCGCAGCTTGAGCCTTCGACCGATGGCGAAGAAGGCTGGTTCCAGTGGCTGGTCTTCCGCTGGCAGCTGGTCGCTCGCGGTGGTGAGGGCCGTTTTGACCCCCTCGCTCGCCTCGTAGACGGCGTCTTCCGGGCCGGCGCCGCTCTGAATCGACGCGACGAGCGTGCGCAGGCCCAGGTGCTTGAGCTCGTCGAAGCAGCGGTACTCGTCCTTCGCGAGCAGCCGGCGGTCGCGCACGAGACAGGCGACGTAGAGGGCCTCCATGGGCTCTGGCCGGGGCTCGGCCGGGCCGGGGCGTGGGGCCGGGCGCGCCTGCTGCGGCGAGCGGCTGCGCAGCGCGGCCTCGAGCTCGGACGCGGGGATGGCGAAGTGTTTGGCCATCGCGCCGAAGAAGGCGCTGCGCACCAGGCCCACGGGCAGCTGCGAGGTGATGGGCTTGAGCCGATCGAGCGCGCTCATCTTCTCTTCGAAGCTCGCCCCCGGGCCGCCGGGCAGGAGCGTGGTGAACAGGTGCGTCGTCAGGGGCTGCGCCTGCTTCACGAGCTGCTGCACCGCCTCGGCGCCGTGCTTCTTGGCGAACGTGTCGGGATCTTCTCCTTCGGGCAGCACCGCCACGCGCGACGACTGCCCAGCGGCGAGGATCGCGCCGGCGAGCCGCTCGACGGCCTTGCGCCCGGCCTCGTCACCGTCGAGGAGCAGCACCAGCTCCTTCCCCTCGAGGCGCGAGAGCAGCGTCATGTGGCCCGGCGTGAGCGCGGTCGAGCACAGCGCCACCGCGTTCTTCACCCCGGCCTGGTGCAGCCCGATGGCGTCGAAGTAGCCCTCGCACAGCACCGCCGACTTCTTCTTGCGGATCTCGTCGCGCGCCTGGTCGGTGGCGTAGAGCACCTCGCTCTTGTTGTAGAGCCGCGACTCTTTCGAGTTGAGGTACTTGGGCCCGTCGTCGCCCTCGAGCAGCCGGCCGCCGAAGGCGATGGTGCGGCCTTCCGGCGAGCGGATGGGGATCATCACGCGCCCGCGGAAGGTGTCGTAGAAGCCGTCGCCCTTCGTGCGCGGCGAGACGAGCCCGGCCTTCTCACCGAACGAGAGCAGGCCCTGTTCTCGCAGTCGGTCCGCCAGATCCGTCCACGCCATGGGAGCCCAGCCGAGCCCGAAGGCGCGCATGAGCTCGTCGGTGAGGCCGCGGCTGCGCAGGTACTCGCGCGCGTGGTGGCCGACCGCTGGATCCCACAGGCGCTGCTGAAAGTGCTGCGCGGCGAAGTCGGTGGCGTCCTTGATCTGCTGCTTCTCGCGCATCGCCGGGTCGACGGCGGCCTCGAGGTCGATGCCGAGCTCCTTGGCGAGATCGCGCACCGTGTCGACGAACGGTTTGCCGAGCAGGCGCTGTACGAAGCTGATGGCGTCTCCGCCGGCCTGGCACCCGAAGCACTTGAAGCGGCGGGTGTCGGCCCAGACGTAGAAGCTGGGCGACTTCTCCTGATGGAACGGGCAGAGCCCCTTGTAGCTGCGGCCCGACTTCTTGAGCTCGACGCCATGACGTTGCACGAGCGCCACCATGTCGATGCGCTCGCGAACCTCGTCGATTTTGTGCTCAGGGATCAGCACGGTCGGGGCGTGGCTCCTCTTTGGGCCCACCAACAGGGTAACCACCGGAGGCCGGGCGCGATCACCGTCGCACCGGCCCGTTCAGCGGAGCCGCCCTACGCCAGGCGAGACAGCTGGGCCTTCACCTCTTCCGAGATGGCCTTGCCCTCGGCCTGGCCCTTCAGCTTCGCCGAGGCGACCTTCATCACCGCGCCGAGGTCCTTCAGCGTCTTGGCGCCCGCCTCGAGGATGCAGCCCTTGACCGCCTCGGCCAGCTGACCGGCGTCGAGCTGCGCGGGCAGGTAGGTCTGCAGCACGGCGATCTCTTTCTCTTCCTTCTCGGCGAGCTCGGGGCGGCCGGCGGCCTTGAACTCGGCGGCCGAGTCGCGGCGCTGCTTCACCAGGGTGGTGATGACGCCGATGACGCCGGCGTCGTCGAGCACCTTCGCTTCGCCCTCGACCTCCTTGTACTTCACGGCGCTCTTGAGCATTCGCACGACGGTGAGCTTCAGCTCGTCCTTCGCGCGCATCGCGTCCTTCAAGTCCGCGTCGATCCGCTCCTTCAGCGTGGCCATGGTGTTCTCCTTGGGCTTCAAAAAAAGGGGAGGTTGGCAACGAGGGTCGCCAACCTCCCGGGACTTCCTGACAGGTCAGCCGAGGCACGTGTTCGTGTCGGCCGGCGTGTCATTGAGGGGTGCTTCAGGCGCCCTTGCGGAACTTCTTCACCGCGCGCTTCTTGGCAGCCATCATCTTCTTCTTCTTCTTCACCGATGGCTTCTCGTAGTGCTCGCGCTTGCGGATCTCGGAGAGAATTCCAGCCTTCTCCGTCGCCTTCTTGAAGCGCTTGAGCGCGCCCTCGATGGACTCGCCGTCCTTGACACGAATCGTCGTCATCTGAGCCTGTCACCTCCTTTACGGCACCACCCGTGAGGTGGTGCGAGCTTTCAAAACCGGGGCGGCTACAGACGGCCTCGAAAGGCAACGACATGACCGCGTTCCATGGCAGCCGGGTGCAGGGCCCGAAGAGCGAGGTGTACGCCGAGCTGGTGCGTCAGGCGAAGGGGCAGTTCGACGGAGAGCGCGACGTGATCGCGAACGCGGCGAACCTGTCGGCGCTGCTGGCGTTCCACCTCGAGGGCCTCAACTGGGCGGGCCTGTATTTCCTCAAGGGCGGCGAGCTGGTGCTCGGCCCGTTCCAGGGCAAGCCCGCGTGCGTGCGCATCGCGGTGGGCAAGGGCGTGTGTGGCACGGCGGTGGCGACGAAGGCGTCGGTGCTGGTGCCCGACGTGCACGCGTTTCCCGGGCACATCGCGTGTGACGAGGCGTCGCGGAGCGAGCTGGTGGTGCCGCTCGTGCGCCATGGGCAGGTGCTGGGCGTCATCGACCTCGACAGCCCCCGCGTCGAACGGTTCGACGTCGACGATCAGCGGGGCGTCGAAGCGTTGGCGGCGCTGTACGTCGAGGCATGCGCCTGGTGACGCCTCGCCGCGCGGCGCGCAGCCACTGCTGACGGGACCTTGGGGAACGCAGCCGCGCGAGTGGCTCTGCCTCGTTGGCCGCGCGCCTGGTGACGGCTCCTTGCGCGGCGCTCAGCCGCCGCTGACGGGCCCCCGGGAACGAAGCCGCACGGGTGGCTCGGCCTCGTTGGCCGCGCGCACGGTGCGGGTGAGGCCGACGAGCTCGTCGCGGAGCTTCGCGATGGCGGGCAGCGACGCGCCCATTCGGCAGACGAGGGCTTCGGGCACGCTGAGGGCCTTCTTGCGGAGCGCGCGGCCCGCGGCGGTCAGCTCGATGCGGACGACGCGGGCGTCTTCGCCGTCTCTTTCGCGGGCGACGAGGCCGCGGAGCTCGAGCTTGGTGAGGAGCGGCGTCAGGGTGCCCGAGTCGAGCTGGAGGCGTTCTCCGATCTCACGCACCGACACGTCATCGGCTTCCCAGAGCACGAGCATGACGAGGTACTGCGGGTAGGTGAGGCCGAGCGGGGCGAGGAGCGGCCCGTAGGCGGCGGTGACGGCGCGCGAGGCGGCGTAGAGGCTGAAGCAGAGCTGCGCGTCGAGGGCGAGCGGGTTCATCGGGCCTCCGCGACGCGGGCCTGCCGACGGAGCTGAAAGGCCTGCCACGCGCCGGTGCTCCAGAGGGCCCAGGCGACGAGCACCGGCTGGAAGAAGAGCCGCACGAAGCGCGCCGTGTCCGAGTTCAGGTTGAAGGCGTCGATGCGGTTCACGTACTGCGAGACGTTGCCCGGGAAGATGGCGACGAAGAAGGCGGCGACGACCCAGCCGACGAGGGCGCGGTGGTTTCCGAGGGCCACCAGCGCGCCGCCCAGCGCGAGCTCGACGAGGCCCGAGAGCACGACGACGAGATCTCCGTCGAGGGGCACCCACGAGGGCACCTGCGCGAGGAACTCGGCGCGGGCGAACGTGAGGTGGGCGGTGCCCGCGAACAGGAGGTTGAGGCCGAGCCACCAGCGGAAGACGGTCTGGAGGCGGGTGGCAGGCGGGGGCGTGGGCAGCATGGTGATCCTCGGGCACTGATGAATTGTATGCAACTGAATGCCCCTTCGTAGCGAGGCCAGGCGGCGCGCGCAACTCGGCGAGCGGTGAGGCTCCCGGTCACCGGGCGACGGACGTATCGTCGCCCGCATGCGCACGCTTCTGCTCATCACGACGCTGTCACCCCTGGTGGCCCTGGCTCAGGACGTCTCGCTCGAGGTGCGAGGGCAGCGGGTGGTGGATGCGCCCGGGGTGGTGCGCATCTCGGTCGAGGACGTCTCGGTGGTGGACGTGCGGGTGTTGAACACCGGGCAGGTGTGGATCCTGGGGACGGCGGTGGGCGAGACGACGGTGGGGCTGTGGCGTTCGAACGGAGAGCTGAGCACCTTCAAGGTGAAGGTCGAGGCGCCGGCGCCGCGCACGTTGCGGGTGGGCGGCGAACTCTTGTTGGAGGACGACTTCGATCAGGTCGAGTCGACCTCGGCGGCGGTCGAGGTGCGGATCCTCCAGCGTGGCCAGGTGGCGGTTCGAGCGAAGTCGCCCGGGAAGGCGACCGTGGTGCTGACGAGCCGGGGGGCTCCGGTGCGCGACGTCACGATCAACGTGAAGTGACGGCCCGTCAGTGTACGTGCACGGCCTCATGCCACCGCTCGGGGATCTCCCCCGGTGAGGTGACGACGGGCGGCGCGGGCGCCTTCGGCCGAACGCCCTGGCTGGGGCGCGAGGGGTTGAACGGCGGCTTGTCGAAGCCGCTGCCGTCGGCGTCGACGTAGATGGGGTTCGTCAAGGCGAAGGGCGCGGCCGGGGTGACGCCGCCCATGAGGCCCGGCGGGTTGTAGGCCAGCGGGGCGAGGCTGCGGGAGCCGTACACCATGGCGACGACCCAGGTGTCGTACGTCGGCCGGGGCAGCCGGAGCGTCACGCGCTTGCGGTAGCGCCGGTAGGTCACGCCCGCTTCGGTCGCGGCGACCTCGAGGTCCGCCGGAGCGAGGGTGATGGCCTGGGTGGTGATGGGCGCGGGCCAGTTCGTCTGCGCGCGGCCGTCACAGCCCACGCGTGTGGTCGTCGCGCGCGGGCCTTGCGGGTCGAGCGGGCAAGCGGCGTCGTCGGAGGGCCGGTGGGAGTGCAGCTCGGCGCGCGTCACGTCGAGGTACTCGGGCACCTGCACGTCGAGCTCGACGACCACGTCGCCGGGGGCCGCCGGCACCGTGCCGCCGACGCCGACGGGCATCGTCGTCATCGCGTTGCTCCCGTCGACCCGGTACGCGCGGGCGGTGACGAACGGGCCGTTGCCCACCACGGCCTGTTGCGCGTTGAGCCGGTCGGAGAAGAGGTTCGCCTGGAACTGTGCCGGCGTGTCGAAGTCGGTCTTCACCCAGGTGCGCCAACCGGTACCGAGCCGCCCGTAGTGCGTGTCGGACACGCCGGTGCCGACGATGCGCAACCCCCGCGACAGCATGACGAACCAGTCGTTGAACTTCGAGTGCGCGACGTCGCCGGTGGCGTCGTACGAGTCCTCGGCGTTGTTGAGCAGCTCGAAGGCGTTGAAGTCGGCCGACAGCAGCCTGGTGTCCGAGGCCGTGGCGCCGGGCTGTGGGGCCATGCGGAGGACGGCCGGGTCGATGCGGGTCGCGAAGGAGTCGGTGTCGACCTTCAGCGCCGTGAAGCCGCCGAGCGAGCCGCGCGCGTGGTTCACCTGAATGGTCCGCGCGCCCTTGCGGCGGGCCTCGGCGAACATCTGGGCGGCGCTCAACGTCGGCCCGGTTCCGCCCGCCCAGTCGATGGCGCCGCCGGTGATCGGATCGGCTGGGTCGCGCGTCAGCGGGAAGACGTTGTAGTGGCCGTACTCCATCGGGCTCACCTCTTCTCCGATGGCCGACGCGAGGAAGGGTGAGAGCCCGGTGCGCGCGATGACCGGCGCGAAGTCGGTCACCACGTCGTGATCGGTGCTGACGATGACGTCGAGCCCGTCGGCGGCGAACGAGAGCGCGCGCACCTCGTTGTCGATGATGCTGTCGGGGCTGTTGACGGCGTGCACGTGGAAGTCGCCGCTCTGCCAGCCGGAGGTATCGACGACGCGCGCGAGCACGGCGTTCACCGTCGCGGCCTGCGTGCGCAGATCGACTGGAACGCCGGGCGTCGTCGGGAACGTGTTGGGGAACACCGAGTACTCGGGCCCGCGGCTCACCACGACGAGGTACTGCTCGGGCGGCAGCTCGACGGTCACCGTCCCGCTCGCGGGCACGTAGGCGATCTCGCGCACCGAGTCGGGCATCGGATCCTTGAAGGTGTCGCCGTACAGCACCAACGTTCGTTGCGGCGCCGGGCAGGGCGCCGTGCAGAGCACCGTCACCTTGGCGGGCATGGGGCCGCCGTTCGCTTCGCGCACGGTCACGGTGAGCCGCTGCGGCGACGTGAGCGGAAAGTCCGTGGTCGCCGGCGTGTCGGCGGTCACCTGCATGCGCTGGCGAGGTGAGGGGCGCCTGCCCGGGGCCCACGCCGACGCGTCGTACTGGCCGACCGGGACCAGGCCCGAGTAGCGCCCGTCGGCGCCGGTGAAGAGCACGTGCCGGGTCGAGCCCGAGTTCAGCACGACGCGCGCGCCTGCCAGCGGCTGGCCCGACGAGGTGACGAGCCCTGCGACCGTACCGATGCGGGCGCTCGAGCTGGCCCGGCCCTGCTCGATGAGCGTGCCGATCTCTCCGAGGTCGCGCCCCACCCAGAAGTCGCGCGAGAAGGCGCCGTACGCGCCGGGGAGCAGGCGGAGTTCACCCGGCCGTGGATCGGTCGACGGGTTGATCCACCCGAAGAGGCCGTTGAGCCCGTCGGCGCCGATGATCGAGCCGGTGATGCCGGCGACCGTCAGCACAGCGTTCTGCCCTTCCGGCTGCGTGGGCCGACCAACCTTGTACGGCGCGTACCCGTAGGCGACGCCGTCACCCTGGTAGCCGTACCAACTCATGCGATCGAGGCCGAAGCACAAGCCCCCGAAGCCGAACCCGTCGGTGCACGCGCGGGGGTTGAAGAACTCGAGCACGTACCCCGGGTCGGTCAGATCGCCGACCGCAAGCTCGAGGGTCTGCGTCTGCGAGAGGTTGCACAGGTTCGAGACGAAGCGCAGGCGCTGCTCGTTCGGGTTGAGCACGAAGTAGTTGGTGATGCGCAGCGGCACCGCCACGTACGGGTCGGCGAGCGGGGCCCGGCCGAGCGAGGCGACGAGCTGCGAGCGGATCGACAGGTAGTCGTTCGCTTCGTCGAGGCCCGTGACGGCGAGCACGGCGGCGCGCCCGTCGGAGCCGTCGCGGAGGATCTCGAAGCGCTCGGGCTTGAGCGTGCGGCCGAAGTTGTAGAGCAGGCCGACCTCGCCGAACTGGTCGCGGCCGGGGCCCGGTCGAACGAGATCTGCGTCGAGGATCGTGCCGCCCCAGGGCTGCGGTCCGAAGACGCGCCCGTCTCCCTGGACGATGACGCGGATCTTCTCGTTCTCGAAGAGGAAGTCACCGAGGCGTCCGTGCGCGTTGGGCCCACCGATGAGGTCGGCTTCAGCGGTGATGCGCTTGAGCCTGACGGTGCCGCTGTTCCCCGACACGAAGGCGTCGAGGTCGTCGACGTCACATCGACCCGTCATGGCGTTGCCGCCGCCGGCAGCGCCGCCTCCACTCGAGCCACCGCCCGCGGCGCCTCCACCGGAACCGCCGTCGACGTTCGAAGAGGAAGGACAGCCTGACAGCACCAGCGTGACCGCGACGAGACCGAGACGTGACACAGGCGTGACAGCATGCCCGGTCCGTGACGGGTCGGAAAGCGACCGGCGCTACTCGACGTCGCGGATGATCAGGGTGTTGGTGCGAACGTCGACCGTGACGGTGCCTCGGGGCGAGAGGCTGGCCTTCACCTGGGCCACGAGGTCCGAGGCGTTCGCGTAGCTGACGGGAATGAGGCGCACGGTGAGCGGCTTCTCGAGAAAGGCCGCTTCTTTCGCTCGTCGGCGCGCTTCGGACTCCTCGGCGAGTCTGGTCAGCGGTGCGACACGAACGATCTCACCGACCTGCTCGACCCCTAGGCCCTTCGATGCGAGCACGACACGGAAGGCCTGGTCCCACGGCACGGCGCGCAGGTGGAGCGTCACCTTGCCCGACACCTCTTCGCTCGTGACGAGGTTGAAGCGCCCGACGTCGGCGAACAGCCGCAGCACCGTCTGCACGTCGGCGTTCACCAGCTCGAGGCTCACCTTCTTCGGTGACGCTCCGAAAGCGGTTGCGCACCACAGCAGCCCTGCGAGCACGAGCCAGCGCATCACGGCCTCCTTCGACGAGCTGAACGATCCGCAGCGTCGCACGAATGGCCCACCAGACGGACCTCCCCCTTCATGCGACACTGTCGCCATGTCAGACGAGGCGCTCTTCCTGCGCGGTCGAAAGGCCCTCGACGCAGGCCAGTTCGAGGAAGCGCGGCGACTGTTCGACGCGCACGAGCTGGCGCTGGGGACGACCGACGAGACGCGTGCGCTGTTGGCGACGGCCGAGCGCAAGACGGCGGCGGGCGACGTGAACGGGGCCGCCCGTGACCTTCAGCGGGTCGTCGAGCGGAACCCGGCGCTCGCGCAGGCGTGGGTGGGCCTCGGGCGACTCGCGCTCTTTACCGGAGACGCGGCCTCGGCGAAGGTGCACGCGACCGCCGCCACGCGACTCGAGCCCGGGCTCGGCGCGGGCTGGACGCTGCTCGGGCTGGTGCACGAGGCGTCGAACGACCTGCCGGCGGCGCTCGAGGCGCTCCGGCGAGGGGCGACGGCAGCACCCGAGGCGTTCTTCTCCCAGTACAACCTCGGCCGGGCGCTGGCGGCCGCGCGGCGCGTCGACGAGGCGTTGCCGCTCCTGAAGCGGGCCGTCGAGCTCGAGCCGAAGAACCCGTCGGCGTACGAGACGCTCGCGCATGTGCTGTCGCGTGCGGGGCACCTCGACCAGGCCGTCGAGGTCCTCGAGCGGCTCACCACCCTCACGCCCGGAGCCACGGAGGCCTGGGCCTCGCTCGTCGACCTTCACTTCGCTCGCAAGGCCGTGATCGACGCGCGCGCTGCGGCCGACCGGGGCCTGGCCGCGGCGGGGGACAACCCCATTCTCCTCGAGAAGGCGCTCGCGTGCGCCATGCTCCTCGACGACGTCGACGGCGCGGTGGCGTACCTCGAGCGTGAGCTGAAAGTGGCGCCGCAGCACGACCGCGCGTGGCTGAACCTGGCGAACCTGTCGATCCTCACGGGCGATGTGGCGCGGGCCGAGTTGGTGGCGCGCGCGCTCCTCGGGAAGAACCCAACGAAGTGGGAAGCGCACTTCGTGCTCGGGAACCTCTTCGAGGCGACTGGACGTCTGGACGAGGCGATCGCCGCGTACCGGTCGGCCGTCGCGCACGGGCCTCACGAGTGGCGTCCGCACGTGAACCTCGGTGCGGCGCTGGTGCAGCACGCGTCGGCCGAACGGAACTCGGAAGCCGTCGAGGTGTTGTCGAGGGCGCTCCGGCTGGTGCCATCGGGTGAGTGGCGAGCGCACTACAACCTCGCGCTTGCCAGGGCTCGACTCGGTGCCCGGGACGAAGCGCTGGCTCTGGTGAGGCGCATCGAGGCGGAAGGGCCGCCTGGCGCGCCGATCGTCGTCGAAGCGAACCGGTTGCGGCGCAACCTCGGCGGTTGACGCGAGCGTGGGGCTGGGGCGGAACAGCAGGCGCACCGTCACCGCTCGCCGCGAGGGAAGTCAACGGACTGGAACCACGGCGATCGCGGCTCGGGTGGGCAAGAGGCCCGCGGACTCGGCTCGTCCTCGCGGTCCCTCCCCGAGGAATCCGAAGATGCCAGGTCGAGCTGGTCAAACACTACGGTGACGACCTCTTCATCGTCTCGAAGGCCCCGGTGCGCCTCGTCGCTTTCGCGCGCGACTTCGACGCGGCCCTCGAGGCCGAGAAGGTGAAGGGGCTCGCCCTCGGCGTGACGACACGCTCCTGTCGGAGTGCCGGCTCCGCCGCGGTCTTTCGTCTCCGAACGTCTCGTCCCCAGGCGAGAACACGGCCTGGCGCCCACCTCGAGTCTCGTCGAGGTTCATTCGCGCGATCGCGCTTCGAACCGGCGGGGCCGCATGCCTCGTGCAGGTCGACGACCCGACCGTGCCCGACCTCGTCAGGATTCGCTCGCCTCGCGCCTCCGCGCGAGCACGAGAGGGCAGCGAGAAGCTCGAGCCGTTCGGCCGAAGGCCCCTGCTACGCTCTCGCGCCGAGGGGACACGTCACGTGAAGCTCACCTTTCAGTGCCTCGCCGTCACGCACACGAGCGGGCGCGTCACGCTCACGCCGCTCACGTTGCCGTCGTTCGCCGTGCATGCGCCGTCGCTCGAACAGGCGCGCTTCGAGTTGACGCTCGCGCTCGACGACAAGATCGGCCGGGTCCACCCGCGGCATCTGTGGCGGTACGTTCGCCCGGGCGAGGGCGCGCTCGTCGAGCTTCCCGTGGGGGTGCTCCCCGTCCAGCGCGGGAGTCAACCCGCGCTCGAAGCGGTCGTGTTCTCGGCCATCGAGAGCGCCGTCCACGCCGGGCATCGCGAGCTCCGCCTGCCCACGGCCGAGCTGCGCTTCTGGTTCGCCTCGAAGGGCAAGGCGCTCACGGCCGAGGCGTGCGCGCTGCTGGCCGAGCAGCTCAAGGTCGCCTCGCCCGACGAGCTGCTCCGGCTCCGCGCCGAGGGTGACGCGGCGATCGTCGCCATCGACGTGGCCGTCACGCCGCTCGCCCTCTCGCAGCTGGCGCGGCGGGAGCTGAAGCTCGACGAGCGGCCGCCGCCGAAGGGGCTCGACGAGCTCGTCACGGCGAAAGAGGACGGCGACGACGACCGCGACGATGACTGGAACGACGAGGGCAGGCGCAAGAAGAAGGACAAGCCTTCGGGTGGGCCTCCGACGCCGACGCTCGACCGCCTGGGCGTGAAGTGGCACCAGCTCGTAAAGGACGAGGCCTTCGCGCCGACCTTCGGCCGTGACGCGCTCGTCGAGCAGGTGCTCTCTCATCTTTCCCTCAAGGAGCCCGAGCCGCTCGTGCTCGTCGGCGCCGCGGGCGGTGGCAAGACGGCGATCCTCCACGAAGTCGCACGACGGCTGGCGCCGAAGACGGCCAGTGTCCCAGCGCGGCCGTTCTTCCTCCTCGACGGATCCCGGCTCATCGCCGGCGGCGGCTTCTTTGGCGAGTGGCAGCAGCAGACGCTCGAAGCCTTCGCCGAGGCCACGGCCGCGCGGGTCGTGCTGCACCTCGGGCGGCTCGTCGATCTGATCGACGCGGGCCGCAGCGCGCACAGCGACGACAACGTGGCCCAGCTGATCACCCCGATGCTCGCCGCTCGCGAAGTGACCGCGGTGGCCGAGGCGACGCCCGAGGAATGGGCCCGCCTGTCGGCGCGGAGCCAGTCCTTCGCGAGGCTCTTCTCGTCGCTCGTCGTCGAAGAGCCCGCCCCCGAGGTCCTGAAGGAGATCGTGCAGCGGGTGGGGCAGGCCGATGCATCGGCGCGCCTCGTCGAACTCCCGCGGTCGTCGCTCGACGAGGTGCGGAGCCTCGTGCGTCGCTTCCGCCCGGCGGGCTCGCCGCTCGGGAACACCCTGGCGTTCCTCCGCCGCCTCATCGACGGGTGCGACGCCGGCCAGCGCCTCGAGCCGCGAGACGTGGTGCGCCGGTTCTCGATCGAGTCGGGCATTCCCGAGGAGTTGTTGCGCGACGACGTGTCCATCGACCCGGCGGAGGTGCGCGCGTTCCTCGAGGCGCGCGTGAAGGGCCAGCCCGACGCCGTCGCGCGCGTCGCCCAGGTGGTGTCGGTCATCAAGGCGAACCTGGCCGATCCAGCCCGGCCGGTGGCGACGTTGCTCTTCGCGGGTCCGACCGGCGTGGGCAAGACCGAGCTCACCAAGGCCCTCGCCGAGCGCGTCTTCGGCTCGAAGGAGCGAATGGTGCGGCTCGACATGGGTGAGTACTCGGGCCCCGACGCGCTCGCCCGGCTCGTCGGTGACGGTGGTGAGGACGGCTTCTTGTCGACGGCGGTGCGCCGGCAGCCCTTCTCGGTCGTGCTCCTCGACGAGATCGAGAAGGCGCACCCCGCGGTGTTCGACGCGCTCCTTTCGGTCCTCGGTGAAGGGCGGCTCACCGATGGCCGCGGGCGAACGACGGACTTCCGCAGCGCTCTGATCGTCATGACCTCGAACCTCGGCGCGCAGACCCAGCGCCCACGGGTCGGGTTCGGAGACGAAGGGGCCACGGCCCTCCGCACGCACGTGCTGGGCGAGATCCGCCGCTTCTTCCGGCCGGAGTTCTTCAACCGCCTTGACGACGTGATCGTCTTCGCGCCGCTGGGACAGCCCGAGCTGTCGTCGATCGTCGAGCGCGAGCTCGCCAGGGTGGCCGGGCGGAGCGGGTGGACGCGCCTCGACGTCACGCTGTCGATCGACGAGGCCTCGAGGCACGCGCTCGCCGAGTGGGGCCACGAGCCGCGCTACGGCGCCCGGCCGCTCAAGCGCGCCATCGAGCGCCGCCTCGTCGTGCCGGCCGCGGCGCACCTCGCCTCGCACCCGCCGGCCGGGCCGAGCGAGCTCCGGGTGCGCTGCTCCGACGGCGAGCTCGACTTCACGCTGGCGCCGGCCGGGAAGGGCTCCGACGCCGCCTCGCGCGCCGAGCTGCTGGCCGTGTGC
>JALOQF010000264.1 GCA_025459425.1 Myxococcaceae bacterium | reverse complement strand
CTGGCCCGCAACGAGGCGCAGCTCCAGACGGCGCGCGCGGCCTACGACAAGGCGCTGAACGTGAAGAAGGCGTTCATGCGCGAGAAGGACAAGAAGACCGCCGAGGCGATGGCGGCCATTCGCGACGCCCGCCGCGCCAAGTGGCAGTCGAAGGTGGCCGACGCCATGGAGTCCTTCGAGGTGGCCGGCATCGACGCCACCCACGACGAGATGCTGCGCAAGGTGGAAGAGCAGACGGCCGTCAACGAGGCGCGCATGCAGATGGCCCTCGAGTCGGTCGACCACGAGCGCATCAAGATCGAAGAAGAGGCCGAGCAGCTCCAGGCCCGCGAGCTGGTGAAGCAGTTCAAGATGGAGATGGGCCTCGACAGCCCGGCGCCCGTGTCGGAGGTCTCGCAGACGGGCGAGAAGACCATCGGCAAGAAGGTCGAGGTGAAGTGACGGGCCGATGCGCGGCCGTCGCGTCATCGCCACCGTGCTCTTCGTGGGCCTCGGCGTGGGCTCGCTGCTCGCGCTGCGCCTGGGCTACGTCGACCGGTTGAAGGAGCGCGTGCAGGGCCGCGCGGTGCGGCTCGCGGCCGGTGACTTTCCCGCGGGCGTCACCGCGCCGGTCGACGACGTGGCGTCGATTCCCACGCGCCCGGTGCTGGTGGGCGTGGTGCCCCGCGGCACCGTGGCGCCGCTGGTGTGGGCTTCACTCAAGGACGACAAGCCGGGCCTCTTGCGCACCGCCTACGCGCTCGACGTGAAGGTGGTGACGTACGAGTCCGAAGACGGGCTGCGCCGGGCGCTGGTGAAGGGCGCCGAGAATGGAGGCGTCGACCTGGCTGCGCTCGCGGTGTCGACGCTCGGCATGTCGGCGCAGCCGCTGCGTGACGCCGCGCCGCGCACGGTGATGTTGCTCGGCCGCAGCCGCGGGCAGGACGTGCTGGGCGCGCGGGCCGGGGCGCTGGCGCCGGCGCAGCTCCAGGGCAAGCGCCTCGCCACCGAGCCACGCAGTCCCTCGCACTACTTCGCGCTCTGGGTGCTCTCGCGCGCCGGCTTGTCCATGCGCGACGTCACCTGGGTGCCGCTCGAGTCGGCCTTTCAGGCGGGCCAGGCGCTGCGCGACGGGAAGGCCGACGTGGCCGCGGGGTTCGAAGGAGACGTGCACCCGGCCGTCAGAGAGCTCGGCGGCAGCCTGGTGGCGACGACGGCCGACGCGCCGCACCTGGTGGCCACCGTGCTGGTCGCGCGCGGCGACTTCGCGGCCCGCTACCCGGACGCCGTGCGACGGCTGCTGCGCGGGCTGCTCGACGCGAACGCGCAGGTCATCAAGGCCCCCGAAGAGGCGGCGCGGGCGCTCATGGCGGTGGCGCCGGGGCTGGGCGATCCGACCGAGGCGATTCTCGCGGCGCCGCCCGCCACCACCCGCGAGAACCTCGCCTTCTTCGGGCTGACGGGCGAAGCGCCGGTGACGTACGCCGAGCTGTACCAGTCGGCGGTGGCGCTCTCGGTGAAGCTCACCGGCACGGGCAGCGCGCCCAGCGCCGAAGAGACTGCGGACCTCGGGGCCCTCAAGTACGTTTCGGCGACGCAGCGCCCCTGACGACAGCCGGAAGACGACCCGCCGTGACGACGAAGAAGAAGCCCAACTACCTCAAGGCCGCGCTGCTGATGCCCGCCAACCTCTTCGCGTTGGCCGCCGGAGGCGTGGCCTCGTGGCTGGTGGGCGACTGGGTGCCGCTGGCCGCGGCTGGGGGCGCGTCGGCGGCGTACCTCGCCTTCCTCTCGACGATGCCGTCGTTTCGGCGGGCGGTGCGCGCCAACTCGGACGCGCAGACGTCTCCCGACGTCGCCACCCCGGAGGAAGAAGAGGCGCTCCTCGCCGAGCTCGCGCCCAGCCAGAAGGAGCACTACGCGCAGCTCAAGGGGCTCAAGGCCCGCATCCTCGACGAGTACGGCAAGCTGCCCGGCGGCGGCGTGCTGCAGGCCTCGAGCGAGTCACGCCTCGACGCGCTCCTCACCTCGTTCCTCAGGTTGGTGGCCACCCTCAACAGCTACCGCAAGTACCTCTCGGCGGCCGACAAGCGCGCCGTCGAGGAAGAGCTCACCGCGCTGTCGGCCGAGGTCGAGCACGAGACGAACGAGCGGCTCAAGGAGGTGAAGGCCCGGCGCATCGACATCCTGAAGAAACGGCTGGCCCGCTTCGTACAAGCCGACGAGAGCCGGGAAGTGGTGAGCCATCAACTCGCGAGCATCGAGGACCTCTTGCGCCTGACCCACGAGCAGTCCATCGCCATCAGAGACCCGCAGGTCGTCACGCGGCAGCTCGACGCGCTGTCCGCCGAGGTGGCGGCCACCGAAGAGACGGTGCGCGACATGGAGTCCTTCATGCTGGTGACCGAGGAGCTCTCGTCGACGCCCGGCGCCCAGGCCGTGAAGGTGCGCTCGTGACGGCGTCACGCCTCGGCGCCCTGGTGGCGCTCGTCCTGGTCGCGGGCTGCGCGAAGTGCGGGAAGAAGAGCGAGCCCGAGACGGGCATCGAGCGGGTGCTGCCTCGCAACGCGGTGGCCGTGGTGGTGGTGCCGTCGCTCGAGCGCGCGGGCGCGAAGCTGACGCTCCTCGAGCAGGTGAAGGTGGCGGGCTTCGTCGCGCCGCTCCAGGGCTTCGCGTCGGCGAAGGCCTTCGCCGACGCCCTGGTGGGGCAGCTCGGCGTCGACGTTCGAAACCCGGCCGAGCTGGCGAAGGCCGGGCTGGACGCCTCGCGGGGCCTCGGCGCGGCGGTGCTGCTGACGGGAGACGTGTACCTGGTGCTGCCGGTGAAGGACGCGTCGGCGCTGCACGCGCGGCTCGAAGGGCTCTCGTACAACCGGCTCGGCGCTGGCGCGGGCAGCCAACAGAAGGTGGGCCTCGTCACGGTGAAGACGTTCTCGCGCCAGCAGGGCCAGCCGCCGCGGCTCGGCTACGTGCTGGCCGACGGCTGGGCCTTCGTCGCCACCGACGCCGCCATCTCGAAGCTGCCGCAGGCCGCCTCGCTCACCGACGTCGATCGCCTGTCGGCCGACGTGCAGCTGGCGAAGGCGAAGGAGAACGCCGGCGCCGTCGACGTGTACGCCTGGCTCCCTTCGGGCAGCGTCGCGCTGCAGGCCACCCCGCTCCTCAACGGCTTCGTCACCGCCACGCTGACGCCCCAGGCCTTCACGCTCGACGTCGCCGGCCAGTGGAAGGGCAAGCCCGAGCTGCTGGCCGCGCTGACGCCCCAGCCCGCGAAGGACTTCTCGGGCGTGCTGCCGGCCGACGCGTTCCTCACCGGGCGCTACACCGGGAGCGCCGCCGGCCTCGGCCTCGTCTCGAAGGAGCTGGTCGGCCCCTTCCTCGCGCGCGCCTTCGAGCAGGGCGGGTTCGACCTCAGGGCCGAGGTGCTCGACCAGGTGATGCCGGGCGCCGTCTTCGCGCTCTCGCTCGCCGATCGCCCGCCGATGGACCGGGGCGTGCCCACGCTCGACCTGCGGCAGACGAACCCCTTCGCCTACGCGCACCTCTCGGGGCTGGCGCCCGTGAAGCAGGCCGAGACGGTGATGCCGACGCTGAGCAAGGTGGCCGAGGTGGCGCCGCGCTTCGGCGCGAAGCTCGAGAAGCAGCAGCGCGAAGGGAAAGACCTGTACTTCACCACCTGGGCGCAGGGGCAGGGCGTGCACTTCGCGCCGAAGGGCAGCGCGGTGGCCTTCGCTTCTCCGGTGCAGCGACTCGACGCGGTGCTCGCGAGCGCGGCCGCGCCGGGCGCCGAGGCGACGGCGGCCCACGCGCTCGAGGTGAAGGTGGACCTCGGCAAGCTGGCTGGCTCGGTGCGGGCGCTGCCCGAGTCGGCGTGGGGCCTCGGCGGGTTCGCGCTCAAGCCCACCACCGTGCGCTGGCTCGACGCGACGGACGACCTGAAGGCCGTGACGGTGCGGGCGGGCGCGAAGGACGGCGTGGTGTCGGGAGCCCTCGTGCTGTCGCTCGGCCTCCCGGCCGCGGGGGCGAAGGCGCCGTGATCGACGCGAAGGGCGTCTGTCGTGTCTTCGACGACGGCGAGCGTGGGCGGCTCACGGTGCTCGACGGGGCCACCCTGCAGGTCGCCGACGGTGAGTTCGTCGCCGTCGTCGGCCGGAGCGGGAGCGGGAAGTCGACGCTGCTGCACGTGTTGGGCGGCCTCGACACCGGCTACCGCGGCGAGGTGACGGTGGCGGGCGTGCGCCTCGACGGTCTGTCGGACGCGGCGCTGAGCCGGTTCCGCAACGAGACGGTGGGCTTCGTCTTCCAGTCGTTCCACCTCGTGTCTGGCGTGAGCGCGCTCGAGAACGTGATGCTCCCGGCGCGCTTCGCGGCGTCACCACCGGCCGACCTCGAGGCCCGCGCGCGGGCGGCGCTCGAACGGGTCGGCCTTCCTTCGCACGCCGCGCGGTCGCCGGGTCAGCTCTCGGGCGGTGAGCGGCAACGCGTGGCCATCGCGCGGGCGCTCTTCGCCTCGCCACGGTTGCTCTTGTGCGACGAGCCGACCGGCAACCTCGACGCGGCCACCGCCGACGACATCGTGGCGCTCTTCAAGCAGCTCAACGCGAGCGGCCTCACCATCGTGGCGGTGACACATGAAGACCGGCTGCGAGCGGCGGCCTCGCGGGTGCTGACGCTCTCGGGTGGGAGGCTGTCGTGAGCCGAGGGGGCGCGATGAGAGCGCTGGCGTCGGAGCGCTGCGGTCCGAGCGCGCGCGGCGTCGAGGTCGCCTCCGACGAGCGGATGAAGGTCCCGGTGTCTCGGGCGCCAACGCTCTCGTGCTTGAGGGCGGTCGTGAGTCGAGGAACCGCGCCGACGACGCAGGGTTCGGAGCGCTGCGCTCCGAGCAGGCGCGCCTCCGACGAGTTGCTGAACGTCTCGGCGTCGCGGGCGCCGACGCTCTCGGCCGGGAGGCGGTCGTGAGCGCCTCGGTCTGGCCGCTGGTGCGCCTGTCACTCTCGCGCGACCGCCGCAGCGCCCTGTCGTCGACCTTCGGGCTCGCCGTCGGCGTGGCCTCGCTCGTGTTCTTCGTCTCGCTCGGGCTCGGCGTGGGCCGGGTGGTGCGCGAGAAGGTCTTCCCCGTCGACTCGAGCCTGGTCGAGGTGGTGCCCGCGTCGTTCTCGCTCGGGTTGCTCGGCGGCGGGAAGCTCGACGACACGGCGGTGGCCCGCCTCGAGGCGCTGCCGGGCGTTTCGCGCGTGTTCAAGAAGATGAACGTGCGCGCGCCGGCGGTGACCATCTACCGGGGAGACTTCTTCGGGCGGCCGCTCCACATGGGCCTCGAGGTGCTGGCCGTCGGCGTCGAGCCCGACTTCGTGAAGCGTGACGTGCTGATGGGCGAGTTCGTCGACCCCGGGCCCGACAAGCCGATTCCGGCGCTCGCCTCGACGCGGCTGCTCGAGATCTACAACAAGAGCTTCGCGCCCCAGCGCTCGCTGCCGCAGCTGTCGGGCCAGATGCTGACGGGCTTCGTCTTCCCCATCGACTTCAACCGCAGCTTCGTCACGGCCACGCCGCCCAGCGCGTCGTCGATTCCCGCACAGGCCCAGCTCGTCGGGGTGTCGGACCGCGCGCTGCTGGCCGGCGTCACCATTCCCCTCGACGTCGCGCGGCGGCTCAACCGCACGGCGAACCTCGACGACGTCACCTTCACCGCGGTGACGGTGCAGACGGCCGACCCCTCGGCGGTGCCGCTCGTGGTCGAGGCGGTGAAGGCCATGGGCCTGTCGGTGGACGACCAGGAGCGGCGCATGGCCGAGAACGCGGGCGCGGCGGTGGCCATCAGCACTTCGTCGCTGGCCCTGTTGTCGGTGCTCATCTGCGTGCTGGCGGCGTTCAACATCGCGCACGCCTTCTCGGCGGCGGTGCGCGCGCGAGAGAAGGAGCTCGGCGTGATGCGGGCCGTCGGCGCGACGCGGGCAGCGCTGTTCCGGCTCGTGCTCGCCGAGGCGTTGCTCCTGGGCCTCGTGGGAGGGCTGGTCGGCACGCTCGTCGCGCTCGCGGCGGGGCTGGCGCTCGACGCCACCGCGACCAGCCTCTTGCCTCCGTTCCCCTTCAAGCCCGAGTCATGGTTCCTGCGCCCCCCCTGGTTGCTCGCCGGCGGGGTCGGCCTGGGCGTGCTGGCCGCGGCGGGCGGGGCCTTCTTTCCCGCCCGGCGCGCCGCGGCGACCGACCCCGCGCGGGTGCTCGCCGGGTAACCCACCCGCTCCCACATGGCCGAAGGAGGGGCTGCGTTCTCTGTCTGGTTTTGCGGGAGCGTCGGATACGCTTCACGGTCTCGTGACGACTGCTCCCAAGCGTCAGCCGATCCCCTTCGGCAAGTACCTGCTCCTCGACCGCATCAACATCGGCGGCATGGCCGAGGTGTGGCGCGCCAAGACGTTCGGCGCTGGTGGGTTCGAGCGGCTGGTCGCCATCAAGCGCATCCTGCCGAACATCGCGGAGGACGAAGAGTTCATCACGATGTTCATCGACGAGGCGAAGATCACGGTTCAGCTGAACCACGCGAACATCGCGCAGATCTACGAGCTGTCGTCGATCGCGAACTCGTACTTCATCGCGATGGAGTACGTGTCGGGCAAGGACATGCGCGCGGTGTTCGACCGCTGCCGCAAGCGCGGTGAGCCCGCGCCGATTCCCCTCATCTGCTACCTCATCGCGCAGTGCTGCGAGGGCCTCGATTACGCCCACCGCGCCAACGACAAGATGGGGCGGCCGATGAACATCGTGCACCGCGACGTCTCGCCGCAGAACGCGCTCATCAGCTACGAGGGTGAGGTCAAGGTCATCGACTTCGGCATCGCGAAGGCCGCAGGCAAGGCCACCAAGACGCAGGCCGGAATCTTGAAGGGCAAGTTCGGGTACATGAGCCCCGAGCAGATTCGTGGGCTGCCGCTCGATCGCCGCAGTGACGTGTTCGCCATCGGCGTGTGCCTGTACGAGATGCTCACCGGCGAGCGGCTCTTCGTCGGCGACTCGGACTTCTCGGTGCTCGAGAAGGTGCGCAAGGTCGAGGTGCTCCCGCCCTCGCACTTCAACCGGAAGATCCCCGACGCGCTCGAGAAGATCGTCATGAAGTCGCTCGCGAAGGACGTCGACGAGCGCTACTCGTACGCGAGCGAGCTCGGCGAGGACCTGCGCAAGTTCCTCTACACCTCGGGCTACTCGTTCGGCCGCAAGGACCTGGCGGCCTTCATGAAGGCCACCTTCGCGGAGGACGTCGAGAAGGAGAAGCAGCGCCTCCAAGAATACAACGACGTGAAGGCGCCCGAGGGCATGATGGCGGCCGCCGAGGCGGGCTTCGGCCTGGGCCAGGTGCCCCAGGCCCCGCAGGTGCCGCTCAACGCGAGCGCCGTGACGGCCCTGCCCACGATGGCGCCGCCGTCGATTGCCCCTTCGATGTCGCAGCAGGGCCTGCCGCCCATCGTGCGCCCGCCGCCGCCGACGCTCGCGCCGGCGCGCCCGTCGTCGCCCCAGCCACCAGCGCCCATGCGCTCGCCCAGCCTGCCCAGGCTCACCGCGCAGCAGGCCGTGCACACCGTCGGCAAGGAGGAGCACGAGGCCACGGTGCTCGCCGATGGCGCGGCGGACGATCAGACGAACCCGGGCCAGGACTCGACGCGCGCCCTCAACGTGCGGAACCGGCCCGAGTTCGACCCGAGCACCGACCCGGGCGTGCCAGCGCTCAGCCGCGGCAACGTGCCGAACATGATGGGCCCCGACGCGATGACCCTGGCCGAGCTGGGCAGCATGCGGCCGGGCCCGCCGGTGCTGGCGACGATGGACGGCCGGCGGCCTACCCAGGGGCAGGTGCCGCTGCCGCCGCGCATGGCGCCTCCCAACATGGTGACCGACGCGGGCCTCTCGTCGCCCTCGCTCCCGGCGCTCCAGCCGACGGGCGACACCTCGCCGCAGCTGCAGGCATACGCGCCGAATGGAACGACCAACGCGCAGCTGCAGCCGGTGCGCGGTGGGAGCTCGAACAAGACGCTCTTCGCCATCGTCGGCGTCGGACTGGTGCTGGTGCTGTCGCTCGTCGGGCTCGGCGTCGCGCTCAAGCCGCCCGCCAAGGGCCTGCTCATCATCGAGCTCCCCGAGGCCGCAGCTGGCAAGGCGCGCGTGAACCTCAACGGCAAGGAGCTGCTCGACCCCGAGGGCGGGCTGTTGAAGGACTGGCCGCAGATCCTCGAGGTGCCAGCGGGGAAGAACACCGTGATGATCGTGGTTCCCGGGTACGAGACGCTGACCGACACCGTCGACGTCCGGGAAGGCAACGAGTACACGCCGCTCACCAAGAAGCTGAAGAAGAAGAGCGCTGAGTAGACCCGCCCACGCACGGGGGCGCGTGACCGCGCCACGAAGCCGTGAGGGCATTCCCAGAACGAGACGCCATGGCCAGGAACCGCAAGAACGACGACCCGCTCGCCGGGCTGCCCGAGTGGGCGCAGACGCTCGCCAGGCGGTACTACACGCGCACCGTGTCGACCTTCGTCGTCTACGGGGCCGTGCGAGATCTGCAGCCGGTCACCCGCGACGACGGCACGAAGGACTTCCAGAACCTGAAGACGTTCTTCGGGCAGGAGCTCTTCGGTGGGCGCGACCACGTGCTGTACTACGACCGTTCGTCTGGCATCCGCTCGCAGGCGCCCGAGACGCAGCAGGACTTCACGCGGGCGATGTCGGCCTACGACGCGATGTACGGCACCGACTTCGCGCGGGTGATGCCGAGGGACCCGGGCCGGGCGCTGCAGATCCTCGAGAACTACCTGCGCCTGCGCGTGTCCGACGGGAGGTCGCTCGCGCTCGTCGTCGACTTCGCCGAGACCATCGCGCCGGCGG
Source organism: Myxococcaceae bacterium (assembly GCA_025459425.1). Classification (GTDB taxonomy): domain Bacteria; phylum Myxococcota; class Myxococcia; order Myxococcales; family Myxococcaceae; genus Xiheimicrobium. The sequence goes on along the minus strand of JALOQF010000264.1, from coordinate 1,400 downwards.
GTGACATGGGCTCGTTGTCGGCCGAAGACCGCTTCACCCTCGCCACGCTCATCAAGTGGTCGCAGGACCCGCAGTTTCTCCAGGGCGACCTGTCGATCGTGCTGGTGGTCGAGAACCTGGCCGACATCTCGCCGCGGCTGTCACGCAACCCCTACGTGGCCAACATCGAGATCACGCTCCCGAAGGAAGACGAGCGGCTCGACTTCGTGAAGTGGAAGCTCGAGGGCAAGAAGCTCGCGAGCGTGTCGGACGTCGGGGTGGCCGCGCTGGCGAAGATGACGGCCGGGTTGTCGCGCATCAACCTCGACCGCCTGCTCACCGAGGCGATGGAGTCGGGGCAGAAGATCACCGCCGACACACTCAAGGAGAAGAAGAAGGAGATCATTCAGGCCGAGTGCCATGGGCTGCTCGAGTTCATCGAGCCCGCGTGGACGCTCGACGTGGTGGCGGGGCACGCGAAGGCCAAGAAGATGCTGCGCGACGCCTCGACGATGCTGAAGAAGGGCCGCATCGAGGTGATGCCGATGGGCTACCTGGTGTCGGGCCCGGTGGGGACGGGCAAGACCTTCCTCGTGACGTGCTTCGCCGGAGAGATCGGCATTCCCTGCGTGAAGTTCCTCAACTTCCGCTCGCAGTGGCAGGGCGTGACCGAGTCGAACCTCGAGAAGATCTTCAACCTGCTCAAGGCGCTGTGGCCGGTGGCAGTGATGATCGACGAAGCCGACGCGTTCCTGGGCGATCGCGACGCCGGCGGCGACTCGGGCACCTCGAGCCGCGTGTTCGGCTCGATCGCCTCGTTCATGGGCAACACCGAGTACCGCGGGAAGATCGTCTGGTTCCTGCTCACCTGCCGGCCCGATCTGTTGCCCATCGACCTGAAGCGCCAGGGCCGCGCCGAGGAGCACCTCGCGCTCTTCTACCCGCAGACCGATGCGGAGCGGGACGAGCTGTTCAAGGCGATGCAGAAGAAGACGAAGGTGAACGTCGAGGTGAAGGACTTCTCGAAGCTCACCCATGGGCACCCCTTCTCGGGCGCCGACATCGAGGCCATTCTCATTCGCTCGAAGTTCAAGGCTGCGACCGACGGGCGCGACGACGTCACGCCGGCCGACGTCGAGGCGGTGGTGAAGGACTTCGTGCCGCCGAGCTACCCGCTCGAGATCGAGCTGCAGAACCTCGTCGCGGTGCAGGAGTGCACGAGCCGCGAGCTGTTGCCCGAGGTGTTCCAGAAGCTCGAGCGTGACGAGGTCACGCGGCGCATTCGTGAGCTCAAGGTGCTCCTCGAGGAGCGCTGAGCCGCCGAGGCCTTTCGTGGCGTCGCCGCGCGGCCCCACCGCGTCGGGGCCCTGCGCGCGAGCCGATGAAACACCGACACGGACCGCTCCGGTTCCACCGTCGGC
>JALOQF010000627.1 GCA_025459425.1 Myxococcaceae bacterium | reverse complement strand
CCCCTCGGGCGGACCGGTCGATGGCCGTGGCTCGGGCATGACGAACGGCCCGCGCTCGAAGCCCTACGACCAGGTCGCGGTGGACAGCCGCCTGCGCGCCCGCGAGGTGCCGGTCGTCATCGGCGCGTCGGCCTTCCCCACCGGCTTCGTCGCCGACACGCGCGTGCACGCGCCCCTCACGGACCTCGCGCCAGCCCGCTTCGAAGACAGCGCCGCGCTCAACATGCAGCACATGGCCGTGGTGCGGGCGTTCTCGTACTGACACCACGAAGACCGAGGAACCCACGGGGCGCCAGCCCTGAACGTGCTACACGCACGGGATGCTGACCCAGCTGTGTTACGCGAGCGTTGCGTCGGCCCACTTCGAACCGCCCGCGTTGCAGCAGCTGCTCGAAAAGGCCCGCGCGAACAACGAGCGCGACGGCATCACGGGCTTGTTGCTCTACGGCAACGGCCACTTCGTGCAGGTGCTCGAGGGAGCAGCGGCTCCGGTCTCGGCGCTGTACGCGAAGATTCTGAGCGACAAGCGCCATCGCCAGGTGTTCGAGCTGTACCGCGAGCCGGTGACGACGCGCGACTTCCACACGTGGGCGATGGCGTACGAGCAGCTCGCCGACTTCAAGCCCGACTTCGTGCTCGACCGCTCGAGCGCGCGCCAGCTGGTCGAGCTGTTCCTCGAAAAGGAGCGGACGCTGACGCTCCGGCGCTGACTCGGAGAAAGTGCCCTTCATTCGAGGGCTTGAATCGTTACATGGGTGTGATTGTGCGACACCTCCCTACTCATATAGAGGGCGCGTCACCATGCGCACCCCTCACGTCGTTTCACTCGTCGTCCTGTCGCTCTTCGGCTGTGGTGGAGGCGTCGTCGCGGTCTCCGACCCGCAGGACTTCGAGGCCGAGACCGACGCGGAGCTGACGCGTGCGGTGCGCGCCGAGCTTCGTGGCCTGACGGTCTCGGTGAAGCCGGTGGTGACGGTGCGAGTGACCGGCTCGCAGCGGAAGTGGATTGTCGCGGGCGAGACGAACCGCGACCTCGATGGGGCCATGTCGTTCGTGCCCGACGACGCGTTCGGCGAAGCGACGGTCACGGGCCCGCGGACGTTCGAGGTCGCCATCGCCGAGGGCTATGAGCTCAACAGCCTGCTGTCGGGGTTGCGGCTGCTGGTGAACCTCACGCCCCGTGGAGCGACGCGGCCCATCACCGCGGGCATCGACCTCGCGCCGCGCTTCACCTCGATTCGTGGCTCGACGCGGCTGTCCCTCGCGGCCGAGATTCGGCCCGTCTACGCCTCGGGTGGGCTGCGCTACCGCGGCCAGGTGCGCGCGCCCGTCGGCTCGCAGGTGAGCGCCTCGACGCTCGATGACGTGACCATCGTCGTGTCGGCGCGCGCGACGCTGGGCGTGTACGGGCTCGACTTCACCTACGACGACCTCGCGCTGGCCCTCGACGTGCCGGGGGTGAACGCGGACCAGGTCGAGGTGCTCGCGAGCGAGCCCGGTGGGCGCTTTCGCAGCAAGCTGGCGGTCGTCGCGGCGACGGTGAAGGCCGTCGAGCTCACCAGCGCCGACCCGTACACGGTGTGGCCTCCGACGCGCTGCCCGACGGCCGTGCGCACCTGCCTGACCGCCACGCCCATCGGCGCCACCGACTTCGGAGACTGCGGGAGCTACCGCGAGGTGAGCGTCTGCGGGCTGCCCAACCAGGTCACCCAGCTGTACCCGTCGCCCGACGACCAGACGGCGCTGCAGCAGGCGCTCGCGGCGCTCCAGGTGCCGGCCGGCAAGTCGGTGACGTTCACGGCCTACGGCACCTCGAACACCCGCAACGTGCCGATGGAGCTGGTGGCGCAGGGCTGGAAGCAGACGACGAACAGCCCGGCGACGGTCGGAGCGACGCTGACGCCGGGGCAGGTCAACACGCTGCTCGACGGGTGGAACGCGCGCTCGATGGTGCCGGCCGCGCAGGCCGTCGTGTACCAGCAGAGCTTCCGCGCGATTCGCCTCGACGAGCCCGGCGCGACGCACGTGGTGCTGCTCTTCCAGAGCGCGTTCCGCATGGTGGTCATCACGCTGCGGTGAGCGGTCGGCCGCATCGGCCGGAGTCTGCCTCGCTGGCCGACACGTCGCGCGACGCGGGTGGAGCGTGTGCTCGCTTCCGATTCGCTCTCAGGTGGAGCACGTGAAGAACTCGAAAGTGCTCTGGCTCGTGCTGGGAATCGCGGGGCTGTGTGCCGCGTGCACGATGATGACGGCCGCGCTGGCGACACTCGGGCTCCTCACCGACGACACGAGCACACCCCCGGTCAGTGGACCCTCGAGCTTTTCGAGCGAGCTCCTGCCTCGAGGAGAGACGCCAGACCTCTTTCCGGGGTCGCCAGGCTGGTTGCCGAGTGGGCGGGGCGTCGAACTGCCTGACCCGAGCGCCGATGACTCTGGGCCGCGGGGGCTGTGGTGGAGCGGGAGCACGACGACCATTCTCTTCCTTGGAGATGGCACACGAGCCTCGAACCCGAGGCCGGGCGGCGGAGCGCTCTTCGACATCGAAGGGCAGCGGCGCCAACCTGGTACGACAGGGGTGGGCACGTTCCACGTCGAAGCGGGCTCCATCACGCAGCGGCATGACGGCTTCACGTCGACGCACCCCTACGACTTCGGCGACGACAGCCTCGGGCCGTACATGAACATCGGAGCGGCGAGGTATCGGCCGCTCAGCCCGCCCACCGAAG
>JALOQF010000263.1 GCA_025459425.1 Myxococcaceae bacterium | reverse complement strand
CAGCACGCCGCGCGCGGCCCATGGCGACAGATCGCCCGAGCCCGGCATCGGCACGCCCACGTCAGCCACCAGGCCCTTGAAGACGTTTCGCAACGACGCGGGCAGCTTCACGCCGGCGTTGACCGAGAACGCGAGGCCGTTGGCGTGGCCTTCGGTGGGGTAGGGATCCTGCCCGAGCAGCACGACGCGCACCGCTTCGGGCGGCGTGTGCCGGAGCGCGGCGAAGAGTTTTTCGGTGGGAGGAAACACCTTTGCCTGCGCTCGCTCCAGCTCGAGGAACCGCTCGAGGGCCTGCACCTCGGGCGTTCCCCACAGCGCCTCGAGCGCGGGCTGCCACGCCGGCGGGACCAAGGGCTGGAGCAGCGACGTCACCGCGCCACCTTGGTGCGCGCCTCGTCGTTCGGAAAGCCAAAACGACGTGCGGGCCCCGGCGGCCATCGTTCGTCGAGCTCGCGGCGCTCCTGACGTGACGTCAGCCCATCGGGCGCACGCCGACGATCAGCTCGGCGATCGCGCGGCTGATCGGGTGGCCCAGCTTGTATTCGACGTCGAGGTAGATGGGAGAGCTGTTCAGCTCGAGGAAGACCCACTCACCGTCGCTCGTGCGCTTGATGTCGATGCCGGCGAAGACGAGGCTGCAGCCGCGCGCGGCGGCGCGGCACTGGTTCACCACGGCCTCGGGCAGCTCGACCGGCTCGTAGCTCGCGTCGCCGCCCGAGTAGACGGGGTCGGCGCGGAAGTCGAGGTGCTGCGAGGGCGTGCGAATGGCCACCGACGAGACGATGTCGTTGCCGGCGAGCATCACGCGGAGATCGTCGCCCACGATGCGCTCCTGGAAGATGACCGGCGCGGCGCGGACGGCCTCGAGCTGCTCGAGCGTCTCGTCGTCGAGCGACCGCGTCACCGCCCCGCCCGTCACCGGCTTGTAGATGACGTGCTTCACCTCGGCGTGGAAGGCGCGCACCGCGTCGGGGTCGTTGCTGATGAGCGTGCGCGGCACCCGGGCGCCGACGCTGCGCAACACGTTGAGCTGGAAGGGCTTGTACTGGAGCACGCTCGCCGCCGTCGGCCCATTCACCAGCCGCGCGCCCCGGCGTTGCAGCTCGAGCAGCCACGCCACGTAGAACGAGGCGCGCTCCCTTTCCTGCATGTAGCGCTCGAACCAGTCCTCGTAGAGCACGAGCTCGTCGTCCTTCTCCATGAAGGGCGCGTACGCGGCGGGAATGCCCCGCAGGTAGAAACCCTCGACGTCCGTCACGTCGACGCCGCGGTACAGCATTCGTCCGTCGAGCTCACTCACCGGCAGGCCAGCCTCGAGCGCGTCGGCCCGGAGCAGCAGGTCCTCGGCGCCGAGCGCGCGCACCTCTTTCGCCACCGCGTGCAGCTGGAGGTCGTCGTCGGTGCCAAACAGGCCGACCCGTAAAGGGGTTTTGCGCATGCGTAGGCAACTCTCCTACAACCGTGCCGACAATCGGGAAATCACCCGGAGTTCCGGAGGCTGACACATGTCTGTTCGGGGTCCACGCGGTCAGAAGAGTCCATTCACGCGGTACGAGGTGCCCGGCAAGAAGCCAGGCGGCGGGCGCGCCACGACGATGGCGGTCGGTGAAGAAGGCGGGAAGAAGCCTGGCAAGCCCGATGACCGCTTCACCACGATGGCGGTGGGCGAAGAGGGCGGCACGAAGCCGGGCAAGCCCGGCGACATGACGACGATGGCGGTGGGTGAAGAGGGCGGCACCAAGCCGGGCAAGCCTGGGAAGCCTGGCGACATGACGACGCTCGCGCTCGGCGAAGAGGGCGGCACCAAGCCCGGCAAGCCCGGCAAGCCTGGCGACATGACGACGATGGCGGTGGGCGAAGAGGGCGGCACCAAGCCGGGTAAGCCTGGGAAGCCTGGCGACATGACGACGCTCGCGCTCGGCGAAGAGGGCGGCGGCAAGCCTGGGAAGCCTGGCGACATGACGACGCTCGCGCTCGGCGAAGAGGGCGGCACGAAGCCGGGCAAGCCTGGGAAGCCTGGCGACATGACGACGATGGCCGTCGGCGAAGAGGGCGGCACCAAGCCCGGCAAGCCTGGGAAGCCTGGCGACGTGACGACGATGGCGGTGGGCGAAGAGGGTGGCACCAAGCCGCGCCCCGGCGACGTGACGACGATGGCGGTGGGCGAAGAGGGTGGCACCAAGCCGCGCCCCGGCGACGTCACCACGATGGCCGTCGGCGAAGAGGGTGGCCGCCTGGCCTGAGTTGACCGGACCGATGAAGGGCTCCCGGCCGTTGGATCCGACGACGCTTCGTCGGGTCCGACGGCCGGTTGCTTTGGGCCTCACCTCACCGTCGAAGCTCGACGCCCAGCACCGGAATCGGGAAGCCAAGCGGCGCGCTGGCCGGTCGCGAGGTGAGCGTCACGTCGCCGCGCGCCTGCTGCTCGAGGCTCGCGGGGGCCGTGCCGTACGACGTGCCCGTCGGCTGCGCCCACACCGACGCGTTCTGCACGTCGAGGAAGAGCTCCACTTCGAGCGCGCCGGGCCGCCACGTCTTCGACGCTCGCAGATCGACCCGCAGCCAGGGGCTCGCGCGGCCCACGAGATCCCGGTCGACGGGAACCCAACGCGGGGTCCCCCGGAGCGAATCGACGCCGGGCCGCTGCTCCTGGCCCCACAAGCCGCCAGCCAGCGGCGCGCCCGACTGCAGCGCGATCGACGCCGCCAGCGCCCACCCGGCACCGAATCGCCACCCGCCCGATGCCTGCAGCACGTGGGCTAGATCGAAGCTCCATGGCACCGACGCCCGGGCCTCTCCCGTGGGCAGGCCGTCGCTCCCCACCCGCGAGAAGGTGATGGTGCGCCACGAGGTGACGAACGAGTACGACGCGCGGAGCCACGCCTGGGCGCTCGGCTGAAAGGCCCACGCGAGCGAGGCGCCCGCGGCCCACCCGTCACCGAGCCGTCGCTCGACGTCCTGCGGCGACAGGTTCACCTGCGGAAGGAACGTGTCGTCGAAGGGCGAGAGCTCGAGCGATCGGCGCAGCGAGGTGCCGAAGAACCGCGTCTCGAAGCGGTGCTCGGCCGCCGGGCGATACGTGGCCTGCACGTCACCCACCACGGCCTGCTGGAGCCCGAAGCGCCACGACGCGGTGTCGAGCACCGGCACGGGCACGAGCCAGCTCGCCGGTTGATGACGAAGACCTCCGCTGGCGCTCACCGTCCACCGGTCGCCGAAGTCGCGCGCGAGGGACAGCCTGGGCTCGAGCGAACCGAACGTCTCACCACCGATGGGTTTCCACACGTCACCGCGCAGGCCGACGCTCCAGCGAAACGGCCCCTCGTCGTCGCGTGCCTCGACGAACAGTCCGCCGGCGAGCGCCACCCCCAGCGCACGGCTGGACGAGGCGGTGACGAAGCGGCCGGGCGTGCCGCCGACGCCGGCGAGCCCCGAGTCCGACACGCGGTCGAGCACGAGGCGTCTGGCCGTTCCATCGGCCCCGAGGCCGAGACGCACGCCACCGCCGAGCGAGGGGCGCACGGCCAGGCGCGCCGACACCGCCTGCTCTCCGCCGATGACGTCGTGTCGCGTCTGCTCGCCCCGAATCGCCAGCGCGATGGAGTCGAGGTTTCCCGTCAGGCCGAGCTCGATCGTCCCCGCGGCATCGCTGCGCCACCGCACGTCGGCCGTCTGTGTCGACAGGCGGGCCGCGAGCGGAATGCCCGACACCGTGAGGGCCACGTCATCGACGGCGCCGAGCCCCAGCACGCGCAGCTCACCGCTGCCGAGGGGCTGGGCCACGCGCAGGTGCCAGTCTCCGAGGAGCGCGCGCACGCGCAGGAACGACGCCGCCAGCGCCGGGAGCCCGAAGAAGCGCGCGCCGACGTCGACCTGCGTCTTCAGGCCGGGAACGCGGCCGGAGCCACTCGCCGAGAGCGCGAGCACGTCGAGGCGAAGGCGGCCCCTCCATTCGTCCCCCGTCGAGGCGGCTGGCAGCAGCGTCACGGAGCGCCCCAGCGTGCGGCCCGTCTCGACCGAACCAGCGGCGTCACCCACACGAACGCCTTCGACGAAGCCGGGCTGCACGATGGAAGGCCCGAAGAACCCGTGCGCGGGGCTTCGAAGCGTCAGCCCATCGAACGTCACCGCCGACGCCGCGGGTTGCAGCCCGTCGAGCGAGACGGGGCCGAAGCCCGACGACAGGGAGCGGCTCCCGGGCAGGAGGAACACGGAGCGCGACGGATCGGCCCAGGTCCCCGCGGCGTCGGGAGGGACGTCGCTCTGCGCGAGGAGCGCGGCCACCAGGAGCGCGGTCACGCCAGTTGTCCCCGGCCCCGACCATCGACGGTCCGCCGGCGAACCGCTGCGAGCGGGCGTCGCGCAGCCACCAACGCGAGGGCCGTGCTCGTCGCCACCCGGAGCAGGCGCCTCGACCGGTTCACGGCTGGTGCGCTCATCGTCGCCTCCGTCTGGCCAGGGCCACGATCGCGAAGAGCGGTGCCAGCTCGGCCGAGCCGCAGCCGGGACACCCGCGGGGCGCCGCCTTGTCCACCACGACGGGAGGACCGGGCGGGGAGTCAGGCGCCAGCCACAGGTGCGAGGTGACGGTGCGCGGGGCTCCCTCGACGCGGACCTCGGCGCGCAGGCGCACCGAACGCCCGGCAGGCGCTTCGAGGCTCCGCTCGTCGGTGAAGGCGTCGGTGTCGATGGCTCGCTCGGCCGCCGTGACACCGTTCTCGATCCACGCGAGGCGATGACCCTTCCCGCCCGTCACCGTCGCCAGCACCCGCACCTGCGAGCCCACCAGGGTGTCCTGCACGCGCGGCAACACGTCGAGGGGCGTGAGCGAGACGAACGGGTCGTCGGGGCCTCTGAGCTTCACCACGGCGCGGCCTTCCCGCAGCGCCCGGGTCAGCGCGGTCACCGACAGCTCGCTTGCGTAGAGCAGCGTCGTCGGCGAACCCATGGGGCTCTGCGTCTGGTTGAGGCCGACGCCAGCGCGGTGGTCGTCGCTCCCCCCGACGGCGGTGAGGTGAACGCCCTGGTCCGCCAGCGCTTCCCAGAAGGCGATGGCCGACTCGTCGAAGAGCGCGCCCGTCTCGTCCCAACCTCCGACGCCGACCTCGATGGCGCGCACCAGGCCGGGCACGACGGGCAACTGCCACGCGCACCCGATGCAGAACCGCCCGAGGTCGAGCGTCGGGTGGTTGATGGTGGCCACCGCGTCCTGCTGGTCGAAGCGTTGGAGCGCCTGGCCGAGCGTCACGCCGTCCCGGCCGAGCCAGAAGGGCACGAACTGCGAGGCCCCGAAGGCGTTCAAGTGGCCCTGGTAGGTGGTGAACTCGACCGAGGGCACCAGCAGCACGCGCGGGTGCCGGGCCTGGGCGCCGACGATGAAGTCGTCGTGCGAGCTCGTGTTGTGATCGCTCAGCGCGACGAAGTCGAGTCTGCGTGACGCGGCGAAGCTCGCCACCTCGTCGAGGCTCGGGCGGGCGTCACCGCTCTCGAGCGTGTGCACGTGCAGGTCGCCCGCGTACCAGCGCGCCGTCGCCTCGAGCGGTGGCGCGGGCACGTAGGGCGTGCGGGCCTGCGGCGCGAGCGTCGTCCGGGTTCGCAGCTCGACCTCGATGCGGACCGGGCCGGGCGCTCGGTCACCTGGGCCTGCCCGACGAGCACCTGCCAGCGGCCCGCGTCGATGGGCGAGGGCAGGTAGCTGCGCGAGGCGGCGCGCGCGTTCACCACCGCCGGCTCGGAGTTGCCGCCGCCCCAGCCGCGGAAGGTGCCAGCCGGGTCGAGGAGCCCCCAGTCGAGGACGTTGGCGCTCGAGCGGTCGTCTCGCCGCACCTCGAGCTCGACCACCTCCCGGCCATCGAGGATGCGCGGTGGCACGGTGAACGGGACGGTGAAGAAGACCCCCGCGTCGGCCGGCACTTCGCCTTCGAGCACGAGCGTCTCGGACTGCGCCACCGCAGACGTGGCGACGAGGCCGCAGAGAAAGGCAGCGCGCACGTCGCGCACCGTACACCGGGCGGGCTACAAGCTCGCGCCGCATGTCTCGCAAGGCGCACTTCTCGCGGTTCCTCTCGTCACAGCCGGGCCGGCTCCACTTCGCGGCGCACAGCCACCACCCCTGGCCCGACCCGAGCTTCGACGCGCACCAGCAGGCCTGGCTCGACGCGGCCCGCCACCACGACGACAAGTGGGACGTGGTGTTCGGCGAGGTGCTGCCCCGCGCGCAGCGGCACGTCGCCGGCGAGCTGGGGCTGTCCAACCCGGCGTCCCTCGTCTTCGCGCCCAACACCCACGAGTTCGTGCTGCGCCTGCTGTCGTGCCTGCCGGAGCGCCCGCGCCTCGTCACCAGCGACGCCGAGTTCCATTCCTTCGAGCGGCAGACGCGACGGCTCGAAGAAGACGGCCTCGTCAGCGTCACGCGTGTACCGAGCGAGCCCTTCTCGGGCTTCGGGGAGCGCCTCGTCGCCGCCGCGCGCGCGCAGGCGCCGCACCTGGTGTTCCTGAGCCACGTCTTCTTCAACTCGGGCGCCGTCGTGCGCGACGTCGAGGCCGTGGTGCGCGCGCTCCCGGACGAGGCGATGGTGGTGCTCGACGGGTACCACGGCTTCTGCGCGGTCCCGACGTCGCTGGGCGCGCTGGAGCACCGGCTCTTCTACGTCTCGGGTGGCTACAAGTACGCGATGGCGGGTGAGGGCGCGTGCTTCCTCCACGTGCCGCCGGGCCGGAGCTTTCGCCCGCGCAACACCGGCTGGTTTGCCGCCTTCGGCGCGCTCCAGGAGCGTCAGCAGGGCCAGGTGCCGTACGCGAGCGGCGCCGCGGCGTTCCAGGGCGCGACGTTCGACCCCTCGGGGCTGTACCGGCTCGACGCGGTGATGCAGTGGCGCGCCCGCGAAGGCCTGACGACGGCGAACACGCGCGCCCACGCCCACGCCTTGCAGCAGCGGTTCGTGCGTGGCCTCACCGCGGCGCACCCGGTGCGCCCGGAGCAGCTCGTGGTGCCGGTGACCGATGAGGCCCGCGGGCAGTTCCTCACCTTCCGCACCGACGCCGCGAAGGCGCTGTGCGCGGCGCTCAAGGCCCGGCACGTCATCACCGACGCGCGTGACGATCGGTGGCGGTTCGGCTTCGGGCCGTACCAGGACGACGCTGACGTCGACGCGTTGCTCGAGCGCCTCGCTGGGCTGACTGCCTGAGCTTTCGGGGGCCCAGAGCGCCCGAGCCGCTGGAGGCATGCGAACGCGCGGTCGGTCCGTTCGAGCCCGCGCGGCCCTGTGAGCAGCGCGTGCCATTCGCGTCGGCGCCGCTGCTGACGAAGCGTCGTGGGCACCGCTGAGGCGAGCGCGGCACACCGACCACGGAGCGGCTGCCACGTGGCGCGTCGGCCACCGCCCGAAACCTCGGTGCCGTCTGGCGGTGGTTTGCTATGTGCGCCGGTATGCGTCGTTGGCTCGTCCTCTTCTCGATCGCCACCTTCCTGGCTGCGTGCCCGAAACCAGCGGGCCCCACGGGCGGCACTGGCCGTCCGCGTGACGTCAAGGCCGTTCCGGCGGCCGACGAGGCCCTGCAGAAGGCCATCACCGCCGCCGACACGAAGAGCCGCAAGGAAGGCATCGAGGCCCTCTTCGCCGTGCGCAAGGCGTACCCCGACTCGACCGCCGGGCAAGACGCCCTCTACCGCGCCGGGGTGCTCGCCTTCGAAGAGGGCGACTACGTCACCGCGCGCAAGGCCCTGACCGAGCTCGTCTTCGAGAACCCGCTCCACCCCAACGCGCAACAGGCCAAGCTGAAGGCCGGCCTCGCCGCCGTCGAGCTGAAGGCCTGGCGCGACGCGTACCAGACGCTGTCGCCGCTCCTCGACTCGCTCACCGGAGAAGACCGCCGCCTGGCCGAAGAGGGCCTGGCGAAGGCCGCGGCCGGCACCCAGCAGTTCGGCGAAGCCCTCAAGCTGGCGATGAAGGCCGTCGACACGGCCGAGGGCCCCGAGGCGCAGAAGGCCGCCCTGGCGCGCCTCGAAGACGTGGTCGAGACGAAGACGACCTTCCTCGCCATCACCGAGACCTGGCACGACCTGCCGACGACGCACCCGGCCTGGCCGCTGCTCACCTTCAAGATGGCCCGCGTGTACTACCACCTGCGCGACTGGGCGAACCTCGACCGGGCGCTCAAGTCGTTGGTCGAGAACGCGCCGAGCTCGCCCTACGCCGCCGACGCGAAGACGCTGCTCGCGCGCGTGTCCCGCAGGGCCGAGACGAAGCCGAAGGTGGTGGGCACGGTGCTGCCGCTGTCGAGCAAGAAGTACAAGGCCGTCGCCGACACCGTGCTCAAGAGCCTGCAGCTCGGGCTGAAGGGCAGCGACGTCGAGCTGGTGGTGAAGGACTCGGGCGACGACCCGGCTCAGGCCGCGCGCCTCGTCGAGCAGCTCGTCTTCGACGACGGCGCCATCGCCATCATCGGCCCGGTGTTGACCGACGACTCGCGGCGCGCCGCGCTGGTGGCCGAGGAGCTCCAGGTGCCCCTCATCACCTTGAGCCGCGCCGAGGGCATCACCGAGATCGGGCCGCACGTCTTCCGCACCATGGTGACGAACTCGCAGCAGGCCGACGCGCTCGCCGAGTACTCGATGGTGTCGCTCGGCTACAAGACGTTCGCCGTCCTCTTCCCCAACACGGCCTTCGGCACCGAGTTCACCAACGCCTTCTGGGACGCCATCGAGGCGCGTGGCGGCATCATTCGTGGCGCCGAGACGTACCCCCACGACGCCACCACCTTCACCGACGAGGCCAAGAAGGTGGTGGGCCGGTACTACCTCGAAGATCGCGCCGACTACCTCGAGCGTTTGCGTGAGATCCGCGACTCCGAGTCCGACGCCTTCCGCAAGCGCAAGGCCCTCGAGAAGGCCAAGGCGGGCCTCGACCCCGTCATCGACTTCGAGGCGCTGCTGCTCCCCGATTCCTGGCAGAAGGTGTCGCTCGTCGCGCCGGCGCTCGCCGTCGAAGAGATGGTGACGAACGCCTGCGACAAGCGCGACCTCGAGCGCATTCAGAAGACGACGGGGAAGGACCGGCTCAAGACGGTGACGCTGCTGGGGCCGTCGACCTGGTCGAGCCCGAAGGGGCCGAGCGGCGACCCGCAGCTGATCGAGCGCGGCGGCAAGTACGTGCTGTGCAGCGTGTACGTCGACGGCTTCTACGAGAACAGCGATCGCCCCGGCACCAGGGCCTTCGTCACCACCTTCCGCGAGGCGTTCCAGGGCCAGTCCATCACCTTGCTCGACGCGGTGGCCTACGACACCGCGCAGCTCGTGCGACGGGCCCTGGAGACGCAGCCGAAGTCGCGCGCTGCCTTCCGTGACGCCCTGCAGGCCGTGAAGGGCTACGACGGCGCCACCGGCACGCTGTCGTTCTCGGACAAGCGCGAGGTGAAGCGGCAGCTCTTCATCCTCAACATCACGACGAAGGGTGTCCGAGAGATCACCGTCGTGAAGAAGCCCGAAGGGTGAGCGCCATGCGACGCTCGTGTCTGTGCGCCCTCGTGCTGCTCGCGGGGTGCCGCACGTTGCCGAAGACGCCCCAGGACGCCCTCTCGGCGCTCGAGGCCCGGCCGGGGGGCTACCTCACCGGCACCGTCGGCGCGCTGGGGCCAGCGAAGGTGCTCAACCGCGAAGACTTCGTGTGGGACGCGAGGCCGTCACCCGACGCCTCGAAGGTCGCGCTCGCGCGGCTCGGCATGAAGTCGTTCCACCTGTCGGTCTTCTCGCTCGCCGAACCCGGCAAGCCGCAGGTCGACGTGGTGGTGAACCCGCTCGAGTTCAACGTCGAGTCGCTCGACTGGTCGCCCGACGGCGCCCTCGTCGCCACCGCCAGCCGCGATCGTTCCGTGCGGCTGTTCGACGGCCAGAGCGGCGCGCTGAAGGGCCAGTGGCTGACCGACGAGGCGCTTTCGGCCGTGGCCTTCCACCCGAAGGGCGAGCTGCTCGCCGTCGGCAGCACGAAGGGCCTCGTCACCGTGCTGCGCTGGCCCGAGCTGTCGTTCGTGGCCGAGGTGCGCGCGCACCGCGACGAGGTGTCGGGCCTCGCCTGGGCCTCGACGGGAGAGCTGTTCTCGTCGAGCTGGGATCGCACCGTGGCCGTCTGGGTCGTCGAAGACGCCACCGGCACGGCGCGCGCGAGCCGGGCGCTGTTCGAGAAGAAGTCGGGCCTCAACGTCTTTCGTGGCGTCGTCGAGGGCCGGGCCTCGGCGGCCTTCATCATCGACGCGCGCACGCCCGTGGTGGTGATTCGCGGCGCCCTCGCGCAGGCCGCCGGGCTCGACGTGCCGTCGCTCACCGAGACCGTCACCATTCCCACCGC
>JALOQF010000626.1 GCA_025459425.1 Myxococcaceae bacterium | reverse complement strand
TGGCTCACCGTGGGCCTCCTCAGCGATCGCCTGCTCGAGGTCGCCACCTCGACGCCGGAAGCACTCCGCGTGGTGCTGGAGCTCGGCCGATGAGCGAGAAGACACACGAACCGACCGAGCAGAAGCTCCGCCAGGCCCGCGAAGACGGGAATATTCCGAAGAGCAAGCTGCTCTCGGCGGCGGCCGTCACCCTGGGTGGAATGGTGGGCACCGCCGCCTTCGCGCCCCAGAGCGCCGCGACGCTGATGGCCTGGACGCAGCGGCTGCTGTCGCTCGACACCCGATCGCCCGAGCTGGAGCTGCTCGAAGCTGTCTCGGTGCTCGGTCGGTGTCTGGCCCCCTCGCTCATTGGAGCCGTCTTCGGCGCCGTCGCCGCTGGCCTGCCCATGGCCGGCATTCAGTTCAACCTGAAGCTCGTCGAGCCGAAGCTCGAGAACCTGAACCCCATCGAGGGCTTCCAGAAGCTCTTCAAGGCGCGCCAGCTCGTCGATCTCGGCAAGAGCCTGCTGGTGGCGGGCGTCATGGTCTTCCTCGTCTGGAGCGCGACGAAGGACGCCGCGCCGGCGGTGATTCGCGCCGTGCACCATGACGCGCTGACGGCGTTCCGCGTGATCCTCGCCGCGTTCCTGCCCGCCGTGATTCGGGCCTGCGCGGTGCTGATCGTCCTCGGCCTGGCCGACTATGCGCTGGCCCGGCTGCGGCACACGAAGGACCTGATGATGTCGCACGACGAGGTGAAGCAGGAGCACAAGAACAGCGAGGGCGACCCGCACACGAAGGGCGAGCGCAAACACCTCATGAAGCAGCTCGCCATGGGTGGACCGGCACGTGGGGTGCAAAAGGCCACTGCCGTGGTCGTGAACCCAACCCACATCGCGGTCGCCATCCGGTACGACGAGTCCGAATGCGACGCGCCCTACATCGTGGCCCGTGGCCGTGAGGAGGACGCCTTGGCAATGCGTAAGGAAGCGAAAAACCTTGGAATCCCAGTGGTTCGTGACGTCCCGCTGGCGCGTTCGCTCATCCACTACGACGTCGGCGAAGAGGTGCCCGAGGAGCTCTACCAGGCGGCGGCGGCGGTGCTGCGGGTGGCGCTCGAGTCCACCGGTGAGAACGGCTCCACGTCGACGGACGGCGCGCAGGCGCTGGTGAAGGAGGCCCCGTGAACTCGCTCGTCGACCAGGCGCTCAGCCGCGCCCGCACGCAGTCGGACGTGATCCTGGCCGTCGTGATGGCCGCCATCGTCGGCTCGATGATCGTTCCCTTGCCGCCTTGGCTGCTCGACGTGGGCATCGCCATCAACCTCGCGGCGGCGCTCGCGCTGCTGGTGGCAGCGCTCTACGCGAAAGACGCGCTCAAGGTGGCGAGCTTCCCCACGCTGCTGCTCATCACCACGCTGTTCCGGCTCTCGATGAACGTGTCGTCGACGCGGCTCGCGCTGTCCGAAGGGCACGCCGGCGAGATCATTCAGGCGTTCGGCGAGTTCGTGGTGCGCGGGGACTACGTGGTGGGCGCGGTCATCTTCCTCATCCTGACCCTGGTGCAGTTCCTGGTGGTGGCGAAGGGCGCCGAGCGCGTGGCCGAGGTGAGCGCGCGCTTCACCCTCGACGCGATGCCGGGAAAGCAGATGTCCATCGACGCCGACCTGCGTGCAGGCGCCATCACCCAGGAGCAGGCCCGCACCCGCCGCCGCGCGCTCGAGCGGGAATCGCAGCTCTTCGGGTCGATGGACGGCGCCATGAAGTTCGTGAAGGGCGACGTCATCGCCGGCCTCGTCATCACCGCGGTGAACCTCGTCGGCGGCATCGTCATCGGCACGCTGCAGAACGGCATGACGGCGGCCGAGGCCGTCAGCACCTACGCGCTCATCTCGATCGGCGACGGCCTGGTGTCGCAGATCCCCTCGCTCTGCATCGCAGTGGCGGCGGGCCTGGTGGTGACGCGGGTGGCGTCCGAGACCGAAGAGGCCTCGCTGGGCAGCGACATCGGCTCGCAGTTCTTCGGCCAATGGAAGGCGCTCTTCGTCGTCGCCGGCTTGTGTCTGCTGCTCGCGCTCATGCCGGGCATGCCGCACCTCACCTTCGTGCTGATCGCCGCGGGCCTGGGCACCATCGCCTTCGGGCTCAAGCGCGCGAAGGACGCGCCGAAGCCGGCCGCCAACAGCGTGACGAAGTCCTCGCAGGCCGAGCCGAGCGCGCCCGCCGGAGAGAAGAAGGGGCCGAACCTCACGCCGGGCGTCTCTCCGCTGACGCTCGATCTCGCGGCGGACCTCACGTGGCTGGTCGAGGAGCTCGACGGCCAGTTCGTGAAGGGCGACCTCGACACGGTGCGCGAGCGCGTGCACCAGGAGCTGGGCGTCAAGCTGCCGGGCTTCCGCGTGCGAACCGGAGCGCCGCTGCCGGCTGGGTCCTGGGCGCTGGCGATCGACGAGATACCCGCGGGCCGCGGCACCGTGGGCGAGCTGCGGTTCGTCACCACGGCCTCGATGGGCGACCTCCAGATGATGGGCATCTCGGGCACCCCGGTCGCCGACACCACGCTCGGCCGTCCCCTCGTCGCGGTTCCCGAAGCCGACGAGGCGAAGGCCCGCGCGGCGCAGCTGCCGCTCCTGTCGGCCCGCGAGTACGTCTGCGAACACCTGGTGCTGCAGCTCAAGAAGCGCGCCCACCAGTTCCTCGGCGTCCAGGAAGTGCAGGCGGCGCTCACGGCCATCGAAGACACCCACGGCGCGCTGGTGAAGGAGTC
>JALOQF010000625.1 GCA_025459425.1 Myxococcaceae bacterium | reverse complement strand
ACCGAGACGCGGCGAAGCTCCACGAAGAAGCGGTCGGGCTGGGTCGATGAGCCGGGAGCCATCGTCAAGCGCACCGAGCTCGGCAAGCTCTAGTCGGTCCGGGCCAGGGGGCGTCAGGGCGCGCCGATGAACGAACTTCGGCGGTGACGGTCGTCCCGGTTCCTGCTGGTGCGCGCCCTGGAACCCGCGCTCTCAGGCGCAGCCTGGCTCGGTGGGAATCACTCCGGTCAATCCTCCGACACCGCCATGGCCTTCCGCAGGCGCTCGAACTTCTTCGCCGCCGCGGGAGAGACCAGCAGCGGCACCGGCGCGAACCGCCCCGTGAGCGCGAGGGGCTCCCGCTGGGCCCGCATGAACTGCATGAGGCCTGCGCTGCGGCTCTGCCCTGCGCGAGGGGCCGGCTGCTCCCCCGTGTCCCAGGCGTAGGCGAAGAGGGGAACCCGGCAGACTTCACCGACCAGGGCCACGAAGCGCTCGGACACGAGCGTGGTGCTGAGCGGGCGAACCCCGGCGCCGTCGAGCACGAGCACACAGTCGTCCCGGGTGGCCTTCGCGCGCAGCGCGAGCCCGTCTTCGGCCACCTGGCGATGGGCGGCGAGGTGCGCGATCAGCCCGGCGAGTTCCTTCAGGTCGACCTTGCCGAGGAACCGATACCCCACCTGGTCGGCAGGAGAAGGTGGCGCTGCGCCATCGCCTGGCTCGCCTTCGGGGGGGCGGAACTTGCTGGTGAGCCACTTCGCGTGCTCCTTCGCTCCCTTCGGGCCGAGCTTGCGCTTGTCTCTGGCGAAGAGCGCGTCGCCGGCGTCGACGGACAGCACGCGGAAGTAGTCGAGGTCGAACTCGGTCGCGATGAGGCCGTAGCCGGATGACGCGCGGAGCTCCTTGATCAGCTCGTGGCGGCGCTCCGGGCCACTGAATGGATCTTCCGCCTCGCGGGCCATCTCCGGCGGGAACTGGAAGTCGAACGTCGACGACCACAGCCGCTTCCCCGAGGCCGAGAAGGCCATCGCGGTCTGGAGGTTCGAGTAGCCGCCGACCGCATGGCCGACCCAGAGGGGCTGCTTCAGCGCCTTCGCCAGCTTCGCGTTCCGTTGCGCGTCGAGGAAAGCGGAGACGTCCGTGCCGACGAACGAGCCGAAGCACATCCACACGCCCTTGCCTTTGTCGGCGCGCACCAGCTCGATGCACGGGTGCGGCGCCTGGTCGAGGAAGTGCTTCGCCACGGCGTCGATGACCTTCGGCTCAGTCGTGCGAAGCGCGACGAGGCCGGATTCGTGATGAGGCATGCGTGCCCCCTACCTCACGGGGGCGCGACCTGTCAGGGGCGACGAGCGCCTCGAGGAGACCCGAGCCTTCACGTCACCGCCGCCAGGAAGCCGCTCGAGACGAGCTGCGCAAGCTCTACTCGAGTCGGCCGGAAGCAGCGTCAGAGGCGTGTGGCGACGTGTCCGTCGACGCTGGCTGCGGGTTGTCTCCGCCGTCGACGGAGCTGGCGGGAGCTTCGAGGCCGGCCTCTCGCAGCAGCTTCAGTTGGTGCTCCCTCGCGGCACGGTAGCGCGCCTCGGCCGCTTCCAGGCCGGCGTCGCCAAGAGCACGTGCCTGCGCGAACTCGAACGCCCTGAGGGCGGCGTCGAGATTGGCTGACAGAAGCGGTCCCTCGGGGTCCATGTCAGCGCTGCCCGCGTCGACCTCGAGGCTGGTGCCCGCCAGAGACGCCCATGACGGCGGGCGGTTCTCTTGCGGGAGCTCACCTTGACCCGCAGAGCGCTCACCCGACGTCGGTGACGGCTCGAGAGCCTCGACGTCACCCTGGCTGCGGGGCTCGGCAGGCGCGGTGGCCAGGCGCCTGAACCCGTCAGCCGGAACCGCGCTGCCGACCGGCCGTGCTGCGTCATCAGAACTCGATGGCTCGGTCAGCCAGAACAGTGCGACCCCCGCTCCCGCGATGGCGGTGGCGAGGGTCGCGACGACCCACCTGCGGCTGGTGTTACTTGCACTCATTCGCGAGCTGGGTCGCGGCGCTCGTGCAGTCGGTCCCGCTGCACCTCCACTCCCTGCCGCCGGCGGCCGTGTAACGACACTGCGTCGCCGTGCAGCACGACTTGACCTCGGTGCAGGAAGGGCCCCCGGTGAAATCCACGCACGTCTCCGGGGTGCCACACCCAGAGAGCGCGAGCGCGCAGATCGAGAAAACCAAACCGAGAAGAGAACGCTTCATGATGGTGACTCCGTTGGTTGAAGAGGGTCCCGCGGAGCCGCTTTTCAGCGAGCTCCGTCGCTGCGTCAATGAGACTCGTTGGAACGGTTCCCATGGCAGGGTGGCTCCTTCGCTTCGGAAAAGGAGAGAGGCCGGCCACGGCCCCGTCGATTCGAACTCGCGGTGGCCATCACCCGCGCGAGCACCACCCACTTCACCGCCCCGCCACCTGGGGGCGCCTCGACCTCGCGCATGCGCGCGACCATCTTCCGGTCGATGGCCGTCGCCACCACCGCCTCGGGCACGGGCGCCGGCTTCGATTCCACCTTCGGCGTCGAGCGCGTCGACGACTCGTCGGCCTTCTGCTTCGACATCGACGGGTTGCTCCCGCGCTGAGGCGGCGGCATCGCGGTGGCGCTCCACGCGCGCCGAGGCTCGCACGAGGTCGAGCGGGCACCTTCAAGGTCTCGGGAGATCGAGCGCGAATCACGCCCTATGCAGAGGTCATCGCGCTGGCCGACGGGAAGCTGCGGGTGATGGGCGTCAGCA